>CAJOCV010000043.1:21164-28044 GCA_905233785.1 uncultured Oscillospiraceae bacterium
CCCAGCAAGGTCACCTATGACCGCAAGCACAGCGCCATCACCGAGTATGACTTCAGCAAGGTCGATCTGGACTGGCTGCTTTCGGACTTCGACTGGCTGCACCTGAGCGGCATCACGCCCGCCCTGTCCCCGAGCTGCGCGGACTTCATCCTCGCCTGCATGAAAAAGGCCAAGGAGAAGGGGCTCACCGTGAGCTTTGACGGCAACTTCCGCAGTCTGCTCTGGACCTGGGAGCAGGCGCGCGACTTCTGCACCCAGTGCCTGCCGTATGTGGACGTGCTGCTCGGCATCGAGCCCTACCACCTCTGGCGGGACGAGAACGACCACAGCAAGGGCGACTGGAAGGACGGCGTCCCCATGCAGCCGAGCTACGAGCAGCAGGACGAGGTGTTTCAGGCCTTCGCCGAGCGCTACCCCAACCTCAAGTGCATGGCGCGGCATGTCCGCTTTGCCCATACCGGCAGCGAGAACAGCCTCATGGCCTACATGTGGTATCAGAACCACACCTTTGAAAGCCGCCTGTTCACCTTCAACATCCTTGACCGTGTGGGCGGGGGCGACGCCTTTGCCAGCGGCCTCATCTACGCGATGATGAAGGGCTACAAGCCCATGGACACCATCAACTTCGCCGTGGCCAGCTCCGCCATCAAGCACACCATCCGCGGCGACGGCAACATCACCGACGACGCCGAGAGCATCCGGCAGCTCATGAACATGAACTACGACATCAAACGGTAAAAAAGAAAAAGCTGCTCCCATCGGTTGAAAACGCCGATGGGAGCAGCCCCTGCGCAGAAAGGCGGATTGATTACAATGAGAGCATTTATGGACAAGGATTTCCTGCTGGAAACCGAAACAGCCAAGCACCTGTTCCATGACTATTCCGAGCAGCTGCCCCTTGTGGACTATCACTGCCACATCTCTCCCCGCGAAATCTATGAGGATCGCCGCTTCAACAATCTGACCGAGGTCTGGCTCGGCGGCAGGAACCCCGACGGCAGCTATTTCGGCGACCACTACAAGTGGCGCGTCATGCGCTCCAATGGCACCCCGGAGGAGTACGTCACTGGCGAAAGAGACGCATACGAGCGCTACCTCAAGTTTGTCGAGGCGCTGCAGATGGCGATCGGCAACCCCATGTACCACTGGTGCAATCTTGAGCTGCGCCAGTTCTTCGGCTTTATGAAGCCCCTGACTCCCGAGACCGCCGAGGAGGCCTGGAACTTCTGCAACGACAAGCTGCAGCATGACCCGAACCTCACCGTGCGCGGCATCATCAAAAAGGCCAACGTCGCCATGGTCGGCACCACCGACGATCCCATCGACTCCCTCGAGTGGCACAAGAAGATCGCGGAGGATCCCAGCATCACCGTCAAGGTCTGCCCCTCCTTCCGTCCCGACAAGGCCATCAACATCTCCAAGCCCGGCTTCGCGGCGTATATCGGGAAGCTGGCTGAGAGCGTCGGCAAGGAAACGCTTGCAAGCGCCGATGAGGTCAAGGCCGCTCTTGTCGAGCGCCTGGAGTTCTTCGCCGCAATGGGCTGCCGCGCCAGCGACCACGGCCTCGATTACATCCCCTTCCGTCCCGCCGCCGAGGACGAGGTCAACGCCATCTTCTGCAAGGTCATGGCGGGCGAGAGCGTCAGCGTCGAGGACGCGGAGAAGTACCAGACCGCGATCCTGCTGTGCTTAGGCCGCGCCTACCACCGTCTCGGCATCGCCATGCAGCTGCACTACTCCTGCCTGCGCGGCGTGAACACCCGCATGAACCGCCTGCTCGGACCCGACACGGGCTTTGACATGATCGCCCAGAACACCTGCGGCGGCGACATCGCGGCCTTCCTGGCCGCCCTGGACGAGACCGGCGAGTGCCCCAAGACCATCCTCTACTCCCTCAACCCCGCCGACAATGAGCAGCTTGGCACGCTGATCGGCTGCTTCCAGTCCGACGAGGTGCCCGGCAAGATCCAGCACGGCTCCGCCTGGTGGTTCAACGACACCAAGTCCGGCATGGAGGCGCAGATGAAGTCCCTGGCCAATCTCGGCCTGCTGGGTAACTTCGTCGGCATGCTCACCGATTCCCGCTCCTTCCTGAGCTATGCGCGGCACGACTACTTCCGCCGCATCTTCTGCAACCTGGTGGGCAACTGGGTCGAAAACGGCGAGTACCCCGATAACGACGCGGCGCTCAAGCGCATCGTCGAGGGCGTCAGCTACAAGAACGCTGAAAGATATTTTAATCTCTGAAAAGAGGATCATGATTATGGACAGATTGAGTTTTGCGACCCTGGAGAAGCAGGGCTATCAGGGCTATCTTCTCAAAAACGCGCCGGAGAAGATCGTCCAGTTCGGCGAGGGCAACTTCCTGCGCGCCTTCGCGGATCACTTTGTGGACGAGATGAACGAGAAGGCCGGCTTTAACGCCAAGGTCGTGCTGGTGCAGCCGCGCGGCGGTCACCCCGAGGCGGCCGACCGCTTCGGCGAGCAGGACGGGCTCTATACCCTGATCCTGCGCGGACGCGAGAACGGCCAGCCCGTGGAGCGCACCCGCGTCATCTCCGCGGCCTCCCGCTGTCTCGACCCCAAGCGCGACTGGGCGAAGCTCCTTGACTGCGCGAGAAATCCCGAGCTGCGCTTTGTGATCTCCAACACCACCGAGGCCGGCATCGCCTTCGATCCCGCCTGCAAGCAGGACGACGCGCCTCCCTCCGCCTTCCCCGCCAAGCTCACGCTCTTCCTGCATGAGCGCTGGAAGCTCGGCTACAAGGGCATCATCATCCTCTCCTGCGAGCTCATCGACCACAATGGGCAGGAGCTGCACCGCTGCGTACAGGAGTACGTCAAGCTCTGGGGGCTGGAGGCGGACTTCGCCGCGTGGCTTGAGAAGGAGAACGTCTTCTGCTCCACGCTGGTGGATCGCATCGTCACCGGCGGCGCGAGAGGCGAGGCCGCGGCCGCGCTGTGTGAGAAGTTTGGCTACGAGGATCAGCTTATCGACACCGGCGAGGTCTTTGCCGCCTGGGTCATCGAAGGTCCTCAGTCGATCAAGGAGGAGTTCCCGTTTGAAAAGGCCGGGCTCCCCATCCAGATCGTGGACGATGTGACCCCCTACAAGCAGCGCAAGGTTCGCATCCTGAACGGTGCGCACACCTCCATGGTGCTCGGCGCTTACCTTGCGGGCAAGAATATCGTGCGCGACTGCATGCAGGACAAGGCCATCCGCACTTACCTGGAAAAGACCATGTTCGAGGAGATCATCCCCACGCTCGACCTGCCGCGCGACGAGGTGGAGGGCTTTGCCGCCTCCGTCATCGACCGCTTTGATAACCCCTATATCGACCATCAGCTCCTGGACATCGCGCTCAACTCCGCCTCCAAGTGGAAAGCCCGCGTGATGCCGAGCCTGACCGAGTTTGTCAAGCGCCAGGGCAAGCTCCCCAAGCGCCTGACCTTCTCCCTCGCCGCCTTCATCGCCTTCTACCACAAGGGCGAGCGCGACGGCGCAGCCTATCCCGTGCGGGACGATGAGTGGGTGCTGGACTTCTTCGCCGCCCACAAGAACGATGATAACGCCGCTCTCGCCAAGGCCGTCGTGAACGACGAGCGCCTGTGGGACGGTGCGCTTGCGCAGATCGACGGCCTCGAGGCCGCTGTCGCCGCGGCGCTTGACCGCATCGACGAGATCGGCATGTATGAAGCCATGAAGGAGTGCGCCGAATGAAGCTCATTCGCATTCACCCCAATGACAACGTGGCGGTCGCGCTGACGGATCTGAAAGCCGGGGAGGAGCTCACGCTCGACGGCCTCACCGTCACCGCCGCCGAGGATGTGGCGCGGGGGCACAAGCTTGCCCTGCGCCCCATCGCCGAGGGGGAGGCCGTCGTCAAGTACGGAAACCCCATCGGCATTGCCAGGGCGGATATTCCGCAGGGCGCCTGGGTGCATGTGCACAACGTGCGCACCGGCCTCTCCGAGACCGCCGAATACGAATATTGCCACAAGACCTACCCCTTGCCCGAGCTTGCCCCGCGCACGTTTCTGGGCTACCGCAGGCCGGACGGACGCGCCGCCGTGCGCAACGAACTCTGGATCGTGCCGACGGTGGGCTGCGTCAACAGCATCGCCGCCGCCCTGGTGCGTGAAAACCAGCACCTCGTCACCGGCAGCATCGACGGGCTCTACACCTTTGCCCACCCCTACGGCTGCAGCCAGATGGGGGACGACCATGCCCAGACGCGCAAGCTCCTCGCCGCGCTGGTGCGCCACCCGAACGCGGGCGGTGTGCTGGTGCTCTCCCTCGGCTGCGAGAACCTCACGCAGGAGCAGTTCAAGCGTGAACTCGGCGAGTGGGACGATCGGCGCGTGAAGTTTCTTGTCTGCCAGCAGTTTGAGGACGAGCTGGAAGAGGGCGCGAAGCTCCTCAAGGAACTGGCGGACTACGCCTCCCAGTTTCAGCGCGAGGAGATCCCGGCTTCGGAGCTTGTGATCGGCATGAAGTGCGGCGGCTCCGACGGGCTCTCCGGCATCACCGCAAACCCCACGGTCGGCCGCTTTTCCGACCGGCTTGTCTCCCTCGGCGGCTCGACCGTGCTGACCGAGGTGCCCGAGATGTTCGGCGCGGAAAACATCCTCTTCTCCCGCTGCAAGGATGAGGAGGTCTTCCAAAAGGCCGTGCGCATGGTCAACCGCTTCAAGGATTACTTTGTCAGCCACGGGCAGGTGGTCTATGAAAACCCCAGCCCCGGCAACAAGGCCGGCGGCATCACCACGCTCGAGGACAAGAGCTGCGGCTGCGTCCAGAAGGGCGGCAGCGCCCAGATCGTGGACGTGCTGGAGTACGCCGAGCCTGTCACCAAGAAGGGGCTCAACCTGCTCTCCGGCCCGGGCAACGACCTGGTCTCCGCGACCGATCTGACCGCCGCGGGCGCGCACATCATCCTCTTCACCACCGGGCGCGGCACGCCCTTCGGCGCCCCGGCTCCCACGGTGAAGATTTCCACCAATTCCGCGCTCTACAACAAGAAGGGCAACTGGATCGACTTCAACGCCGGTTCCGTGGCCGAGGGCGAGAGCCTGGACGACGCGGGCGACCGTTTGCTGGACTATGTGCTGCGCGTGGCCTCCGGTGAAAAGACCAAGGCCGAGAAGCACGGCGCGAAGGAAATCGCCATCTTCAAAGATGGAGTAACACTGTAATTGTTCAGTCCCCTTAAGAGGGGACTGAACAATTAGGGACACTTGCGCTTATCGCACACGGCGCTTGCGTGAGACACGCCGTGTTTGGTCGGCGCAAGACCTCGCGAAGCTCGGTTTAGGGAGTTTTTGTCGGGGCAAAGCCTCGTCAAAAACATATTTTGATTTGTTTTTCGCGTTTCGACGCGAAAAATCAGAGGCGTTCCCCCTCTGAACTCCCCCTGAGTTTGAGGGGATGACTGCTTACAATACAACAGAGATACTGGGAGGACAAAACATGGCGCTGCATGTGATGGAGGAGGCCAACCGCTGTCTTGGCTGCAAGAAGCCCCGCTGCCGGGAGGGCTGCCCGATCCATACCAATTGCCCCGAGGTCATCCGCCTGCTGAAGGAGGGCAAGCTCAACGAGGCCGGCTGGATGCTTTTTGAAAACAATCCCCTCACCACGGTCTGCTCCCTGGTCTGCAACCATGAGAAGCAGTGCGAAGGGCACTGTGTGCGCGGCATCAAGGACGCGCCGGTGCACTTCTCCGTGATCGAAAACTACATTTCCACCACCTACGCAAACCAGATGGTCAAAGGGCCCGCGGAATTTAACGGCCGCCGGGTCGCCATCGTCGGCGCGGGGCCTGCGGGGCTCACCATCGCGGTCATCCTCGCCCGCTACGGCTACGGCGTCACCATCTTTGACAGCAAGGACAAGATCGGCGGCGTGCTGCGCTACGGCATCCCCGATTTCCGCCTGCCGGACTCCGTGCTGGACGATTTCGCCTACCGGCATCTGGAGCTCAAGGGCATCCAGTTCCGTCCGAACACCACGATCGGCGGCTCGATCACCATCGACGATATGTTCCGTGACGGCTATCAGGCCGTGTTCGTGGGCGCAGGGCTGTGGAAGCCGCGCGCCCTGCACATCAAGGGCGAGAGCCTGGGGCATGTGGCCTTCGCCATCAACTATCTCGCCGCGCCCGAGGCCTTTCGTCTGGGCGAGCGCGTCATCGTCATCGGCTCCGGCAACTCCGCGATGGACTGCGCCCGCACCGCCATTCGTCAGGGCGCGCGCTATGTCACGGTCTTCAACCGCCGCGACAAGATCGCCGCGAGCCAGTATGAAAGCAGCTACGCCAAGCTCGAAGGCGTGAGCTTTGAGATGATGAAGATCCCCGTGGAAATCCTCGAGAACAGCGTCGTCTTTGCCGACAGCGAGTTTGACGAGAACGGAAAGATCCGCGCGATCCCCGGCTCCGAAAAGCGCTATCCCTGCACCGGCGTCATCGTCGCGGTGAGCCAGGAGCTGGGCAGCAGCATCGTCAGCAGCACCAAGGACATCGGCACCGAGCGCTCCGGCCTGCTGATCGCGGACGAGGACGGCAGAACCTCCCGTCCCGGCGTTTTCGCCGCGGGCGACGCGGCGCACGGCGCGAGAACCGTTGTGGAGGCGGTCGCCAACGGCAAGCGCGTGGCCGAGACCATGCACGCCTACCTCCAGTCCCTGCCCATGCCCGAGCCTTCCGTCTATGCCGATGCGCCGCTTGCCGACGGCGTCGGCGGCGACGCCCTGGCCGAACAGCAGATATAGTTTTCAGAATTGTAACGATTCAGTCCCGTTCCGGGACTAAATCGTTAGAGGGGATGCACCCCGCTGCGCGCACTCGCGGCGGGGGAACGCTCGCACACTTGCGGGGCG
>CAJOCV010000044.1:0-3950 GCA_905233785.1 uncultured Oscillospiraceae bacterium
CTTGACCGCCTGATCCGTACCTCATACAATCTGCTGGGCTACATTTCCTTCCTGACCGCGGGCGAGGACGATGTGCACGCCTGGACCATCGTGAAGGGCACCAAGGCGCCGAAAGCCGCCGGGAAAATCCACACCGACATCGAGCGCGGCTTCATCCGGGCTGAGATCGTAGCCTTCGAGGATTTGAAGGCCTGCGGCTCCATGGCGGCGGTGAAGGAGAAGGGACTGTTCCGTCTTGAGGGCAAGGAATACGTCATGCAGGACGGAGACGTGACCATGTTCCGGTTTAACGTATAAGTATAAATAGTGGTTAGTGGTCAGTGGCCAGTGGTCAGTGAAGAGTGAATAATGAAGAGTGAATAGTTGTGGTGTCGCTTCGCGACGAATATAAAATAACCATAACGGAGGCTCTCAGTCAACTTCGCGGCGAAGCGCAATATATATGTGAAAAGCACGGCGAAATCGTAATCAACTACGGATTTGCCGTGCTTTTCTGCAAAACATTCTGTTCTGCTGCCGCGCGCTTGATAAGCGCCCCTACTGGTCACTGACCACGAATCACTGCTTGCCGATGCGGCTTAGTATGTAGCCCTCCACATCCTGAAAATCGAGGTCGAGCGCGACGGCCAGTTCCCCGTGCAGCATATCCTTGGCGCGCTTAAGCGTGGCCTCAGCGCGGCTGGACTTGGTTTTGCGTTCGCTCATGCGCTTACGCAGACCCTTGACGATGGACACCAGCGCTTCGCAGCTGTGCTGACGAAAGAGCTCCTTATAAAAGGCGTCCACATGGTTGAAGCGATTGTCGTTGCAGATGGCGGGTTCAATGCCGGGCATCGCGTCAATGAGCGCCTCCGCCTCCTCCCGGCTCATGACAGGGCGCATGAAAACGTTCGACTCCACCGGCGCGAAGAAGATGCCGGTACCCACGAAAGGGCTCAGATGGTAGTACAGCTTGTCCTTCGGGGAGCCCGCCATCGGCAGCGCGTCGATCTTCTCCACCGTACAGACGCCGTTTTCGCCATAGATGATCTTCTCTCCAATCTCAAACATCTTATGATTCCCCCATCTTGTTACTTATAACCATATATTACACGATTTTTTCAACGTTTTCAAGGCTTTTTTCTGATTTTTTACTTCAAATTTTATATGCAATATCAGTCGTAAACAATTGAAAGAGACACAATTTGACGATTGTGTTCTGCGCCTCAATATGGTAAAATAAGCTATCTGCTTGATCGAGACGGAGATGGTTGCGTTGGCGGAATTCTGGTACAGGGCGGTTTGGATCGCGCCGGTTTCTTCCTGCTTGGGCAGGCGCGCGGAGGTCGCCTTTGCCGCTGCCAAACGGGGCGCTTTCAGAAGCGCGGCTTCCTGAGCGGGCCGGTGTGTCCCATCTACGGCTGCGGTGTGCTGATTGTACTGTTGGCACTTGAGCCGGTGAAGGATAATCCGGCGCTGCCTTTTTCGCTGTGTGCGTGAGTCTAAGGAAAACGAGGAAAAAATCGGCCTGATGAAGTTATATCTGTACGGACACGAATATAAATATGCGGTGGAGCAGATGCTCCTTACGCTTTTTCCTGCCGAGCGGCCGCAGTACCCCGAGGGAAAGCCTGCGGGGGATCGGATGGAGATCCGGCTTTCGCGGGGCGAAAAGCGCGTCACGGCAAGCTGTGTGCTCACGCTGGATGGGCGGCGTTATCACGGCGCGGCGTCCTGCGCGCTTAACGCGCTCGGTGATGCACTCGCGGCGGATCGAAAGTGCCAGCGGCTGATCAAGAACGCGATGTACCGCGCGGCGCTGCGCTCGGGACGGGAAAAGCCTGTCTGGGGCGCACTGACCGGGGTTCGCCCCGCCAAGCTCCTCGAGGAGAAGCTGCGGCAGGGCATGGGAGAGCAGGCGGCGCTGCGGGCGTTTATCGAGGAATTTGAAGTCTCCCCGGAGCGCGCGGCGCTGTGCCTGGACGCGGGGCGCGAGACGATGAAGGCGGCCGAGAGTCTGGGGGAGAAGGACGTGTGCCTCTACGTCGGCATTCCGTTCTGCCCGACGCGCTGCGCGTATTGCAGCTTCGTGAGCCAGTCGGTGGAGAAGAGCATGAAGCTCATTCCGCCCTTTCTCGACGCGCTGGAGCGGGAGATCGCGGCCACGGCGGAGGTTGTGCGAAAGCTCGGGCTGCGCCCGGTGTCCCTCTACATGGGCGGCGGCACGCCGACCACGCTTTCGGCAGCCCAGCTTGACCGGCTTTGCACGGTGCTCGCGGAGCGCTTTGACCTTGCCGCCCTGCGGGAATACACCGTCGAGGCCGGCAGACCCGATACCATCACGGAGGAGAAGCTGCGCGTCCTGCGGCGTCACGGGGTGGATCGCGTGAGCGTAAACCCGCAGACCATGTCGGACACGGTGCTGGACGTGATCGGGCGCAGGCACACGGCGGCGGACATCGTCACGGCGCTGGAGACGGTGCGCCGGGTCGGCGGTATGGCGGTGAACATGGATCTGATCGCGGGACTTCCCGCGGACACGGCGGAGGGCTTTGCGGACACGCTTACGAAGGTGCTGGCGCTCAAGCCCGAGAACATCACCGTGCACACGCTGAGTCTCAAAAAGGGCAGCCGCATCACGCTGGAGGGTTCCGAGCTCCCGGACGCGCAGGCGGTGGGGCGGATGCTGGATCTGGCAGAGCAGGTGCTGCGCCGCGCCGACTACGCGCCCTACTACCTCTATCGGCAGAAGTTCATGTCCGGCGGCTTTGAGAACGTGGGCTGGACGAAAGAAGGTTATGTAAACCTCTATAACATCTGCATCATGGAGGAGCTGTGCAGCATCCTCGCCATGGGCGGGGGCGGCTCCACCAAGCTGATCGCCCCGGGAGACGGGCGCAACATCCGCCTCATGGCGCCGAAGTACCCGCTGGAATACATCGACAAGATCGAAAAGACCTGCGAGGATAAACGGAAAATCCTTGAATTTTATGCGTGAGGAGTATACCAATGGCCTATCAGCTTACTGATATTAATTACCGTACCGTGACCGATCCCAGGGGCTTTGTGGAGGAGTGCGACGCGCGCTATCAGCGCGAGGTGGAGTCCGCGGCGGAGCTGATCCTGGAAAACCGGCACAGAAGCCCTATCGTGCTGCTCTCGGGTCCCTCCGGTTCCGGCAAGACCACCACCGCCATGAAGATCTCCGCCGCGCTGGAAAAGCGCGGCGTGCGCTGCCACTATGTGGCGATGGACGATTATTTTCTCACCGTTGACCCGCTGACCGCGCCGCGCACCCCGGAGGGGGAGCTGGACTTTGAGTCGCCGCTCTGCCTTGATCTGGAGCTGTTGAACCGGCACTTTACCATGCTCTCCGAGGGACAGCGCATCTATGTGCCGAAGTACGAGTTTTCCCGGCAGATGCGCATTCAGGAACCCTCCAAGTCCATCAGGCTCCGAGAGGACGAGATGGTGGTGTTCGAGGGCATCCACGCCTTGAACGATCTCATTACCGACCGCCACCCCGAGGCCTTTAAGCTCTACATCTCTGCCAGAAGCGACATCGCCTTCAACGGCAGCATCGTCTTCAAGCGTACCTGGTTCCGCCTGGTGCGGCGCCTGGTGCGGGACTACAATTTCCGCGGCTCCGATCCCGCGATGACGATGGCCATGTGGGCAAACGTCAGAAGGGGAGAGCTGACGAACATCTCCCCCTTCAAGAAGAAGGCAAACCTGCGCTTTGACACCTCCCACGCCTACGAGCCCTGCCTCTTCAACGAGACGGCGACGAAGCTCTTTGCCTCCGTGCCGGAGGGGATCGGACGCTATGAGGAGCTTCGGCAGGTGCTGCCCGCGCTGCAGCTCTTCGGTCACATCGACGAGAGCCTGATCGCCCCGGACGCGCTGGTGCGCGAGTTCATCGGCGGCGGCGTGTACGAGTATTGAGTGGTCAGTGGTCAGTGAATTTAAAA
>CAJOCV010000044.1:4076-25090 GCA_905233785.1 uncultured Oscillospiraceae bacterium
CTCATAGCTCATGCCGATGCGCGCCTCGAAGCGCTTCTCGCCGTCCACATAGAAGGTGGGCACGGCGTAGTAATCAAAGCGGTCGGCAAATTCCGGTTCCCGCGTCTCCTCGACCTGCTGGATGGCAAGCGCTTTGTAGGCGGGGTTGGCCGCATACAGCTCGTCGATGGCGCGAAACGCCCGCGCGCAGTAGCCGCAGTCGTCCCGGTGGAACATCAGAATGGATTTCATAGAAGCACTTCCTTTTCTATTTCTTGTAAGCTCGTATCGCGTCGCGCATACGCGCCAGACCCTCCCGCAGTCTCGCTCGCGGCAGGGCGAGATTCAAGCGCACAAAGCCCTCCGCGTTGTCCACAAAGTTGCGGTTGCCGCCCTCGACGATTACATGGGCGCGTTCGGCAAAGAAGGCGTCCAGATCCTCCACGCCGGGCAGACACCTGCGCAGATCGACCCAGGCAAGATAGGTGGCCTCCGGCACGGTATAGACCGCCTCCGGCAGCTCCGCTTTCAAAAAGGCGTCCAGCAGGGCGAAATTTCCGTCCAGATACGCCTTTAACTGCTGCAGCCATTCGCCGCCCTGCTCGTAGGCCGCCTGGTGCGCGGCCATGGACAGGGGATTGAGCATCCCGCAGGCCTTGGCGTGCGCGCGGAAGCGCTCGCGCTCCTCCTCGTCCCGGATGATGACCGCCGACATCAGAAGCCCCGCGAGGTTGAAGGTCTTGCTCGCGGACATGCAGGTGGCAAGCTTCGGGTAGTCGGGCAAAATCTTTGCCATCGGCGTGTGGCGCAGACCGGAGCGCAGCAGGTCGCAATGGATCTCGTCCGAGACGATGAAGAGATCGCTTTCCGCGGCGATGCGCCCGATCTCGCGCAGCTCCTCCTCCGTCCAGACGCGGCCGGTGGGGTTGTGGGGGTTACACAAAAGCAGCAGCTTCGTCCCGGGGTCCTGCGCCTTGCGCTCAAAATCTTCAAAGTCGATCGCAAAGCGCCCGTCCTCGCCCCGGCGCAGGGGAGAGCGCAGCAGCTCCACGCCATGGCGTGTGCAGGCGCGCAGGAACTGGCTATAAGCGGGCGTCATCGTGAGCACCTTTTCACCCTCGCCCACCAGATCCTCCACAAACTGCGCGAGTGCGTAGACCACGCCCGGTGTGGTGAGCAGCTCCTCCGATGCAAAGTCCCAGCCGTACATCGTGCGGCACCAGCCCTGCAGCGCGCGGACGTAGCCGCCGTCGTACATGCCGGTGTAACCCAGAATGCGGCGCTCAAGCCGCGCGGAGACGGCGCTGAGGATTTCCGGCGCGACGGCAAAGTCCATGTCCGCGACCCACATGCGGATAAAATCCGTGTCCGGGGCGGAGCCTTCGGGCTTTGAAAAACCCTCCACATTGGCGGCGTTGGTGTTCGAGCGGTCGATGATCTCGTCAAAATCGTAGCGCATGGCGAGTCCTCCTAACGCTTATACGATCCTGCGATCCCGGGTCTGGGAATCGTAGTGCCTGTTCAGAAACGGACGCACGACGTAGTAGATGAGCTTGTTTTCGCCGTTGGTGATATAAAGCGTGAAGGTCGCGGCAAAGAAGATCAGCGCGGCCAGCAGGGTCTTGCCCAGAAGCTTTACGAGCAGCTTCCATGCTTTCTTTTTCATGTGTTCCCCTCCTTAATAGGCGTCGGAGTCGTCAAACTCCACCAGCGTGGGGTCAAGCGGCTTCTCGCCCAGCACCACGTCCATATACTTGTTGACGCAGTTTCTCATGTCCTGACGGGAGACGGTGCGGCTGTCCTCCAGGTCATGCTCCACAAAGATGAAGTGGAAGCCCAGATCGCGCGCCTGCTCCTCCATCAGCGCGTGCACGCCCAGCATGCCCTTGCAGGCGATGTTGTCGTTCATGAGCACCATGTCGCAGTTAAACTCCTTCGCCCACTGCCAGACGGCGTTCACATTCTCCCAGCCGCCCACGGCGTGGTGGCGCATGCAGGCCTTCTCGGTGAAGCGGGTCAGATCGTCCAGCGCCTTTTCGGGGTCTTCGGTGTCGATCATGTTGAAGCCCATCGTGGAGTCCATGTTCAGCACGATGTTGATGCCCCAGCAGTTGGCGCACCAGGTCGGGAAGTCCGTATAGTACACGGCGGAGGGCCCCCACAGGAAGGCGCGGTGCCGGCAGGTGCCGCGGAAGGGATCGTAGCGCTGCTCATAGGCCTTGCGCATGAGCTTGATGACCTTGCGATCGACCTTGTTGAAGTAGGGATCCTGCCCGTTCACGCTCTGCCAGGAGTAGAGGCGGTAGAGCGTCTCGGCGATGCCGGTGAGGGCGGAGTAGGGAGTCTTGAAGAAGTCCCACTTCTCAAGCTCGATGGTGTTCTGCTCGTTGATGAGCTTTGCGTACTTGAAAAACTCGTCCCAATCCCACTTCACGCCGTAATGCTCCTCCACAAAGTGGATGGCGTCGAGGATGGTCTGGCGGGAGTAGGGCAGCGCCTCGGGATTGTTGTGCTGCATGGCGAGGGTCACGGGGAAGTCGGGCTTGCCGATGCGGCGGCGCTGGAACATGGAGGTCGCCTCGGACGCGTTGCAGGGCATATTGGTCGAGAGCATGACCTTGCCGACGAGCGGGAACGCGTCGTCGATGGCGACGCCGGTCTCCGCCGCGCAGCGGGAGCAGACGTCCGCCGGCAGACCGAAGGACTCCGCCACGTCGATGTAATAGGGCTCGATGTGCTGATCCACGTCGCAGATGATAAACTCCGGCAGCGTCTGCAGCGGGAAGGGGTGCAGCCCCTTGAAGCCCTTTAAGAAGAGCGGGGTGATCGTCTCATCGTGGGGGACGATGTTCTCCGTCTCCGGCCCGCCGCCGAGGCGCGCGTCGTTTGCGAGCACGAAGGCGATGCGCTCGGTGAGGGACTTGACGATCGCGTGCATATTCATGTGCGCGATCTTGAGCTGCGGGCCGCGATAGCCCTCAAACAGCCGGTCGATGAACAGGAAGGTGCCGAGGAAGGAGCCCATCCAGCGGTATTCCCACATGCCCTTGAGTACCGGCAGGGGAGCCGAGGCCACCATCAGCCCCATGGAAAGCAGATTGTTCAGCCACGCCGTGTAGTCCACCATCGTGTCCTTCACGCCGCGCCACTCGCGCCATTTGGCGACGCCCGTCTTGTCGTAGTAGCGGCTTCTCAGACCGCCCTTGCCGTTTTGCGCCTGCCACAGCGGATCGAAGCGCTCGAGCGCCTTGTCCACGGGGGCGATCATTTTGTCAATGAATTTCATGCTCATTTCCCTCCCTGAAGCTGCTTGATCTCCAGCGACTCGATGAAGGCCTGGAAGCGGGTGCGAAGCTGACCCACCGCGCCGAGGGCGTACTCCTTCTCAATGGTGCAGGTGGGGATGTGCAGGTCGTTGATGAAGATGCTGGACTTCAAGACCTTCTCATAGCTCCAGAACTCGCAGAACTTCATGTTTTCGTAAATGATGCCGTCGGCGGCAAAGTCCCTGACCAGGCGCTGCACCTCGCTCGTGCGCTGGTCGATCTTCCTGCCGTCCATGAAGCGGGCGCACTGGTTCCAGTGCAGGTAGTGGCGGCACACCGCGTCAAAAGCGCTCTCGCTGCCGTAGATTTCGATCTCCTCCCGCCCGGGGAAGGAGCCGAAGCAGTAGCGGTCGGCCACGACCATCGCGCCGCAGCTCTCGATGAGCCTGGTAAAATCGGGATCGTCGATCTCGCTGCCCGCCAGAACGACGCGGGCGCGGAAGGGGAATTTCGGCTCGGGCTCGCGCGTCTTGAGCTCCTCCAGCGTCTCCTCCAGATAGGGGAGGATGAGATCGTGGGGACATACCTGGCTTACCAGCATGATGACGTGGAACTCATAGCCCGTGATGGGCGGGTTCGGAAGCTTGCGAAAATCGCCGATCGCGGTGATGACGCGGCAGAGGCGGTTGTGCTGCTCCACGGCCTTGCGGATGGCCTCGTCAGAGATGTCCACCCCCAGCCTGTCGCGCAAGGGCTCTAAGAGCTTCACGCGAAGCTGCACCTTGTAGTAGTCGAGGTTGGTCGTATCCCCCTTCATGGGCGGGTCGATCTGCGTGACGAAAAAGCGGGGATTCTGGATGGGGTTGATGAGGAAGAAATGCTGCTCCATGCGGTCCATGGTGGCGCAGCTCTCGGCGCCGAAGAGAGCGTCCAAGTAGTTGAAGCCGCCCTCGATGGCGCGCTCGAGGATCGAGCGGGCGTAAGGACAGGTGCGGTTGGTCATGTAATAGCCCGCAATGTCCGTAGAGGTGCAGCGGGGCGCGCGCAGACGACTCGAGAAGCAGCCGGGGAGGTTTAAGAGCACCTCGGGCACATAGTAGCAGTTGTAGCCCAGCGCATAGCGCCCCTCCGCCTTGGCCTTGTCCACAAGCTCGTTCTGGGCGTCCTGCAGCAGGTTTTCAAAGTAGATCAGATGCTTCAAATCTTTCAAGCAAAACACCTCTTTTGTCATTTGGTTTGGAATAGTACATATTGTAACTTTAACACAAGGCTTGTGTCGCGTCAAGGATCGTGCTTGTGCATATTCCCCGGGAAACAGAATTTTACAACATTATTTACAAATGAGCTCTTGCGCCGGGGAGAGAAAAATGGTAAGCTATGTTCAACAAAGCAAATATACTGAAGGAGGTTGATCCAAATGGTCAACATCATCATGGGGCTGAAAGGCTCCGGCAAGACGAAGAAGCTGGTCGAGCTTGTTCGCGAGGCTGTGAACGAAGGCACCGGCGACGTGGTTGTCATCGAAAAAGAGCGCAAGCTGACCTTCGACATCCCCTACCAGGCTCGTCTGATTGACGCGGGCAATTATGACATCGGAAGCTACGAATTTTTGAAGGGTCTTATCTGCGGCGTGCACGCCGGCAACTATGACATCACGCATTTCTTCATTGATAACTTCTATAAGCTTGTGGGCGACAAGAGCGTCGAGGCGCTGGAGAAGTTTTTGGGCTGGCTGAACAAATTCTCCGAGCAGGAGCATATCAGCTTTATTGTCTCTATCTCCGCCGACCCCGCCACGGTCAGCGACGAAGTTCGGAAATATATGCTGTAAAAATTCAGGGGGCTGTGAAAAAACTTCGTTTTTTCACAGCCCCGGTTTTACGTCGTGCGTCTTGAGCTTTGAGATCCTCTCGTAAACAAATACCCCGTCGGTGCACACTCTGCAACGACGGGGTATTCGCTGAGGAAGCGCTGATTCAATTTGCGGCAGGGCGCATATTTTCCGGGAGACGCCGCGGACGATTTGGTCAGCGTTTCTAAACACGGACCGGCAACGATCGCCTACAGCGGCCAGGTCGGGAGCCAGCGCAGCAGCCATTCCGCGCGCTGCGGCTGGATGGGGTGTGCGGAGAGCTCCGGATAGAACACGACGAACAGCAGCGCGCAGGCGAAGCTGAAGCCCCCGGCGTAGAACATCCAGCGCCTCCGGCCATCCCGCATCAGCGCAAAGACATAGCCGAGGGAGAGCACCAAGAAAACCGTGCTGGGGAAATAGTGATAGGCGAAGGTGAGCCGGCCAATGAATATCCAGGGCAGCAGCTGTGCCAGAAAGCCGATGAGCAGAAAGCCCGCTCTGCGATCCCGGCGAAAGAGTGCCATATACAGCAGCACGAACAGCGACAGCAATCCCGCCCAACAGAGCAGGGGATTGACGAAGGCGGAGATGCGGATGCGCTCTCCGCTTGCCCCGCTCTGCATATAGTAGAGGATCGGGCGGATGTCCAGCAGCCACTGATACCATTTGGAGGCGTAAGGATGAGTCGCCACCAGACCGGAATGATAGGAGAACATATAGGTCTGGTTCTCCCATACGATGTCCCAATAGTCCCGGGTGAAAACCGCCGCACCCCGGGCTTCCCCGTAGGGGAGATAGGACAGATAGTAGATCAGTCCCGGGAGCGCCACAAAAAACAGCATGCAGAACGCCGCGTTCTTCGCAAAGCGGGAGAAAGCAGCCTTCCCCACTTTCGCAAATTGCATCCCCCAGTGCACAAGCCACAGCACGCCGAGCCCCGCGCCGGCATAGATGCAGATCCACTTGCTCGCCGCGCCGAGGCCGAACGCGAGCCCCGCGAGCGCCAGCGCCCAGAGCCTGTCCTCCGAGAGCCAGATGTACATGAAATAGTACATCAGCAGGATAAAAAACACGCCGTAGGTGTCGATGGTGGCGATTCGCGTCTGAACAAAGTGCATGAAGTCGGAGGCGAACACGACGGTGCCAAACGCCGGAACCGCGCTGCCGCCGAAGAGCTTTTTCAGAAACAGGTACATCACCGGCAGCATCAGCACGCCGAAGAGCGTGCCCGAAAAGCGCCAGCCAAAGGGCGTCATGCCGAAAAGCCGAATGCCCAGCCCCAGAAGCAGCTTGCCCAGCGGAGGGTGACTGATCTCATACGGCCAAACGCCATGCAGATGCTCCCAGGCTGTGCGCGCGTGATAAATTTCGTCGAAGTAGCTGGAATTGTCGATGCTGTATGCGGCGGGACAGAGCGCCTGCTCGTCACAGAGCGCGGCATCCAGGCTCTCAATCGGAAGGCTCTTTCCGCCGCTGTCACGGAAAACGACCTCGCCCAGCCATGGCTCGCCGTTCGTGCAGGCAATCTTCACGCTGCACGCCCCCTCTCCTTCAGCAGCGAGGGGGATGCTGTGCCACTTGAGCACCGCCACATGATCCTGTGTAAAATCCTCCGTGAGCGGCGTGTAGCGCTCGCCGTCCTCGGAAATCTCAATGCGGTAGCCGCCCATGCCGACGCCGGTGTAGAGCATCAGCTCCGCCGGGTGTTCGGAGAGCGCAAACACCGCCTCATGCCCCGCCATGGGCACAAAACTCTGCGGCGCTGTCGTATCGCCTAAATCGTAAAACGCCGTCAGGGCGTAGACCCCGGTGATGGCCGCCATCAAAAGCGCGTCAAGCCGCCAATTGTCTTTTTTTGTTCCCGGCGAGGGAAGCGGGCAGTTCCCCAGCGGCGGCAGTCCCAGATAAAAGGCTACAATCAGCAGTACCGCTGAGATCGGGATAAAATATTGTATGATTGAATCTATCATGCCATTGTCCACAAGAATAACAAATAAGATCGCCGCGCAGCGGCGCCATCACTATTCATTATTCATTCTTCATTTTAAAAGCTCGTGCAGTTCCTTCACTGAGGGCAGCACATAGTCGGGCTTGCGTTCGGCGGCATCAGCCATCTGCTGATCGGTCTCGCCGGAGAGCACCAGCACGGAGACGCTGCCCGCGTTCTGCGCCACGGCGATGTCGGTATAGAGCCGGTCGCCCACGGCGCAGATTTTTTCGTTGGGGATGCCGGTCATTTTGGAAATCACGTCGATCATGTTGCGGTTGGGCTTGCCGATGTACTCCGGCCTGACGCCGCTGGAGGCGGTCAGCAGGGCGCAGATGCTCCCGCAGTCGGGCAGCACCTCATCTGCGGGCATGGGGCAGACCCAGTCGGGATTCGCGGCGATAAACTTCGCCCCGCGGCGGAGAAAATGCACCGCGCGCTCGAGCTTTTCGTACACAAGCTCCGTGTCAAAGCCCTGCACCACCACGTCCACCGTGTCACACGCCGTGTGTCCGTTCTCATCGTTTACAAGCCGCACGCCGTAGCTTTTCAGCTCCCGGTAAAAGGCCTTGGTGCCCGCGAGATACACACGCGCGCCGGGGTAGTTCTGCGTGAGGTACATACCGGTCGCCATGCCGGAGGTAAAGACGTTCTCACTCTCACAGGGAAAGCCGAGTCTTCTAAGGCGGTTGATGTAGTCCGTCCCCGCGCGGGAGGAGTTGTTGGTGAGGTAGATGTACTGCTTGCCCAGCCGCGGCAAGTCCTCCATCAGCGCGATAGCGCCGTCATAGACGTTGTCGCCCAGATACAGCGTCCCGTCCATATCGAACAGAAAGAGTTCGCAATTTCTTAGTTTATCCATCATCATGCACCTTATTCCATGTGAAGCTTTGTGGCTCCGATTCTCTCAAAGCTCAAAACTCACGACTCAAAACTATTCCTCTCCCCACAGCAGCGCGCACTTAACGGCCTTCGACCAGCCGTGCAGAAGCTGCTTTCGCTTTGCTTCTTCCATTTCGGCGGTAAACACGCGGTCGATCGCCCAGTTGTTTTTCACGTCTTCGAGGCTTGACCAGTAGCCCACCGCAAGCCCCGCAAGGTAGGCCGCGCCGAGCGCGGTCGTCTCGATACAGCGGGGACGGTACACGTCACAGCCCACAATGTCAGACTGAAACTGCATCAGGAAATTGTTGGCCGAAGCGCCGCCGTCCACCTTGAGTTCCGTGATCGGGATACCGGAGTCGCGCTCCATCGCGCGAATAATATCGTGCGTCTGGTAGGCCAGGCTCTCCAGCGTTGCGCGCACGAGGTGGGCGCGCCCAAAGCCCCGGGTCAGGCCAACGATACAGCCGCGCGCCCGCTGACTCCAATGCGGCGCGCCGAGGCCGGTGAAGGCGGGCACCACATAGCCCCCCGCAGTGTCCGCAACCCGCACGGCGTAGGATTGGCTCTCCTTCGCGGAGGTCAGTACCCCAAGCTCGTCGCGCAGCCACTGGATCGCCGCGCCGGCGACAAAAATACTGCCCTCAAGCGCGTACTGCACCTGCTCGCCCGTGGAGGCGGCGATGGTGGTGACAAGGCCGTTGCGGCTTGTCACCGGCTCCATGCCGGTGTTCATCAGCAGAAAGCAGCCCGTGCCGTAGGTGTTTTTCATGGTGCCCGGCTCAAAGCAGCACTGGCCGAAGAGGGCGCACTGCTGGTCGCCCGCGGCGCCCGCGATGGGGATTTCGCCGCCAAACATCTCAAAATCGGTCTTGCCGTAGACGGAAGAGGAGGGCTTGACCTCGGGCAGCATGGCCTTGGGGATGCGCAGGAGCTTCAGCAGCTCCTCGTCCCATTCGAGGGTATGGATGTTAAAGAGCATGGTGCGGCTGGCGTTGGTGTAGTCCGTCACATGCACGCGCCCGCCCGTGAGCTTGTAGATGAGCCAGGTGTCGATCGTGCCGAAGAGCAGCTTGCCCGCTTCGGCGCGGCGGCGCGCGCCGGGCACGTTGTCCAGCAGCCACTGGATCTTGGAGCCGGAGAAGTAGGCGTCGGGCACGAGGCCGGTCTTCTCCCGTATCATCTCGCCGTGGCCGTTTTTCACCAGCTCGTCGATAATGTCCGAGGTGCGGCGGCACTGCCAGACGATGGCGTTGGCGATGGGTTCTCCGGTTTCCTTATCCCAGACCACGGTGGTCTCGCGCTGGTTGGTGATGCCGATGGCGGCAATGTCGGCGGCCTTGACGTCGAGCTTTGCCATGGCGGCGTGGGCGACCTCATAGGTGGTGTCCCAGATCTCCTCGGCGTCATGCTCCACCCAGCCGGGCTGGGGGAAAATCTGGCGGAATTCTTTATTCACAACGGCGCAGATATTGCCGGATCTATCAAACAAGATGCAGCGGGAGCTGGTCGTCCCCTGATCCAGCGCCATGATGTATTGCATGGGAAAACTCCTTTCAGTCCGATACAGTGAATAGTGAAAAGTGAATGGTGAAAAGTTTCGGAGTCCCCTTCGGGGACGGATTATAATTTGGCCCTGAGTACCGCCTTTACGATTCACTTTTCAAGATTCTCTCTACACTTTCTTGTTCTTTTGCTTCACGCGATGAATTGTGATTTTTTGCTGTGTTGATAGAGGCTACAAGCATTCTCAGCAATGCGGTACAAGAATCGTTCAGCTCTCCGTAATACTCTCCGTCTATTTGATTGCTTCTGTATAACAGCTCCAGCCAATACAGCGTTTCATTCGCTTCCTTTAAGGCAACTTGCAGCTTATTAACAAAATCTGCCCTGCTGGAAGCAAACTGTGCTTCGCGGATATTGGCTCCAATGGAGGTGCCGCTTCTGCACACCTGAGCAGAGATGATGCGCTCATGGGTTCCTCGCAATTTTCTTTCAAGCATAACAATTGAAACAGCAAATTCCATAGATTTCCGAAGAAGTATGCTCTCCTGCAATGGACTCACGCTGCCATCTCACTTTCAAATCATTTCGATCCGTCGCGAAGCGACACCTTAACTATTCACTTTTCACTATTCTCTATTCACTCCAACGCCATCAGTCTCGTCATTCTCGCGAGTGTCAGGCGGTTTCGGATCGCGCTGGAGATGTCCAGAAAGCTGTCCTTCACGGCGGGGTCGATGCCAAGCTCCTCCAGAGAGTGCTTGGCGCCGATGACGGTGTAGAGCTCCAGCAGCTCTTCGTAGCTCGGGATCTGGGCGATGATGTCCCGGATCTCCTGCCAGTGCGCCTTGATGTTCTCGGGCGGGAAGCTGGCGAGCACGTCGTTGACATTCTCCTTCAGAATGCCGTCGGCCAGATCGCCAAACTCCCAGCGCACCCATTCCTCGTCGATGGGCGTGAAGGGCTTGACCTCGATGCTCTCGCGCTCTGCCAGCTTGTGGTAGGCCTGCGCCACCAGCAGCGTTCCCACGCCGACACACTCGCCGTGCAGGCCGTGGGCGTTTTCAAAGCCGCGCGGCTTCATCTCGACCAGATGCGCGACCAGATGCTCCGCCCCGGAGGCGGCGCGGGAGTTGGAGAGAATCTGCATCGTAAGCCCCGAGAGCATCTGCGTATAGGCCATGGTCTCAATATCCGGCTCCTTGCCCGCCTTGAGGTCGCAGGCGCACTTCGTCATCAGCTCCAGCGCCTCCTGCGCCATGTCGCAGACCCTCGGGCAGAAATATTCGCCGGAGACGAGCGAGGCGATCTTCCAGTCAGCGATGGAGACGCACTTGGCCATAATATCCTGCACGCCCGCGATGGTCAGAAAACGCGGCGCGCCCGCCACGATGCCGATGTCGCAGATCACGGCGTCGGCGGCCTGCATGGGGATGGACTTCTTCTGCCCGTCGATGATAATCGAGCAGATGTCGGCGGTAAAGCCGTCGGAGGAGACGATGGTGGGGATGGCGACAAAGGGGATGCCGAGTTTCCAGGCGCTGTAGCGCCCGAAGTCCATGAGTGTCCCGCCGCCCACGACGACCACATAGTCGGGCTTGCGTTCAAAGCGCTTCATGCAGTCCTCAATCAGCCCCTTCTCGCTGTGAAGTCCCTGCGCCTGCAGCACGATCTCCTGATCTGCCCGCACGTGCACCATGCCGGGCAGATGGTAGGTGTTCGTGTCATAGATCACGGTGCGGTAGCCGGAGAGCCCGGCGTCGCGCATATAGTCGTCAAACTTCGCAAGCGCCCCGTATTCACATACCACGAGCTTCGTGCGCAGTTTGTGATCGCGCCCGCAGGCACAGGAGCCGAGATATTTCGCGGTATCGAGAATCATGGTATAACCTCCTGAAATTATTTTCGGTGATACTGGAAATAATTTTACACTATCCGCGCCTGATTTGCAACGCAAAGGAAGCGAAATCGCACAAAAGAAAAAAGCGTCCCCTGCTCGTCCCTACGCTACCGAATCCGCGCCTGATTTGCAACGCAAAGGAAGCGAAATCGCACAAAAGAAAAAATCGTCCCCGACAGGGGACGGCGGACGAGCAATGCTCGTCCCTACGCTACCGACGCCTCACACGACGCCGATCAATGATCGGCGCTACGGATCATCTGCGGACGAGCAATGCTCGTCCCTACGCTCAATACGAAAACAGGGGACGTGCTTTGCACATCCCCTGTTTTCGTATGAAATCAAGCCTTGACGGCGTTCTTTGCGCAGTCGCAGAGAGCGGTGAAGGCGGCGGGATCATGGATCGCGGTCTCGGAGAGCATCTTGCGGTTCATGTCGATCCCGGCGAGCTTGAGGCCGTGCATGAAGCTGGAGTAGTTCATGCCGTTGGCCTTGCAGCCAGCGCTGATACGGGTGATCCACAGCTTGCGGAAGTCGCGCTTTTTCTGCTTACGGCCAACGTAAGCATAGCGGCCGGACTTCATGAGCTGCTCATTTGCCATCTTATAGTGACGGGACTTGTTGCCCCAGTAACCCTTGGCCAGACCGAGAACCTTGTTCCGGTGCTTGCGGGTCATCATTGCGCCTTTAACTCTTGCCATTTGTATATCCTCCTATTGTCCGTCTGCCCTTATTTGTAAGGGATCATTTTCTTGATGGTAGCTACGTTGGTCACGTCGGCATAAGCCTCGGAGCGCAGACGGCGGCAGCGCTTGGTGTCCTTCTTGGTGAGGATATGGCTCTTGAACGCATGAGCGCGTTTCACTTTGCCGGTCTTGGTGAGATTGAATCTCTTCTTGGCACCGCTATGGGTTTTCAGTTTGGGCATGACGATTTTCTCCTTTACGTATTTAGCCCTCAGCCTCGGAAGCCTTGGGCGCTTTGGGTTTGACCGGCTTTTTCGCCGGGGTGACGGGCTTGGGGGAGAGGAACATGGACATATTCCTGCCCTCCAGCTTGGGTGCTTTGTCCATATTGGCAGTATCCGCGCACTTGGCCGCAAAGTCCTTCAAAAGCTGGGCGCCGATCTCGGTATGCGCCATTTCGCGGCCGCGAAAGCGCACGGAAACCTTGAGGCGATCCCCGTCGGAAAGGAACTTCTGGCCGTTTTTCAGCTTGGTGTTGAAGTCATTGGTGTCGATACCGGGAGACATACGGATCTCCTTGATTTCGATCACACGCTGATTCTTCTTGGCTTCCTTTTCCTTCTTGGTCTGCTCAAAGCGGAACTTGCCGTAGTCCATGATCTTGCAGACGGGAGGATTGGAGCCCGGAGCGATCTTAACGAGGTCGAGCTCATGCTCCTCGGCGATTTTCAGAGCCGCGGCGGCAGACATGATGCCAAGCTGCTCACCCTCCGCGCCGATCAGGCGCACTTCCTTGTCAAGGATCTCTTCGTTGATTTGATGAACCGCGTTTGCGATGGGAAACACCTCCGAAAAATGACGGTTAATAATAAAGCGCGGACGCACAGCATCCGCGCATAAAAACAGCGTAATTCCCCTCTTGGGGGCGTTGCTCTTATTGACCCGGGCTGACGATTCGCCGCCGGGTGAGGCCGGGGATGCCGTACCTTCTTTGTTTTAGCTCTGATAATATAGCAGGGATTTGGGGATTTGTCAAGAGGGAATTTTTAGTGAAGAGTAGTCGTAGGGACGACCATTGGTCGTCCGTGGTCATCATGCAGGCCCGAGAAACGGACACAATGCCCGTCCCTACGCTATCTCAGTACTTCTCGTCCGGTGCGCCTTCCGCGTTCTCCAGCTCCATGGCGAGCTTCACGATGCGGCTGGTGCCGAGACGCTCCGCGCCGAGATGGATGAAGTCCTCCGCGTCCTGCAGAGAAGAGATGCCGCCGGCGGCCTTGACCTTGACAAAGCTCGGGCAGTGCTCGCGCATGAGCTTCACGTCCTCCCGGGTGGCGCCGCCCTTGGAAAAGCCGGTGGAGGTCTTGATGTACTCCGCGCCGCATCTGGTGACGATCTCGCACATCTTGATCTTCTCCTCCTCGGTCAGCAGGCAGCACTCGATGATGACCTTCAAGAGTGTGTCGGGCACCGCGTCGGCCACGGCCCTGATGTCCTTCTCCACCAGATCCCAGCAGCCGTCCTTGACCATGGAGAGGTTGATGACCATATCCACCTCGTCCGCGCCGTTTTTCACCGCGTCGAGAGCCTCAAAGGCCTTGACGGCGCTGGTGTTGTAGCCGTTGGGAAAGCCGATGACGGTGCAGATCTTCATCTTATCGCCCACATAGCGCTTGGCGCCGGCGACATGGCAGGGCGGGATGCAGACGGAGGCGCAGTTGTACTTTACAGCCTGGTCGCAGAGCTTGCGGATCTCCTCGCTCGTGCAATCCACGCGCAGAAGGGTATGATCGCATTTGCTGAGAATATCTTTGATGTCCATAGGGCAATCTCCTTTTATCTTTTGTAAGCCTATTATAACGTTTTTTCGTGGCATATTCAAGAGCCAGCCGAGAATAGATTGAAGCATCATCACAAAAGGAGCCAATACCATGGATATGATCCCGGAAAACAACTCTCTTCTTCTGATCGGAACGCTGGCGGGTCGTCCCGCCTATTCCCATGCGGGCCGCGGTTCGGAGTTCTGGCAGTTCCCGCTTTCGGTGCTTCGGCTGTCGGGTACGGCGGATCTGCTGAACGTGCTGGCAAGGCGGGAGCTGCTGGAGCAACTCCCGCTCTGCGAGGGAGATAAGCTGCTGGTGCGCGGGGAGCTTCGCAGCTTCAACAACCGCCGCGGCGAAGGCGCCAAGCTGGTCATCACCGCCTGGGCGAAGCAGCTTCAGCTTTGCGACGGGGAGGACGAGAATGAGCTGAGCCTGCTGGGGACGCTTTGCAAGGCGCCGAATCTGCGCCAGACCCCGCTGGGGCGGGACATCTGCGATCTGATGCTTGCCGTGAACCGGCACTACGGGCGCTCGGACTATCTGCCCTGCATCTGCTGGGGCGCGCTCGCGCGGGAGGCGTCGGGCTGGCGGGTGGGCGATAAGCTGCGCATCCGGGGGCGGGTGCAGAGCCGCCGCTACCTCAAGCTCACCGACGAGGGCTGCATCGAGCGTACCGCTTACGAGGTCAGTGTGATCGCCGCCGCGCTTTACGAGGGCGAGAAAGTCTAAACCGCACTTCTTTTGTCAAAGGGCTTGACGACCTCTGGGAAATACATTATGTTAACCTTCGGAGGTGGTCATATGAGCAAAACACAAGTCATCGCGCTCACGCTGGCGCTGCTGGGGCTTTTTGGGGCGAACCTGCGTCTGCAGTACCGCGTCACGGTGAACGGTAAGGAACTGCCGGGAACATACAGCGCGTCGGTTCTGCAACAGAGCGAACGCGCCGCCGAGGAAGCGGCGGAGGAAATTCTGCGCTGGGATGCAAAGCTGCCCGAAGCGCAGCGACAGGCGCTGCTGTCCTTTCGCCGTGCGGAGAACGACGCGCCGGCGCTCACGGAAGCGCTGCTGCGGGGCGTCTCAGGCGTCACACGGGCGGATGCGGTTTATGTCAATGGCGTTCGACTCGGCGTCGTGACGGACGGAGAGGCGCTCTGCGAGAGCCTGCGCACGGCGATCCGGAGCCGGATGCCGATGACGGCGGTCTCCGGTCGGATCAGCGGTCAGCTTACGCTGCGCCGCGTATACACCCGCGCCGACAGCAGCGTTCCCATGGAGCAGATGCTGCAGCTCATTACCGGCATGGCGCCGGTCATCTATCTGGATGGAAGCGGAAAGCTTGCTTAGCAGGGGAGCCGCCCGCAAGCCAAAAGGGGCTGTGAAGAAACGAAGTTTTTTCACAGCCCCTTGGTACACCGTTTTCACGGCTCCATATTGTAAACACAGCTTTCCGTCACTACGGCCTGCATGGGGTAATCGTGCGCGTCTGTTTCGAGCGCCGGCAGCTTCTGGCAATCAAAGGCGACGGCGAGGACAAAGGCGTTTAGGCACAGGGGCAGATAGCGGTCATAATAGCCCGCGCCGCGACCCAGGCGGCGGCATGCCGCGTCAAAGCCCGCGCAGGGGCAGAGTACGAGCTCAAGCTCCCCTGGAGAAACCGGCACGGACACGCGCCGATCCGGCTCCCGGATACCGTGAGCGCCGGTAACAAAGCTGCGCGGCTCATACACCGCCAGCCGTCCGTCCGACAGGCTCACCGGGAAACACAGACGCACCCCCCGGCCAGTCAGAATCTCGTGCAGGGCGGTGAGATCGACCTCGTCCCACAGCGCGAGATAGCTCAGAACCGTTTTTGCCCGCTGCACTTCGGGAAGTGTCAGCAGTTTTGCGCAAATGGCGCGCGAAGCCGCGGCGCGTTCCGTCTCACACATGGCGCGCCGCGCGTTGAGGGCGATTTTGCGCTGCTCTGCCTTCGTCATGGCATCACCGACTTCAGCCTCGACGCAAGCCGTGCCAGCAGCGGGATCACGGCCAGCTGCACCGCCGCGAGGATCACGCATTGGGGAAGCCTTGTCAACAGCAGCGGCGGGAAGGGGGAGCCGTAGAGGACGGAAATCCACAGTGTGTTCAGAAGCAAGCTCAGCACAAGCTGATGCACAAGCACCGCGCCGAGGATACGTCGGAAGCTCTGTCCGCGGTACAAAAACAGGCCGTAAGCGAGCCCCATCAGAAAGGCCGTCAACGTAAAGCCGGGGAAGTAGGCGCCGATCGGAAAGAGAATAGCCCCCAGAAAATCCGCCAGCGCCGCGACGAGCCCAGCGTACAGCGACCCGAGAAGCAGCGCCGCCAGCACCACCGGCACAAAGGCAAAGCCGATCTTGGTGTTCCAGGCGCTGATCGAGAGAAAGCGGGACAGCACAATCTCCAGCGCCGTGAGCATCGCCATGAGGACAAGGGTTTTGGTGTTGAACTTCTGCATAATACTCCTTGGAACGTTCCACCACATGGCGGGCGAGGATCATTGTGGTGACCGTCCCCACGCCGCCGGGAACCGGGCTGATGCCGCGCACCAGCGGGGAAACAAGGTCGAACGCCACATCGCCGCAGATTTTCCCGTCAAAGCTCTCATTTACCCCCACGTCGAGGATGATTTGGCCGGAATGGACAAAGCACTCATCCACCAACGCGGCTCTTCCGGCAGTGGAGACCAGAATGTCCGCCCGACGGCAGAGCGCGGGAAGCTCCCGCGTTTTGCTGTGGCAGAGCGTGACCGTGGCGTCCCGCGCTGAGAGCAGCATCGCAAGCGGCCTGCCAACGATGAGGCTTCTGCCAATGATGACGACATTTGCGCCCTCCGTCCGTACGCCGTAGTGATCGAGCATGGCAAGGCAGGCCTCCGCCGTGCAGGGGGCAAAGCCCGCGCCCCGCCCGACAAAGGTACGGGCGAGAGAGGGCACGGTGATGCCGTCCACGTCTTTTTCCGGTCGCAGCTCCCGGAACACGCGCTCGGTGTCGATCAGCCTGGGCAGGGGACGAAGTACGAGAATGCCATGCACGGCGGGGTCGCGGTTTAGGCCGTCAAGAGTCCGCAGCAGCTCGCCCGTACCGGTCGTCCAGGGCAGACGGACGCTGTTTAAGCGGATGCCCACCTTCTCACAGGCTCTGGTCGCGGCGTGCTCGTAGAAGATGGCGCCGGGGTCTTCGCCGCAGCGGATCAGCGCGAGGCAGGGCGCGCGCCCGGCGGCGTTCAAGCTCTCAATGCGCTCTGTCAGCGATTCCCGGATCGCCCGCGCTACCGGGGCACCCGTTAAAATTTCACTCATATTCCATGCAGACGGCGCAGTACGCAAGCGCTCAGCGCCTCCGCCCGGGGACGATATTCGTCCAACAGCCGACCTGCCTCCTTTTCCAAAGCTTCGCTCTCTGCATCTTGCGGGAGCGTGCGGGTGTTGACATATATGTTCAGGACGGCGCAGTCCATCGCGGCTGCCGCCAGCGCCGCGCCGCAGCCCACGTCAGAGAGGAGCAGGGGGGAGCAAATGTCCGCCGCCTGCTCCAGAAGCGCCATAGTTTCGCAGACGCTGCGCAGCATGGCAAGCGGCGCTTTGCAGGCATTCAGCGTGGCATCGCGCAAAAGAGCGGCGGCATTCGGCTCGCCCTTCGGCAGGGAGTAGGCCGCGGCAAGGGGCTTGAAGCCCTCCGCGTCCTCGTCAATGAGCTCAAGAAGCTTGAGCCGCAAGGCGTCTGCGTGCGCAATGATCGCGCTCAGCGCTTCCGTCCGGTCGGCATATGTTTTGCGCCGCGCCGTGAGTCGGGAGGCCATCGCGCACAGGGAAGCCGCCAGCGCGCCGCACAGCGCTGCCGCGCCGCCCCCGCCCGGCGTGGGAGCCTCAGACGCAAGGGATGCTGCAAATTCGCTGAGTTTCCAATCGTCCATGTGCCGCCTCCTATGGTATATCTTGAATGAAATTGTTTTGAGGCGAGCAAAGCGAGCCCTCATGCCGACCGCAGCGAGCTTAAGTCCGCTACGATGAGTATGAGTTCTCACTTGCGAAACCCGTTTTGCAAGTGACCAATGGTAATTATAGGTGTTTTCGGCGGCTTGTCAAGCGATTTTGCTCTTGCATCGAAAGGAAAAAGGCGGTATAGTAAATCCGCGTGTGATGAACAGAGAATCGTGAGCGGAGAAAAGAAAAAATGAAGACGGTAGAAAATGCCGGCGTGTGGATCGACCGGCTTTTTGCTCTGAGCATGGCGCTGATGGGGATTTGTTCCACGATCCTGAGCGTGTGCGGGCTGATGAAGCTTGTGCTGCCTGTCTGGGCGATGCGTCTTGTCGGGAGCGTGAACCTCGCGGCGCTGCCGGTGCTGGTGTATTCCACGGTCAGAAGCTGGCAAGAGAAGCTGAACATGCGTAAGGCCGTGGAGAGGAAGAGAAACAAAAAGAGGAAAAAGAAATGAAACTTATCATCGCATCCAACAATGCCCATAAGCTCCTTGAAATCAAGCAGATTCTGGGCGAGGAATTTGACGAGATCCTCTCCATGCGGGAGGCCGGTATCGAGCACGAGACCGTGGAGGACGGCAGCACGTTTCTGGAGAACGCGGAGAAGAAGGCACGGGAGATGGCGGAAATATCCGGCTGCACTGCTCTCGCGGACGACAGCGGTATCTGCGTGGACGCGCTGAACGGCGCGCCCGGCATCTACTCGGCTCGCTTTTGCGGCGTACACGGGGACGACGAGGCCAATAACCGCTTGCTGCTTGAAAAGCTGGAGGGCGTCGAAAATCGCGGCGCGCATTACACCTGCGCCATGGTGCTGGCAAGACCCGACGGCAGCAGTATCGAGGCCGAGGGCTATCTCTACGGCGAGATCGGTTATACAGAGCGCGGGCACAACGGCTTCGGCTACGACCCGCTGTTTGTGCTGCCCGAGCGCGGCTGCACCACGGCGGAGCTTACGGCGGAGGAAAAGAACGCCATCAGCCACCGCGCCAACGCCCTGCACGCGCTGCTGAAAAAGATCAGGGAAGCAGAAAAAGATAATTTTTAAAGAAGAGAAAGAAAATTTAAAAAAAGTCTTGACAAGAGCAGAATTTTGCGTATAATAGCTTATGCGCTTAGCGGGATTGTGTAAAGGTAGCACAGCGGACTCTGACTCCGTATGTGAGGGTTCGAATCCTTCTCCCGCTGCCAGACCATTCCGGGCGGGCTGCTTTTGTTATGCAGAGATGCAATCGGAATTCGAAACCTTTCCATCCGGTTTGCACTGGCCGGCTTCATGGCTTCAGACACATGCCCGTACACGTCAAGGGTAAAGGCTGCCGTGGCATGACCCAAATTCCCTTGAACGGTCTTCACATGCACCACCAGGATCGTGATATTAAAGCGGTCGGCGATGGTTTTGAGCGATGTCATGACTTCGTAATCCCCGCCATAACTGTAGCCCTCGGTTTTCATCTGCCGGATGCGCTGCAGGGTGTCGACAATCACAAAGCCCACGTTCGGGTGAGCGGTGAGGAAGTTTCCGATCTGCTGCTCGAAGCCTTTGCCCAAAAGCTCGGCCTCGGTGGCGATCCAAATCTTATCTGCTTCGCCTCCCGTGACCTCGCCCAGTCTTTGCTGAATGCGCTGTTCGGTGTCTTCCAGACTGACGTACAAAACCTCGCAGGGCTTGGTCTGAAACTCCCAGCCTTTCTCGCCCTTGCTCACGCGGTCGGCCAGCCAAAGCACCAGCCAGCTCTTGCCGATTTTGGAAACACCGGCCAGGATATACACGCCCTTGCCCAGCATTTTTTCAATCAGCCAGCCGGTCGGCTTGAACGCCATCTCCATGAGGTCGTTGGCGTTCACGGCGTCAAGCTCGAGAACCGTCTCACCCAGCATGCGCTGGATATGCCGCACGGCTCCGGTCGGCTTCATGTTGGGGTGGCCGAGCAGAACGTAATCCAGCAGGTCGCCCCGCTTACCGCAGTGCATGCACAGCCAGGTGTCGTCCTTCATCAGCCCTGCGATGTCCCCGCAGATCGGGCAGGCGGTAATAAACTCATCCGTATCCAGTGCGATGTGAGCCGCTTTCAGGTAATCCCGTAACCGCGGCTGCACACGCTCCCGGAAATCCAGAATCTTGTCTTCCGTCATGGGCGCACCTCACGATGCGAGGGAGTGTTCGTTCATCCAGCGCAGCAGGTTGTCGCGAGAAACGAGCAGGCGGCGACCGATGCGCAGCGTGGGAAAATTCTCGCTGCGAAGCAGGCAGTACGCGTTAGTCAGCGAGATGTTCAGCACGCTCGCGAGTTGATTGGCGTTGAGGACCACGGGGACCTCGGAAAAAGAATAATAGGCGTTGGGCTTGTTGACGGTAGTGGCAGCAGTAGTAGTCATGGCAATCGCTCCTTCCTGGCAATTCGTTTTGTTATTCAGTTTACAAGGTGCATCAGATTTGAATTCGATGATGCTTGAGGATAGAGTCTCGGTTTTTATCACGTCCTTTTCTTTTTTCGTTTGCTTTTTTTGGTACAGCTCTCGGGGGGCGGCCTTGCATTGTTCATCTTTTTTCTCCTTGCTCGTTCTAAGCCAGTTCATATTCACTTTCGACCGCGCTGTTAAAATCGTGGATCGAGATGTCCAGGTCGTAATGCACCTTTTCGATCTTGTCCAAAATCGGCTTTGTGAACTCTCCGCCTTCTTTAAGATACTGCGCGATCAGCTCGAGATCTTTTTCGAGCTTGTCAATGTTTCGCAGCTCTTGAACAATATACCTTTCGTCGTGAATGATGACCGGGAGTTTTTTGATTGGTCGGTTGAGAAGAACGCGGCGGCAAAACTCGGATATGGATAACCCGCATTGCTTTGCCTCATGGGCGATTACTTCGTAAAATGCTTCTGAAACACGAAAGTGAATGGTTTTCTCTCTCGTTCCAAGCTCATCTTTCTTTCGTGCCATTTTTGCCTCCTTATGATTTGCGAAGCGTAATCAAAGACTGTGTTTGCTGCAAGCAGACACCGCAACGATAGTTGCCAAAATTCATGCGGGATTGGGGAGCGAAATCCCCAACAAGTGTCTCGGCTGAAAATGCAAAAATGTATTTTTGTAGCACGAGGCGAAACTTGCTTTTAGCAAGTTTCAAGG
>CAJOCV010000045.1 GCA_905233785.1 uncultured Oscillospiraceae bacterium
GGATTGGCTGTTCCTTTCTTATTTCGGGCAAAGCGCTGCAGTTTATTGCGGTATGTTCCGTTTTCTTCTCTGAAAACTGAAAACTGGATACTGAAAACTTAGGGGATGTGAAAAAGACTTTTTCACATCCCCTTTTTAGTGCTTTCGGAAACGATGATGAAATCGGCAAGGTAACGATTCCGTCTTGCGTGGCTTTGGGAGGGTTCAGAGGGGCACTCCCCTCTGATTTGCCGCCTCGGAAGGCGGCGAACAAAATTGCGAGCGTTCCCCCGCCGCGAGTGCGCGCAGCGGGGTGCATCCCCTCTAAGGCAACACCGCACAATACGCCTGCGGCATCTTCTTTGCATTGTCAATGGCAGTTAAAGTAATAGATCGCCATGGTATCCGCCAACACCACATCGCACTTTCCGGTGAAAAGATAGTTGAAGCACTCGGTGGTGCCGCCGGCGAGGCGGGTGGTCTGGGCGAGCCGTCTTGCCACTCCTTGCTCTGTGTTGAGCGCGTCCATGGCTTCGGCGGTGGAGCACATGGCAAGGCTCTTGCCGGTAAGCATGAGCTTGTTGTAGATAAAGCTTCCGCCGCGGGCGGCGATGACAATGTCGTTATGCACATAGGGACCGTACTCGCTGTATTTTCCCGCCTCGATTTCATCGGGATTCAGGGCGATCCCTCCCCAGGCGCAGTCGATATTGCCGGAGGAGAGCTCAATGTACACGTTTTCCTTTTCTATGGTCTGGATCTTCAGGTTCCAGCCCAGCAGCTCGGTCACCGCGATGGCAAGCTCCACATCGAAGCCCCAAAACTCGCCGTTGGAGAGATACGCCATGGGGAAAGAGTTCACGTCCACGCCGATAATGAAGTCGCGGGGCGAAGGCTGCGTTTCCAGCGCTTCCATTGCCTGGGCATCCTTCTCAAAGCGGATGATCCGGCTGCCAAACCATTTGGTGGCAAGCTCGTCCACCTTGCCCTGAGCGTTTAACACCTTGATGGCCGCGTCTACATAGTCCTGCGTAGGGTCTCCCGGACGAAAGGCCAGGGAATAGTCCTGCTGCACGAGCGTGGTCACCGTGCGGATACCGGTTCGGCCGCCCGCAGAACCGCAGGCCGAGCTGCCCAGCAGCAGCGCCAGCACAAGCAGCAGGCATAAGCTTTTTTTCATCATTTCCTCACCTTGTTCTCCCGGCGTTCACGTAACGTCTTTCGCGCCGCTGCGCGGTATACTCCACCAGAAAGGCCGCCAGCAACAGCACGATGATGACGCCGAAGCCCAGCAGGACGCCCCGGTTGACTCCATGCGGACGCACCGGCTCGAGCGCTTCCGGCTCGGGCGTGTTCTCCGTCACCGTCTGCGCCTCGGTTTCGGGCGGCGCCTCGGGCGCCTGCTGCTGCGCGGCGGCTTCCTCCAGAAGCTTGCGCTGCGCTTCCTCCTCTGCAAGACGCCGCGCCTCATCCTCCTCCGCCTGCTTCTGCTGCAGATACGCGGGCAGAGCGGCGTCCAGCGTTTTTGCGTAGTCCTCAAACGCGCCGCAGAACTGGGCGATCACGGTGTCCGCCGCGCCCATGTTTTTGGTCATAATGGTGAGGATGAAGGGATTCTCGGTATAGACGATTCCCGTGGTGTGCGTAAACTGCCTGCCCATGGAGTCCTTGAAGTTTCCATACTTCTGGGCGACGGGTACATCCGTGATCCCGCCCTTGAAGTACTGCCCCGGCTGCGCCAGCAGCAGATGCTCAATGACGTTCGGGAAGCGCTCCTGCTCGGAATAGAGCGTCTGCATTACCTGGGTCATGAAGCGGGCGGTGAAGTAGCTGTAATCGTAGAAATCCTGCACATAGTAGTCCGTCGGGAGCTGGGCGTACTGCTGATACAGGGTGCGGCACTCGGCGTCGGTGCCGATGTAATGCATCATGGCGTGGGCGTAATCATTGTGGGAGTAGACAAGGATCAGCTCATTGGCCTCGGCAAGCGTGAGGCCGGAGATCTTCGTCTCGTCCGTGATCTCGCCGTTTTTGTAGCGTTCGGCGAGGATCATCATCACCGGCACCTTGTACATGCTCGCGCTGTAATACCAGGCGTCCGCGTTCCAGTACCAGACGTCGCCGGTCGCGGGGTAAGAGAAGCCGACGCTGAGATCATCCCTGTTGAGTCCCTTGCTCCGGCAGTAATCGTCCACGATCTGCTGCAGGGCAGCAGGGTCGAGAATGCCGTAATCCACCGCTGCCGGGTCCTCTTCCTCGGCAAAGGCCGCCGTCGTGCCGAGAAGCGCAAAACAGAGCAGCAGGGTAAGCAGGCGTTTTGTATGCTGCCTTATCATAAGGCGATCCCCTCCGGTGTGCGGCAGTAGGCGCTTTCATAGTAAGCCCTCGCCGCACGGATAAGATAGTCCGTATCCTCGCTGCCCGCGGTCTCATAGCAGGAGTGCATGGCAAGCTGCGCAAGGCCGATGTCTACCGAGTCAACCGAAACATGGGCGGTGCTGATGTTGCCGAGCGTGGTGCCGCCGCGCAGGTCGGCGCGGTTGGAGTAGTGCTGCACCGGCACGCCCGCTTTGCGGCAAATCTCCGCAAAGACAGCCTCGGTTACGGCGTCGGTGGTGTATTTCTGGTTGGCATGGTGCTTGATGACGACGCCGCCGTTCATCACGGGGCGATCCTGACTGTCGGCAAACTCGGGATGGTTGGGATGCACGGCGTGGGCGTTATCGGCGGAGGCCATGAAGCTTGCGGCAACGCTCGCGTAAAAGTCGCGCCCCAGCGCCTCGCAGACGCGCCAGAGGCAGTCCACCAAAAAATCTGAGTTCGCGCCCTGTTTGGTGGTGCTGCCCACCTCCTCATTGTCAAAGACGCAGAAAAGCGGCGCGTTTTTCCCGGGCTTTGCGTTCAGAAAGCCCTCAAAGCAGCCGAAGACGCACTGCAGATCGTCCAGCCTGGGAGCGGCTATGTATTCCTCGTCCGCGCCGAAAACAGTGCCGGGCGTGCGGGGGTAGAGGTAGAGATCGGTGGAGATCACGTCCTCCACGGCGCAGCCAGCGGCCTCCGCCACGATCCGGGCGTAGCGTCCGGCGGCCTTCTCGCTTCCGAAGAGAGGGAGCATATCGGTCTTGATGTCGTACTTTTTACCGTCGTTGGCGGTTCTGTCCATATGGATGGCGAGGTTTGGAATCAGCACAAGGTCGCGCTCGATGTTGATGAGCTTTGTGACGACCTTCCCGTCCCTGCGCAGGGTGACGCGTCCGGCAATCGCCAGCGGGCGATCCAGCCAGGGCGCGCAGAGCATGGAGCCGTAGCGCTCTACACTCAGGCGGGTATAGACCCCGGCGGCGGGGGCTTCCGGCTTGCCGCGCAGCTTGAAGCTGGGCGAGTCGGTATGGGCGGCCATCATCAGAAAGCCGGGGAAGGCTCCTTCCGGGACGCGGAAGGCGATCACGCTTGAGCCGTTGCGGCAGACATAATATTTGCCGCCGGGCGCGAGGCTCCAGGCTTCGGTTTCTTTGAGTTCGGTATAGCCCTCGGCCTGCAGCCGGGCGCTCAGATTGGCACAGACGTGCCAGGCGGTGGGGCTTGCGTCGATAAACGCAAGCAGCTTACGGTTTGTTTCGGTCATGGTTACTCCTGATGAATTTTTTAGTGGTCAGTGGCCAGTGGTCAGTGGTCAGTTATGGTGTTCCCTTCGGGAAGCAATTAAAATTCGTCGCGAAGCGACACCTTCTCTGGTCACTGACCACCGGCCACTGACCACTTTAGTTCGTCGCGAAGCGACACCTTCTCTGGTCACTTTTCACTTTGTTTTTTCGCGTCGGAACGCGAAAAACAATTTGCGATAAGTTTTTGACGGGGCTTTGCCTCGACAAAAACACCTTAAGCCGAGCTATGCGAGGCCTCATGCCGACCAAACACGGCGCGTCTCCCGTGCGCCGTGTGCGATAAGCATGAGTGTCCCTAAATCATCAGTCCCCTTGAGGGGACTGATGATTTAAGCGAAGCTCACGAAGCTCCACTTCGTGCGGTCGATTTTGTCCGCGCCGACCTTCTCCTGAAGCGTCAGGATGCGGCTGCCGTCCACGGCGTACTCCGAGAAGCGCTCGTTCTCGTCGTTCTGCCGCTCGTCCGTCAGGCGGCGCGTCAGAACCAGGGCGGTGCCCTGCAGCTCGTAGCAGTCGTAATAGAGCGTCACGGTGCCGTGGCGATACCAGAGCTCATTCGAGCGGGCGTCATAATCCGTGCTCCAGGTGATGGCGTCGCCCTCCTGGAAGGCGACGCGCACATAGCGCTCTGTCTCCGGATCCCAGGCGAAGAGCAGCACCGCGCGTTCATCCTCAAAGGTGTGCAGCCGCAGCACCAGCTCCTCGCTGCCGTCGCCGTTGAGATCGGCAATGCGCACCTCCTGATGGAGGTTTTCGCTGGCATAGTCCAGCGTAAAGGGCTCCTGATAGGCGCTGCCGTCGTCCCTGCTGAAGTGCACGCGCAGCAGCCCGCGCTTGACGTACACATGATCCAGCGAGCCGCCGTCTGTCTCCGCACCCGGTGCAGCGCTTACGATCTCGGTTTTATAGCGCAGCTCCCCCGCCGCGCTGTGCAGCGTGCCGGAGAGGCTGGAAACCACATCGTCATTTACCGGCGCGGCCGTCTCGCTCACTTCCGGCGTCGATTCCGCCGTTTCGGCAGGCGTGGGCTCCGGCTCCTCGGTGGGTTCCGGACTCGGCTCCGGCGTCTCGATCACCACGGGCGTCTCCGTCTTTCTGCCGATCAGCGGCAGATCGCCGAAGCCCCTCAGAATGTAGAGCGCGAAAATCACCGCGCCCAGGATGAATACTGCCAGAAGCAGCAGCAGGATATGTCTCAGTTTTCCGCTCATTTCTTCTCCCCCACGCCGTATTCCACCACAAAGCCGATGGAGCCGGAATAATAATCCGGGAAGTCCGCGGCCGGGTTTTCGCGGCAGTCGTTATAGCACCAGCCGTTGTGGTTCCAGAGCATGATGAAGTCCTCAGCCGCGCCGTCATAGGCGTCCACCTCCGAGGGCTCGCCATCGTCCCAGGGGTAGTAGCTGATGTATTCGTCCGTCTCCCAGGTATAGTTACCGTTGAAGCGATAGCAGCCGATCCAGGCTCTGGCAAGCCCGGCCTGGCCGATGGCCTCGGCCACCTTCTCCAGCTCCATGGGACTCGTGATGACGACGAGGTGCCCGCCCATGCTCTCGGCCTTGGCTCTGGCGTCGATCCAGCCGGCGTCGTCAATGACGACCTCATAGCGTACCTCCGCCGTGCCGATCAGGGGATCGGGCATCGGCGTTACGATGCTGCCGGTGCCGTCCACGCCAAGCTGGGGGGCGTTATCGCCGGGTGTGGGCGTGGTCACGGTCCTGGTGCCGATGCTCTCGTCCGGGCGGCGGCTCATTTCGCGCAGGAAGAAACCCGCCACAGCCGCCACGCCGATCAGCAGCACACACAGCAGCAGCACGACCAGCACCGGGCGCTTGCGGCGCTTCTGCACCTGCTCGCCGATCTCGCGGCTTTTTACCGGGTCGTCAGAATACTTCACCTCCGCATGGCGGGGCTGATAGCGGGGCACCACGGGAGCCAGCACCGGGTTTTTCTCCTCCACAAGGATGGGGATCGGCTGGCGCTTTTCTTTTCCCGGCTCATAGACGCGCACATCCTCCGTCTCCGGCTCCTCCGATTCAACAGGACGGTCAGGTTGTTCCGTTTCCTCCTGCTTTCCGAAGAATTCCGCGATCAGATCCTCAGCCGAGGCGGTCAGCGGATCCTTCTCGGGCGGCCTCGGCGGACTGGCGGGAAAAAACGCTTCCAGCCCCTCCTCAGCGCTTTGCTCCGGCGGCGCTTTTGGCGGCTCCTCCGCTCTCTCCCCGGACGGCTGACAGGTCTGCTCGCCGCTGATGATCGCCATCATCATTTTTTCCATTTCGCTCAGCTCACCCTCGGCCTTGTGGAAGAGACCTTTCGCGTTGTCGGTACCGTCGAGGTACTTGTGATCCCGGCAGCTCTCCAGCATGACGGCAAACTCCCCCGCGCTCTGATAGCGTTCATCCTCCCGGAAGGCCAGCGACTTTTCCAGAATTTCCCGCAGCCGCGCGCCTAAGCCCTGCGGGGCGTGAACCGGCTGACCGCTCATACGCTTGAGCTGAGGGTTTCCGCTCTCTCCCTCAAAGGGGAGACGCCCGCCGGTGAGACCGTAGTAGAGCACAAGCCCCAGGGAGTACACATCGGACGCCTGGCTTTTTGTGCCGTGCCAGTAAAGCTCCGGCGCGATAAAATCGAGTTCCTGTCCTTCCCAGTTGCTCTCGTGCCCGTCGCCGATGACAAGCTCGCCCTCAGCGTCCCGCCGCAGATTCTCGGGGTAGACGCCGCCGCGATAGCCATCCCCGGCCTCCGCGCGAATCACACGGCACAGCTCGATTACCAGCTCCACCAGCTCTTCTCTGCTCAGTCCCTTTATCTCCTCACCCAGATTTTTCCCGGGTTCAAATTCGTTTTTTGCCATGGAATCATCCTCCAACAGAGAATTACAGGTTATGTTAACATGAAATGACCGATTTCGTCAATGGTCGTCAATGGAAATTATCGCTGCGACGCAGATACTACGGAAGCGTCGGATCACTCAAAAAAGCTGATTTGGCTGGTATCCGGCAAATCACCGAGAGCGCCCATGCTCTTGAGCTGCTCTAAGTGGCTGCTGGAGACCTTGGGACAGACGCGGTTTAATTCCTCGATGGAGATAAACTGCTGCCCGGACTTCCCTGCCGCCGCGAGATCGAGCGCCGCCGTCTCGCCCAGGCCGGAGATCGCCACAAAGGGCGGGCGGAGCTTCCCGTCCTCGGTGATGAGAAACTTCGCCGCGTCCGACCGGTAGAGGTCGATCGGCGCAAACTCGAAGCCGCGCAGGTTGAATTCATACACCGCCTCGAGCGTGACCTGCAAGTCCTCTTCGTTCGCGGTCAGGTCGTTTCGGCGCTTGAACTCATTGAGCTTGCGGCGCACGCTCTCGGTGCCGCCGGTCATCATCGCGGCGTCAAAGCCGCCCTTCTGGCTGCGGCGGTAGAAGTAGGCGCTGTAAAAGGCCAGGGGCTCATGCACCTTGAACCAGGCGATGCGAAAGGCCATCATGACGTAGGCCACGGCGTGCGCCTTCGGGAAGAGGTAGGCGATCTTGCGCGCCGACTCGATCCACCAGTCCGGCACGCCCATGGAGCGCATCTGCGCCTCCGCGTCGCCGGGGAAGTCGCCGCTCTTTTTGACCTTGCCCTTACGCACGGCCTCCATGGTCTTGAAGGCCAGGGCGGGCTGCATCCCCTTCTGGATGAGGTAGATCATAATGTCGTCGCGGCAGCCGATGGTCTCATTGACATCCGCGACGCCGTTTACAATGAGGTCGTGGATATTGCCCGCCCACACGTCGGTGCCGTGGGAGAAGCCGGAGAGGCGCACGAGGGTATCAAACTGGCTCGGCTGCGTGTCCACGAGCATCTGGCGGGTAAAGGGCGTGCCGAACTCCGGTACGCCGATGGAGCCGGTCTTGCCGATGATCGGGTCGTCGTCCGGAAGCCCCAGCGCCGCGGGGCTTGTGAAGATGGACATGGTCTCCGGGTCGGAGAGGGAAATTTTCTTCGCGTCCACGCCGGTCATGTCCTCCATCATGCGGATCATGGTCGGGTCATCGTGCCCCAGCTCGTCAAGCTTTAAGAGGTTTGCCTCCATGCAGTGGTATTCAAAATGGGTGGTGATGATGTCGCTGTTCGGGTCGTCCGCCGGGTGCTGCACGGGGCAGAAGTCCGTCACGTCCATATCCTGCGGGATGACGACGAGGCCGCCGGGGTGCTGCCCCGTCGTGCGCTTGATGCCCACGAGTCCCAGGGCGAGGCGGTTTTCCTCCGCCTTGGTGGCGGTGATGCCGCGCTCCTCCAGGTACTTTTTCACATAGCCGTAGGCCGTTTTCTCCGCGAGGGTGCCGATCGTTCCGGCGCGGAAAACATGATCCGAGCCAAACAGCACCTCGGTGTACTTATGCGCCTTCGCCTGATATTCGCCGGAGAAGTTCAAGTCAATATCGGGGGTCTTCTCGTTGCCGGGGAAGCCCAGGAAGGTCTCAAAGGGGATGTCAAAGCCCTCGCGGTTCATGCGCTCGCCGCAGTTGGGGCAGTCCTTCTCCGGCATGTCCGCGCCGCAGCCGTAGCTGCCGTCGGTAATAAACTCCGAGTGGCAGCACTTGGGGCAGACGTAATGCGGCGGGAGGGAGTTTACCTCCGTGATGCCGGACATGTACGCCACGATGGAGGAGCCGACGCTCCCTCGGCTGCCGACCAGGTAGCCGTGCTCAAGCGAGTTTTGCACCAGCTTCTGGGCGGACATATAGATCACGTCATAGTTGTGGTCGAGGATGGTGTTTAATTCCGTGTCCACGCGCTCCTGTACGATGGCGGGCGGGTTCTCGCCGTAGATGCGGTGCATCTTGCCGTAGACGAGGTCGCGCAGGTCGCGGGCGGAGTTTTCGATCTTCGGCGGGAACAAATCCTTGGGCAGCAGCTCGATCTCCTCCACCTGGTCGGCGATGGCGCGGGTGTTCGTCACCACCACCTCATAGGCCACGTCTTTTCCGAGGTACTCAAACTCCTTGAGCATCTCGTCCGTCGTGCGGAAATAGATCGGGCAGTCCCGGTCGGGGTCGGAGAACTTCTTCGCTGCCTGCAAAATCTTGCGGTACTGCTCGTCCTCGGGATCGAGAAAGTGCACGTCGCTTGCGGCGATGACGGGCTTATTCAGCTTGCGGCCGAGATTTAGGATCGTGCGGTTATAGTCCTGCAAGACCTTCTCGTCCTTGACGCGCCCGTTGTCAATGAGAAAGGCGTTGTTGCAGATGGGCTGGATCTCCAGATAGTCGTAATAGGAGGCGATTTTTTCCAGTTCCTTCTGACTCGCGCCGGTCATGACCGCACCGTAGAGCTCGCCCATGCCGCAGGCCGAGCCGACAAGGATTCCCTCCCGGTGCTGATTCAGGAGACTCTTCGGCACGGTGGGGTTGCGGTGGAAGTATTTTAAGTAGGACTGGGAGATCATCTCGTAGAGGTTTTTGAGTCCCTTGCGGTTTTTCACCAGCAGGATCATGTGATGGCTCTTCGCCACGTCCGTGCGCTTGAGGCGGTGGTAGACCTCCTCGATGCCGTCGAGATCCTTCGCCCCCTGCGCGCGCAGCATGGGCAGGAACTTGTCCATCATGCGCGCCACGACCATCGCATCGTCGGAGGCGCGGTGGTGGTTAAACTGGGGAAGCCCCAGGTGGTTGGAAACAATGTCCAGCTTGAAGCGCTTGAGCTCGGGCAGCAGCGCCTGGCTCAAGGCGAGCGTGTCGAGGAAGACCGGGGAAAAGCGCAGCCCGTTACGAAGCGCCGCGGCGGTCATAAAGCCCACGTCAAAGTGCGCGTTGTGCGCCACGAGCGGGCGATCCCCGGCGTAGGCCATGAACATCTCCATGGCCTCCTTCTCCAGCGGCGCGTCCTTCACGTCGCTGTCCTTGATACCGGTCAGCTCCGTGATGTTCGCGGGGATGGGCTTCTGGGGATTGACGAAGGTGTTGAAGGTGCTTTTCACTTCCCCGCCGGAGAAGATCACCGCGCCGATCTCGGTCATGCGCTCGTCCTGGGCGTTGAGGCCGGTGGTCTCAATGTCGAAGGCGACAAACTCCGTGTCCAGCGGGAGCTTGGATTTGCCGATGACGGCGGCGTTTCCGTCCATGTCGTTGACGAAATAGGCCTCCATGCCGTAGATGATCTTCACGCCGTGCTTTTTGCCCGCCTTCCACATATCGGGGAAGGCCTGCGCCACGCCGTGGTCGGTGACCGCGATGGCGGGCATGCCCCAGTCGGCGGCGCGCTTGACCACCGCGGCGGGATCGGTCAGCGCGTCGAGGGCGGAGAAGCGCGTGTGCAGATGCAGCTCCACACGCTTGACTTCCGCGTTGTCCGGGCGGGTGTAGCGCTTGGACTTCATGATATTTCTCGGGTCAAGCACCATGTCGTTATCGTACTTCGACCAGACGATCTCGCCCTGCACGGTGAGGTGATCGCCCACGCCCACGCGGTCGATGATGCTCTTATCGTCGTCCGAGCGCAGAAAGCGCGTGACGGAGACGGAGTTTGTGCGGTCGGTGAGGTCGAAGGCCAGCACTGCGCCGCCGTTTTTGGTCGAGCGGCTCGTGACCGCCACCACATCCCCCTCCACGGTGACCTTGCCGGATTCCAGCGTCAGCGTGTTCATGGGTACGGGCTTCTGGCGGATGGCACGGCCGAAGAGCACGTCGCCCGTCGGCTTATCGCCGTGGCTCGGTGCGCCGAAGGAGGACGCCGCCGAAGCCTTGGGGCGCGGATAGTCCGGCACGATGGCGACGGTTTTGAGCCCGTAATCGGCTTTGAGCCGGTCGGAGAGCGTGGTGATGTCCACGGGCGAGGGCATGGCGGCAAAGCGGGCGCAGACCGAGAGCGTCAGCTCCCGCGCGTCCACCTGCACCTCGGTGACGGTAGCCTGCTCCAGCCCGCCCGCGATGGGTTTGAGATCCCCGCAGCCGGGGAACATGGTCAAAAACGGGGTATTGTCTGTCATGGTCGTTCCTCAATGAAGAATGAAAAATGAATTGCGGAGTCCCCTTCGGGAACTAAGGAAACGATGATTCAATCGGCAAGAGCAAATCCCGGGAAAATTTGGTTGTAGGGTCTGATGATGGCACTTTTTTGCAGGAATACTTTGTGTATTGCAAGAAAAAGTGACGAAATCAGAGCGCAAATTTTCCGGGAGGCGCCGCAGGCGACTTGATCAGCGTTTCCCTGATTCAATTCGTCGCGAAGCGACACCTTCACTGACCACTGGCCACTGACCACTGGCCACTTTAATAAGCCGCAAAGCGACACCTTTCTTTTTCATTCATCATTTTTCATTTTTCGTTCTCGATCAGCTCCATCAATCTCTCGCAGAGCTGGTCATAGTCATAGGTCCCCAGCACCTCGCCCTTCTTGAAGAGCAGACCCTTGTCCTTGCCGCCGGCGATGCCGTAGTCAGCCTCCCGCGCTTCGCCGGGGCCGTTGACCACGCAGCCCATGACCGCGACGGTGATGTCCCGGTCGAGATCGCGCACCAGAGCTTCGACCCGGTTGGCAAGGCCGATCAGGTCGATCTCCGTTCTGCCGCAGGTGGGGCAGGAAACGAACTTCACGCCGCCCCGGCGCAGTCCCGCGGCCTTCAAGATCGCGATG
>CAJOCV010000046.1 GCA_905233785.1 uncultured Oscillospiraceae bacterium
GAATTGCAATCGTCAGCCGCAATCAGCTGTTGAGCGCCCGAAAGCTCTTCGCGTTGGCTTTATAAAGCTTTTTGAAGACCTTATAGTTGCGCTCATAGACCTCTTTGTTTCGGGCGTCCGGGGTATAGGTGCGCTTTGCCTTTACGTATCTGTTTGAAAGCTCCACCATGTCTATCCCCTGTATGCTGGCCGCAACGGCAAGCGCGGCGCCGACCGCGCCGACCTGCTGCGCGTTATCGACTGTCTCTATCGTCCGTCCGGTAATATCCGCCAGTATTTGGCAGGTGACGTGTGAGAGCGAGCCGCCGCCTACAAAACGGATGGGATCGGAGGTCTGCACCTTTCTGCTCTCACATTCGAGCAGCCAGCGCAGATGATAGCAAATGCCCTCCAACACTGCGCGGATCATATCCCGCTTGCCGTTGTTGATGCGCAGATTGAAAAAAATGCCGCCGGCTTTGGTGTCCTCAAACGGGCAGCGATTGCCGTGAAGCCACGGGGTAAAAATCACTCCGTTCGCCCCGGGCGGAACCTTGCTGACTTCTTCGGAGAGATAATCATACAAGGACAAATATTTCTGTTCAACATCCGTTACTTTGAGATGTTCCAGATAAATGCCTACTTCATCCAGCGCAATGTGATCCATGACCCATTCAAAGCATTTCCCGGCCGTTTCCAGCTCCGCGAAGTAATTAAAGCACCCGCGTTTGGCCGACAATACGCCGGTTATCATGGCGTTGATGTCCGCCGTCTGATGATCCATACATGTGGATACCCAACCGGAGGTCCCGACATAGATCAGGGTATCGCCCGGTCTTACGCATCCGGCGCCAAGATTGACAAAGGTCGTATCGCCGCCGCCCCCGAATACCGGGGTTCCCTCCGCGAGGCCAAGCTCCTTAGCCGCCCGCTCCGTCAGGCCGCCGACCAGATCGGTGCAGGCAACGATCTCCGGCATATGCTCGCTTCTGACCTTGTACATATCCAGAAGACCCTTGTTCCAGCCCTCTCTCCCTTTTCTCGTATCATAGAGAAAGGTTGCAAACGCAGTATCGGCGGTTCTGACGATCCTGCCGGTGCAGCGCGCGGTAAGGTAGTCCCCGATGTCCAGCCACTTATAGAGTTTTTGAAAGACCTCCGGCTCGTTGTTCTCTACCCACTTGTACTTCCAGACCGGGTCTTTGGCGCTGGTTGAGCCGGCGTAATTAACAAGCAGGTTCCGCAGCAGCTTATACAGGCTGCAGCCGGACACCTTAATGATCCCGGTACCCATACAGTCCCGGTATTCCTTAACGCCTCTTTGATCCAGATAATTCATCGGGGCTCTGAGCGCGTTCCCGTTTTCGTCGACAAAAACCGCTCCCTGCATCTGTGAGCAGAAGGCCAGACCTTGAATTTCCTCCGGCCTGATGTCCATCTGTTCTAAGAGCTTTCTCGTGGTGGTGCAGAGTGCCGCCCACCACTCTTCCGTATCCTGTTCTGCCCCGCCGTCTTCGGAGATACGCAGGCCGTAAGAAGCCGTGGTGCTTGCGGCGAGCCTGATTTCCGAATTCATATCGAACAGGCAGGTTTTTACGTTACTCGTACCGAAATCATAGATGATAACAAACACTTATTCCTCTTCCTTCAGGTAGACACGCCAACCGGTGTCAATTTTCTTTTTTACCTTCTCCATGGTTTTACCGTCGAGCTCCGGCCAATCGACCACCGTAGACGCTTTGTTCTTTACCAGATGGGCTTTCTCGGCGCATAAGGCGATCGGAGTATCGGCAAGGGAATCGGAATAGGAATTGTCGATCACGGGGAAGCCGTGATCTATCATGTACCTGGCCTTTCCCTTTGCATACATCAGATTATCGACAAAAACGCCGTATTCCCGGTCATAGTCAGACGCCACAAAGTTAACGCCAAGCCTTCTTGCGATCGGTTCGATGATACAGATCGGAGATGCGCTGATGATCAGGTCGTCCGGTTTTTTCTGCGCCAGATACCACGCGGATATTTTGCTCTTATTCTTGTCCCAATACTTCTCTATCTGTTCATCGAAATCATCAACCTGGGTAAGATAACTGAAAAAAATCCTCTGCAGCTGGTATTCCGGCACCTTCCCCATCCGATTGAGAACGACGTTTTTGATCGCCTTCGGGAAGAAGGTAAACCAGAGCTTTGGATGGCGGTTCATACACCAGAAGCAAAAGTCGATCGTGCAATCCTTCGGAAATATCGTCCCGTCAAAATCGTAGACATTCATCTGCTGTTTCTTGCTCCTTATTGGTTCCCGTTTCGTGAAAACGGATCATGTTTCGATTGTAGCCGGTGGTTACGAGATATGTTTTTTCCCGATGCGCCTCCATCAGGCCGCTCAGGATAAAGCTGCTCAGGCCTTTGACTTCAAGATCCGAATCCGTAAGGTCAAACAGCTCTCCGGAATCGCGTTCGATGATTAGAACCGAATCCTCCTCGAAGAAGAGGGAAAACTCGATCAGCAGCGTTTTCTTCGCCTTTGCGTTCCTCTCAAGGATGGTCAAGCCGATCTCTTCCGTAAAGAGGGCGGCGCGGTTGGCAGTGTCCTTGTCGTAATGACGCTCAAGAAGGCTGCTTGCGACGCGGCGCGACAGCTCAGTGGCTGATTCCGCCGTGAGCGTATCGTCGAGGATCAGGATCTCCCGGTCCATGTCTTTGAGCAGGTAGGGGAAATGATCCTTTCCGAAACGCAGATACACAAACACAAGCGCTCCGCAAAGCGTCAGCAGCGGCGCGGCGGCAAAGCCGGCCCACATGCCGTTGACGCCAAAGCTCATACCGCCGAAAATCGGCAGCAGAATGTACAGCAAGCCGTTTTGCAGGCAGGCAAAGCTTGTCGCCATCCCGATGCGGTCAATGAGCATATAATAGGAAGTCATAAGGGAAACCACGCTGCAGAAGGGAAAGCCGAGGGAAACGATCCGGATCGCGGTAATGGACGGCGCAAGCGTCGCACCGCCGGTAATCCCAAACAGGGCGCAGAACTGCTTGGAGAAGATCCAGATGAGAGCGCTTGCGATAAGACCCTCAGAGATCGCGCATTTGATAGCCAACTTCATGACTCTCTGTATGAGTTTATGGTTCTTCTCGCCATAGTAGGTGCCGATCAGCGGCTGCATCGCCATGCCGACGCCGTCCATCACGACGCTGAATTCGATGAGACTGACGACGACGGCAAGAGTAATCAGCCCCGGCTCTCCGTAATGGCTCGAAACAAAGCCGATCATGACATAGTCCATCAGCGCCCAGCAAAGGTACACGGAAGAATCCACGATGCTGTAACGTGAGGTAAGCAGAAAGTCCTTGAAGGACAGGTGCCACACAAAGTGCAGCGTGCTGCCTTTGCGGAAATAGTGCCAGCAGCATACGAGGATGCCGAGGGCGTTGCCGATGACAGAGCCGAGAATGATGCCGGTCATGCCGAGAAGCTTTGTCAATACAACGGAGAGGACGATATTGCCGCCGATTTGAAACGCGTAGCAGAGATTGTTGCACAGCTCGTCCCCATCGCTGTATACCATCTGTTCCAGATAGAAGATCACAATGGTCAGGAACGCGTTGACCGGAACCAGGCGGTAGTATCGGAGCGCGTTTTCAAGGATCTCGCCCGTGACCCCGTTTGCGCTGAAATAAATGCCGCGGATCAGATAGATGATGAGCGCGGAAATCAGCCCGAGGGAGAGGCTGATGATCAGACCCTGTCCGTAAATCTCATCCGCCCGTTTTTTTCTCATCGCGCCGACCTCTCTTGTGAACACGATGCCCACACCCGTGGAAACGAGGTCGCCAAAAAATGTAATGATACCCGTCACCGGTGTGATCGCATTGATGGCCGCAACACCCGTTTCCCCGATGAAATAGCCCGCGATGATGCTGTCGCAGAGGAGCATGATGTACATGACCGCCTTGGTAAAGGTGCCGGATATAAACATGGAACTGAATTTCCGTTCGCAAAAGCCCTTCACTTTTTACCCTCTCCGTTCCGGTTTTTTTCGTCGAAATAGAACATATTTTAAAAATCACATATATTATATCAGATCGTTCGCCAGGTATCAACCGTTCGCCTCCGAAATTATAAAAATGCGGGGAAGCCCTTCGTCTCCAGGGGCTTCCCCGCCATGATTCCCATGATTTTTTACTTCCCCGCGAGATAATCGCAAGCGCTCAAGGCCGCGACGTTGCCCTCGCCCGCGGCCTTGGCGAGCTGGTAGGGCTTGCCGGTGCAGTCGCCCGCGGCGAAGACGCCGGGCACCGTGGTCTGCATTTTGCGATCGACGACGATGGCGCCGTTTTCGTATTCGAGGCCGGGCACGAGCTTTGTGACCGAGACCGTGTCCTTGATGATGAACACGCAGTCCACCTTATGCTCCTCGCCCGCGAAGACAAGCGTGTCCGCCTTCATGCCGCCGCGAATCTCGTATTTACCGTTTTTCTCAAAGCGCAGCACCGTGCAGCCGATGCTCTCTAAAAAGTCCGCGTCATGGCGGGCTTCCTCGCCGCCGCCCACGACCGCCACGGTCTTGCCGCGATAGAGCATCCCATCACAGGTCGCGCAGTAGCTCACGCCGCGTCCAAGGAACTCCGCCTCGCCGGGATAGAGCTTCTCGCGCGTGATGCCGGCGGCGATAATCAGGGACTTTGCCATATAGTAATCGCTCCCGACCGCGACGCCGAAGGTACCGTCCATCGGCATGACGGAGATTGCGCGCCCGGTGATCATCGTCGCGCCCGCCTCCTCCGCCTGCTTGCGGAAAAGCGCCGTCATCTCCGCGCCGGTCATGGGCGGGAGACCGGGGTAATTGGTGATCTTCTCCGCCTTATAGAGGCTGGAGGTCTCCTCCTTGTTGGAAACGATCGCGCTGGTCTTGCCGCGGTTTTTCAGCGTAAGCACCGCCGAGGTCGCCGCCGCGCCGCCGCCGATGATGAGAACGTCATAAATCTGATCCATATTCAGCACTCCCTTGATTCAGTGAATAATGAATAGTGAAAAATGAACAGTTATGGTGTCCCCTTCGGGGACGAATTATTTTCATCTGTCGCGCAGCGACACCTTAACTTTTCACCACTCACTTTTCTCTATTCATTATTTTACCACAGCCCGCCCTCAATTGCAATCGCTAAATTAGATTGTACACAATGTTTTTCTCGTTTTCTTTTTCTTGTATTTTCCGCAAGCATCGTATATAATAGTCAGGAATTTTTGACTGGGGAGAGAAAAAGATGGACGAACTCAATACCAGAAACTTTATCGAGTCCTTCGTACAGGAGGATCTTTCCGAGGGGAAGCGCTGCTACGGCATGAAGGTGCACACCCGCTTTCCGCCCGAACCCAACGGCTATCTGCATATTGGCCACTGCAAGGCGCTGACCATCGACTTCAGCACCGCAGAGCGCTTTGGCGGGCTCTGCAACCTGCGCTTTGACGACACGAACCCCGCCAAGGAGGACACCGAGTATGTCGATGCCATCCAGCAGGACATCCACTGGCTGGGCTTTGACTGGGGCGACCGGCTGTTCTACGGCTCCGATTATTTTGAAAAGACCTACGAGATCGCGCTGCAGTTTATCAAAAAGGGTCTGGCCTATGTCTGTGAGCTGACGCCCGAGCAGTTCAAGGAATATCGCGGCGATACCACCCACCCCGCCATCAGCCCCTGGCGCGACCGTCCCATCGAGGAGAGCCTCGACCTCTTCGAGCGCATGCGCGCCGGTGAGTTTGAGGAAGGGCGCTACACGCTGCGCGCAAAGCTTGACCTTGCAAGCGGCAACTTTAACATGCGCGACCCGGTGCTCTACCGCATCCGCTACATCCACCACCACCGTCAGGGCGACAAGTGGTGCATCTACCCGATGTACGACTTTGCCCACCCCATTCAGGACGCGCTGGAGGGCATCACCCACTCCCTCTGCTCTCTGGAGTATGAGGCGCACCGTCCCCTCTATGACTGGGTGGTCGCCAACGCCGACATTCCCGGCGTCAAGCCCCGGCAGATCGAGTTTGCCCGTCTCGGCATCAACTACACGGTCATGTCCAAGCGCAAGCTCAGGCAGCTTGTGGAGGAGGGTCGCGTCTCCGGCTGGGATGATCCGCGGATGCCGACGCTCTGCGGTCTGCGCAGGCGCGGCTACACCTCCCGCTCCATCCGGAATTTCTGTGAGCGCATCGGCGTGAGCAAGGTGGATTCGACTGTGGATTGGGCGCTGCTTGAGAGCTGCCTGCGCGACGACCTCAACGACAGCGCGCAGCGCGTCATGGCGGTGCTGCATCCCGTAAAGCTCACCGTCACCAACTACCCCGAGGGACACAGCGAGCTTTTGACCGTTGAGAACAATCCCCTCCATCCCGAGGACGGTACCCGCGAGGTTTCCTTCTCCCGCCACCTCTGGATCGAGGAGGACGACTTCATGGAGGTGCCCGCGCCGAAGTACAAGCGCCTGCACCCGGGCTATGAGGTACGCCTCAAGGGCGCGTATCTCGTCACCTGCACCGGCTGTGTCAAGGATGAAAACGGCAAGGTTACAGAGATCCTCTGCGAGTACGACCCCGCGAGCCGCGGCGGCGATCCCGCCGACGGACGCAAGGTCAAGGGCGCGACGATCCACTGGGTGGACGCGGCAAACTGCGCCGACGCCGAGGTGCGCCTCTACGATTACCTTTTTGCCGACGCCGAGCCCGACGGCCCGGACAAGAACTTCCTCGACTGTCTCAATCCCGAGAGCCTCACGGTGCTCACCGGCTGCAAGGTCGAGGCCGCCCTGCGCGACGCCCCCATGCCCGAAAACGGAAAGGATTCCAAGGGCTACCAGTTCATGCGTCAGGGCTACTTTGTGCTCGATAACCGCGACGCAAGATGCGAGCATCTGGTCTTCAACCGCGCTGTGGCGCTCAAGGACAGCTTCCGGAAATAAGTGGCCAGCGGTCAGTGGCCAGTGGTCAGTTCTTAAAAAGGGCGCGTTGCAAAATGCGAAACAAATGCGAAAACCCTGGTTGCATCGTATACAAGGGGAGGGCCTTGTGCCCTCCCGGCGAACCAGAGCTCGTATAGCAAAGAAATGTTCGGCGAATTCGTATAATCTGCGAATTCGCCGAACATTTTCTCAAGACAATACTCCGTGCTGCCGGGAGGGGCGAGCCCCTCCCCCACGGTGGTGACTGGGCTATGCGCGTATCTTGCAACAGCCCCTTTTGCTATACAAAGCGCGGCAAAGTGTACAACAATGCGCCGGAAACGGCCTTATACAATTCTCTCCGTTTTGTCTAATTTGCACCACGCGGCGCTTGACACTTTCCAGGAAAAACAGTATAATAATTATATCATGGCATCATAAGGTCAGTTTGCGTTCCTCGCAGGCAGACCTCAAAGCATGAAACCTTAAAAACGAAACAGGAGGGGAAACTACATGAAGAAGAAAGCAAAAAGATGCTTTGTGCTCGTATGCGTCTGCTGTGTCGGTTATGGCGTTGCCAAGCTGCTGCAGATTGAGTCTGTCCGCGACAAGCTCTTTGAAATACTCGGCGAAGACAAGTACATTGCACTGGATTCCACGGTTCGCCTGCTCGCAGATTTGCTGATGTGGCCCATTGATTTTGTCAGGGCACTGCTCCCGTAAGCCATCATTTCGTATCAAAGCTGCCAAAGCTAAATTTGAGAAAGAAAGGGTCATACTATGAACAAACAGTATGAAGCTCTGTTTACCCCATTTAAGATTGGGGAAGTAGAGATTCCGAACCGCATCGTACAGTGTTCCATGGGCGGCACCACCCTGTTTGGCTGGCTGGAGCCGTCTCACTTTGACCTGGAGGCCGCTGATTTTCTGCTCAAGCGCGCCAAGGACGGCGTCGGTCTGGTGCTCCCCGGCATGCAGGTCATCCGCGACACCATGGGCAGAAAGTGGCTGGACTCCAACCGCCAGATGTACCGTGTGCTCAAGCCCTACATGGACGAGTACCACAAGACCGGCGGCAAGCTCTTTATCCAGCTGGCCGGCGGCTTCGGCCGTTCCATGGCCGTTACGCCCTGGATGGCGGCGCTCGCCCGCAACGACCTCTTAAACAAGCTGGCCTCCCCCATCGTGGACGTGCAGTATAGCTGCGCCTCCGCCTCCGCCACGCCCAATCGCTGGGCCGATAACCTGACCTCCCGTCCCTTCACCGTGGAAGAGATTCAGGAGATGGTATGGCACTTCGGCGCCACCGCGAGAAAGCTGCGCGAGGCCGGTGTTGACGGTGTTGAGATTCACGCCGTACACGAGGGCTACAACCTGGATCAGTTTGCCATCGCCAATATGAACTTCCGCACCGACCAATACGGCGGCTCGCTGGAGAACCGTCTGCGCTTTGCCTGCGAGATCGCTCAGGAGATCAAGAAGCAGGCCGGGTCCGACTTCCCCGTATCTCTGCGTTACTCCGTCCGCTCCTGCACCAAGGGCTGGCGCAAGGGCGCGATGCCTTACGAGGAGTTTGAGGAGTTCGGCCGTGACATGGCCGAGTCCGAAAAGGCCGTCAAAATTCTGGAGGAAGCCGGTTACGACTTCTTCAACTGCGACAACGGCACTTACGACGCCTGGTACTGGGCGCATCCGCCTCAGTACATGCCCGACAACTGCAATCTGGCAGACGTCGAGCATATCAAGCAGTTCACCAATTCTCCCGTCGCCTGCGCCGGCCGCATGGATCCGGTCAAGGCCGCCGAGGAGATCGCCGCCGGTCGCCTTGACGCGGTCGCCATCGCCCGCCAGAACCTGGTTGACGAAAACTGGGTCAGCAAGATCAAGGCCGGCAAGGAAGACACCATCCGTCCCTGCATCCGCTGCCACAACGGCTGCTTCAACTTCGCCAAGTACGAGGGTACCGAGAACATCCAGTCTCTGGGCGACTCCCTGCACCTGGGCCGCTGCGCGCTCAACCCGCCCACCATGCAGCACAACCGCTACAAGATCGTTCCGACCAAGAACCCGAAGAAGGTCGCCGTCATCGGCGGCGGCATCGGCGGTATGGAATGCTGCCTCGTGCTCAAAAAGCGCGGGCACAATCCCGTCCTGTTTGAGAAGACCGGCGAGCTTGGCGGTCTGTTCCTGACGGCCTCCGCGATGACCTTCAAGGAGAATGACAAGCAGCTCATTGACTGGTACAAGCGCGAGATGAAGGAAGCCGGCATCGAGGTGCGCCTGAACACCGAGGTCAACGACCTGGGCACCATCAAGCGCGGCTTTGACGAGATCATCGTCTGCACCGGTTCCGTTCCCAGAACCATGCCCCAGATCAAGGGCTTTGACAAGACCATGACCTTTACTGAGCTTCTTAAGGAAGGCAGGATCGCCGATGAGAAGCTGCAGAACGTCGTCTTCCTCGGCGGCGGCCAGTCCTCCTGCGAGGCGGCTTACGACATGGTCTACAACTTCAAGAAGCACCCCATCATCGTCGAGTACGGCAACGACCTGGTTGCGGCGCAGGCCACCTGCCTTGCCAACACCTCCTTCCTGCGCGACGCGATGGAGTACCACAAGGTTCCCGTCTATCTGCACAGCACCATCACCGAGATCGGCGACGGCTACTGCATCATCAAGACGCCTGACGGCTCCTTCCGGCAGGAGTGCGACGCTGTTGTCAACGGCATCGGCTTTGTACCCGCCCCTGTCGGTGAGAAGGCTCCCCATGTCCACCGTGTCGGCGACTGCGTTGCCATCGGCAACCTGCGCACCGTCATCTGGCGCGCCTGGGACGTGTGCATGAGAATTTAGTTTCCCCAACAAAAACAGCACCCCCGCCCAATAGCTGGGTGCTCATAAGACAGTTTTGAAAGACAAACTGATTTGGGCATCTGGTTGGCAGGGTTGGCAACAAAAAGGAAGATGATCTGCATTTTCATGTGCAGGTCATCTTCCTTTTTTACGGTATAGAGCTGTAATTGATAATTTGCTTACTTTTTCCTCTTCACCGGTACCCAGATCGCACTGTGATAATCTGGGTCAGTCATTTCTCCGTTTACACAGTCATACCACTCAACCGTTGCATTTCCGCTCAGCTCATAATCCGGATTGCCGGGCAGCCATTCAGAGAAGATTCGGGTGTTCACACTCTGTAGTGTCTGAGGATTCGGTCCGATGCAAGCGAAAACCGCCCATTCATTCCTTGGGAACTCGTAGACCACCATTCCCTCCGGTACGGCTCCGCCCGTGTACTTGCCCGCGATCAGATAGCGGAATTTGCCTCCGCCGATATCGTCGATGCAGACGCCATATTCCCCGATGCAGTTGTCCACCAGAGCCTGCTCATAGGGATTCGCCGGTGCATTTCCCGCATATACACGGTTTGCATACTTCTCACAGATTTCGTTCCAGAACCTCGGTATTTCTGCATAAGCGGTTTCGTTGTCGAAAATCTTCTGGAAGCCGATGACCTTGAAGGGAAACATGGGCACAATTTTAACATCCATTTGACTGCCTCCTTGTACCGATAATTTGATCGTCAGGGGAAGAAAGACCTTTCCGGCGGCCCCTTCACGGACCTGTGAAGGCGTCGCGCCGTGAAAACGGGAAAATGCTTTTGTGAAGCTCTCCGGCGTTTCATAGCAGTACCGAAGGGCGATATCGATCACCTTGTCTTCTGTCTCCTTCAGGTCCCGGGCCGCTTGATACAGTCTGCGGTTTCGGATATATTCTCCGATACCGTATCCGGTCATCAGCGAAAAGCCTCTCTGGAGAAAAAACGGGGAGAGGTACACCCGGTCAGCCACATCCTGCGCACTGATATCGTCAGTCAGATGCTCTTCCATATAATCGATTGCTGTACGAATGCTGGTAAGCCACTCCATCGGCGGGTCCTCCGTCCCTTGATAGGATCATTGTATCTCTCAAAGCGGAAATTGTCCTGTCATTTCCTGCCCAGATCTGTCCTGCCGTTATCCCTTTCGGATCGGGTGCCGAATCACAGTTTTCAGCTTTTCCGGCGCCACTTTTCTTGCGTCGCTCAGATAGATCTCATGGTGCATTCTCTGACTGGTTATGTCCAGAACATATCCCTGGGTCTCCATGTACTCATGCATCCGGGCAACCGTAGCGGGTTCATTGTCATAGGAACCTACATGCATGCATTGAACGCACAGCCCCTCATCATAGGTCAGGAACTCTGCCTTCGAGAAGTCCGTCTTCTTTTTTCTTGTCGCTTCCTCGACGGCCCACGCGAAATCA
>CAJOCV010000047.1 GCA_905233785.1 uncultured Oscillospiraceae bacterium
TCGACGGCCTCGACATAGTCGACCTTCTGGCCGTTGATGCGCGTGATCTTGGCCGGGACGCCGACGGCCGTGGCGTTGGCCGGGACGCTCTGCAGCACGACCGAGCCCGCGGCGATGCGGGCGTTGTCGCCCACGGTGAAGGGGCCGAGCAGCTTGGCGCCGGTGCCGATCAGCACGTTGTTGCCGATCGTCGGATGGCGCTTGCCGCAGTCCTTGCCGGTGCCGCCCAGCGTGACGCCGTGGTAGATCAGGCAGTCGTCGCCGATCTCGGCCGTCTCGCCGATGACGATGCCCATGCCGTGGTCAATGACCAGGCGTTTGCCGATCGTGGCGCCGGGGTGGATCTCAATGCCGGTGCGCCGGCGGCTCGCCTGTGAAATCCAGCGCGCGAGAAATTTAAGATTGTGGGTAAAGCACCAATGCGCCCGGCGGTGACTGCGGACGGCCTTGACGCCGGGGTACAGCAGTAAGATTTCCAATGCCGAGCGGGCGGCCGGATCGCGCGCCTTATAGGCGGCAATCAGCTCCCGTGCTTCCTGAAACATATTGACTTCACTCCCTGTCGTATTCTATGAACGGCGCTCACAGACTGCGACATCGGCATGCATGAACCATGGCGGTTCCCGCTTTCTTTTTTTTCTTTGTTGGAATTATACACTGCGCGGCTTTTGCTGTCAACCGAACGATTTCGCAAAAGGCGCGGCTTATGATCCGTCCGTTATGGTAACTATTCAGTCACCCTGCGGGTGACTGAATAGTTAGGGGGTACTCGCGCTCATCGCAGCGGCTTTAGGCCGCTTTGGTCGGCGCGAGGCCTCGCAAAGCTCGGCTTAGTGAGTTTTTGCCGAGGCAAAGCCCCGTCAAAAGTCTTTTTTGCCGTTCGCGGCAAAAAATCAGAGGGGAGAACCCCTCTGAACTCCCCCTGACCAGGGTGGACGAAATAGTTACCCGTTCTGCATGGTTTTGACAATAATTTAACAGAATAAAAAGCTCCGGTTTCCTGTCAAAAAACGGGCAGAAAACCGGAGCTTTTCATGTTGGCTTATTCAGCGTGGGCTGCCTTGGATTTCAGATACTCATTGATATAGTTGACGACCTTTTCCACGTCCTCGGCGGAATAGCCGTGCACCATCATGGCTGTCTCTAAATCCTCGCCGCCGGCGGCCATGCAGCCGATGCAGTGCATGCCCATCTGCATAAGGATCGGGGCAATATCGTCGTCCACGGCCAGAATGTCCGTGACGATCATATTTTTGGAAATCATATGGCATTCTCCTTTTTTGTTCTCTGTTTATTATGTACAGACTGTGCGTATTGTATCAGAAATGCGCCTGTCCGTCAATGGTGTCATTTCTTATGCTTTTTGGCATAGGAAAACATCCAGGCCACGATCGCAACAAGCGCGACAACAATGGCCAGGCCGAGCAGCGTGTTCAGCAGGCCGCTGGCCAGAGCGAAAACGCCGGTAAGCAGCCGGAAGACCAGCAGCAGCGCGCCGATGACGACCAGGGCAACCAGGGCTCCCGGGAGCAGTTGTTTCATATTCATCAATCATTCCTCCTGATTTCAATCGATGAGGCGTCCGTTCCCGTCGATCGGCGGTCCGAGACGCGATAGTACGGCCGTAAAATAGTCCGGCAGCGGGCATTCAAGACAGACCGTCTCCCCCGTGCGCGGATGGATGAAATGCAGCCGCCGCGCATGCAGGCACTGGCCCTCGAGCCCCTTGTCGGGCGAGGGCGCGCCATAGAGCGCGTCGCCGAGCAGCGCATGGCCGCTGTGGGCCATGTGGACGCGGATCTGGTGCGTGCGCCCTGTCTCAAGGCGGCAGAGGAGATGGGTATAGTCCCGGTAGCGCGCCAGCACCTGCCAGTGCGTGACGGCGCGCTTGCTGTTTTTCTCGGTGACAGCCATGCGCTTGCGCTCGATGGGGTGGCGGCCGATCGGCGCATCGATCGTGCCGAGATCCTCGCGGAAGCGACCGCGCGCCACGGCCTCATATTCCCGATAAAGGCTGTGGTCGGCCAGCTGCGCGGCAAGCGCGCGGTGCGCCGCGTCATTTTTCGCCGCAATCAGCAGGCCCGAGGTGTCCTTGTCGATGCGGTGGACGATGCCGGGGCGGCGCTCACCGCCGATGCCGGACAGACTGTCCGCACAGTGATAGAGCAGCGCGTTGACCAGCGTTCCGTCCGGGTGGCCGGGCGCGGGGTGGACGACCAGACCGCGCGGCTTGTTGACGGCGATGACATCCTCGTCCTCATAGATGATATCGAGTGGAATCGCCTGGGGCAGCAGCGGCAGCTCCTGCAGCTCAGGCAGACGGATACAAAACAGATCGCCGGCCTTGCATCGGTAGTTCTTCTTCACGCGCTCGCCCCAGAGCGTCACCGCCCCATCGTCGAGCAGGCGCTGAATGGCGCTGCGTGAGAGGCCACCCATATGCTGCGCGAGGAGAGCGTCGACCCGGTCGCCGCTCTCCTCCGCTAATATTTCGTTGATTTCGTCCATGCTTTACCGGAACTCGTTGAGAATGTCGTCCAGACTGTAGGTCTCTTCGACGACCGGAGCGGGTGCAGGGGTCGGTGCAGGGGCCGGAGCCGGAGCAGGGGCCGGTGCAGGCGCGGGAGCCGGTGCAGGGACTGGGGCAGGCACAGGCGCGGGTGCGGGAGCCGGTGCCGGCGCAGGGACCGGGGCCGGGGTCGGGGTCGGCGCGGGCGCAGGGGCCGGCTGTACAGGCGCACTCTGTTCTGCCTGCGCCTGCTGGGCGCGATCCCACTCGGCAAAGGGGTTGGAGGGATCGTGGGCAACGGGGCTCTTGCTCTCCGCCGCCTGACCCTGGCGGGCGGCGCGGGCGGCCTTGAATTGCTCGTAGTCCTCCTCATAGGCGCGGCTGGCACTCTGGCGGCGACTGGGCTTCACGCTCTCACGCCTGGAACGCTTCACGGGCTTTTCTTCCTCGTAATCGTCGTCCTCGTCGTCGTTCGTATTCGTCGTCGTACTCTGCTTCCTTCTTCATACGGCGCCGCTCACGCAGGGACAGGCGCTTCTTCTTCGCGGGTTTCCTGTCCTCGTAGTCGTCTTCGTCTTCGTCCTCGTCGTAGTCGTCGTCCTCGTATTCGTCATCGTCGTAATACTCATCCTCTTCCTCGCGGCGTCTGGCGCGCTTATTGCCGCCAAAGAGGATATACAGGATGAACAGCACGCAGCCGAATACAATAAAGGCGTCCGCCACGTTGAAGATCGGGAACCAGTTAATCGCGTCGATCTTGAACATATCCTGCACATAGGCATAAACCACGCGGTCGATGCAGTTGCCGATGCCGCCCGCCATGATGAAAATCAACGCCCAGCGGCCCAGACTGCCGCGGACCACGCGCGTGGCCAGCAGAATGATGACCGCAATGCAGAACACAACGCAGATACCCGCGAAAATCAGCGTGGCATTGGCTCCGCTGAGAAATCCGAAGGCGGCCCCGTCATTATGCAGGTTGATCAGGCTCAGTATGCCGGGGATGACTTCCTTGACGCCGGAATTCTCAACGATATTCGCGGCGACCCAGTACTTGGTCCACTGATCTAAAATCACGATCAGCAGGGCAACGATGGCGTACAGCATATCTTTCTCCTATCCGCTCCGGCACTCCGGAGCAAACGTATTTCGCCGGAATCTATCTGGATATCTGCATCCGGCCGGGACGCCGCTTTATCAGCGTCCCTTGGTGCACTGGGATATTTACTCGCCGAGCTTTGCTACAACGGCGGCGCAGCGCGGGCACAGCCCCTCGGCATTGGCGCTCTTGCTCTGCTTCCAGCAGCGCGGGCACTTGGTGCCGCTCGCCTCGGCCACGGAGATGTGCAGGCCGGGATTTTTGCCGCCGTGTCCGGCCGCGGCGCTCTCCTCCTCGCTCCCGTCCTCGCGCACAAGGCACTCGGAGACGATCAGCAGATCGGCCAGATCCATGTCGGAGACAGCGTGAAGCAGCTCTTTTGCGGCCTTATCCTCGGCGCGGAGCGTAACGGCCGCCTCGAGCGGCTTGCCGATGCGCTTGGCGGCGCGGGCAGACTCGAGCACGGCGTTCACGTCGTCGCGCAGGGAGATCAGCTTGTCCCAGCGGGCCATGGCGTCCTCGCCGAGCGCATAGTCGGCAAAGGGCTTGTTCATCGTGTTATACACCACATTGCGCGTATCGTCGCCCTCGCGGTGGGGCATGGCCTGCCAGATCTCATCGCAGGTGAAAGCCAGGATCGGCGCGAACATGCGCGTCATGCTGTCCAGGATCAGCCAGAGCGCCGTCTGGGCGCTGCGGCGCGCGAGAGATTCTCTCTCTTCACAGTACAACCGATCCTTGATAATGTCAAGATAAAAACTTGAAAGTTCGACAACACAGAAGTCGTTGATCGCATGGGAGACCACATGGAACTCGTAATCGTCGTAAGCCTGGGCCACCTTTTCGATCAGGGCGTTCAGTCGGGTGACCGCCCAGCGGTCGAGAGGCAGCATATCCTCCGGGGCGACCAGCCTGTTCGGATCAAAACCGTCGAGGTTTCCGAGACAGTAGCGGGCCGTGTTGCGGAACTTCAGATAGTTCTGGCTGAGCTGCTTGAACACGCCCTTGTCCGAGCGCACGTCCACATGGTAGTCGGCGGAGCCGGCCCAGAGGCGGATCATATCCGCGCCGAACTCCTTGATGATGTCGGCGGGATCAACGCCGTTGCCGAGGGACTTGTGCATGGCCTTGCCCTCGCCGTCCACCGTCCAGCCGTGGGTCAGGCACTCCTTGTAGGGGGCGCCCTGTCCCAGCGCGCCGACAGCGACGAGCAGCGAGGACTGGAACCAGCCGCGGTACTGGTCGCCGCCCTCCATGTACATGGTGGCGGGCCAGAAGCCCTGGTCGCGCTTCATGGCGGCGTAGTGGGTGGAGCCGGAGTCAAACCAGCCGTCCAGCGTATCGGTCTCCTGCGTAAAGCGCCTGCCGCCGCAGTGCGGGCAGGTGAAGCCTTCGGGCAGGATGTCCTTGGCCTCGCGGTCAAACCAGGCGTTGCTGCCTTCCTTCTCAAAAAGCGCGGCAACGGCCTCGATGCTCTCCTCGGTGCAGACGGGCTTGCCGCAATCGTCGCAGTAGAACACCGGGATGGGCAAGCCCCAGCGGCGCTGGCGGGAAATGCACCAGTCGGCGCGCTCGCGGATCATGGCGCCCATGCGCTCCTTGCCCCAGGCGGGCAGCCACCGCACATTCTCGCAGGCGGCGACAGCCTCCTCCTTAAAGGAATCGACCGAGCAGAACCACTGGGGCGTTGCGCGGAAGATGATGGGCTTCTTGCAGCGCCAGCAGTGGGGATAGCTGTGCATGATGTTCTCGCTGGCGAAGAGAGCGCCGCTCTCCTTCATATCGGCGAGAATGATGGGGTTGGATTCCTCGGTACCGAGTCCGGCGTACTTGCCGGCGTATTCGGTGTGGCGTCCCTGATCGTCCACCGGTACGACCATGTCGGTGCCGTAGCGCATGCAGGTGACATAGTCGTCCGCGCCGAAGCCGGGGGCGGTGTGCACGCAGCCGGTGCCGGAATCCATCGTGACGTAGTCGGCCAGCATCAGAAGGCTCGTCTTCGGCAGGAAGGGGTGGTCTGCCAGCATATACTCGAAGAAGCGCCCCTCGTGGGTCTCCACGATCTCGTAGCTCTCGACCTTGCCGGCCTTCATGACGGTGGGCACCAGCGCCTCGGCGATGATATACATCTCGCCGTTCGGCACTCTGACGATGGCGTAGCTGTCGCCCGGGGAGAGGGTGATGCCGAGGTTGCCGGGCAGCGTCCAGGTGGTGGTCGTCCAGATCAGGAAGAAGAGCTTCGACTTGTCCAGATGGCTCAGCTTGCCCTTGTCGTCATGCATGGGGAACTTGACGTAAACCGTGGTGACCGGATCGTCCTGATACTCGATCTCGGCCTCGGCCAGGGCGGTCTCGTCATGGGCGCACCAGTAGACGGGCTTGAGCCCCTTGTAGATATGCCCATTCCGGTACATCTTGCCGAAGATGCGCACCTCGTCGGACTCAAAGCCCTTGTTCATCGTGGTATAGGGGTGCTCCCAGTCCCCGATGACGCCGAGGCGTTTGAAGCCCTCGCGCTGGCGGTCAACATACTTATTGGCATAGGCCTCACAGGCGGAGCGAAAATCCGCCACGCTCATGGCCTTGTGGTTGAGCTTCTGCTCCTTGATGATGGCGGATTCGATGGGCATGCCGTGGTTATCCCAGCCGGGGATATAGGGCACATGGTAGCCGCGCATCATATAGCTGCGGTTGATGAAGTCCTTGATGGACTTGTTGAGGGCGTGGCCCATGTGAATATCGCCGTTGGAGAACGGAGGGCCGTCGTGCAGGTTGAAGAGCGGCAGCCCCTCGCTCTTTTTCATATGCTCGTTGTAAATGTCCAGCTCCTCCCAATGCCTGAGCATATCCGGCTCCCGCTTGGGAAGCCCCGCGCGCATGGGAAAATCGGTTTTCGGCAGGTTCAGGGTAGCGTTAAAATCTTTGGACATAGATCGTTTCTCCTGTAGATAGAATCGGGGGCGGGCGCCGAAAAACGGCGCGCGCCCCATAATATGCGAATGGTTGGCGCTCAGACCGTGAAGGTCTGGGTGCTGTCAAGGCCGGACGCGGGCGCGGACTCTTCTGCGGGGCCGAGATCAATGCTGAAGTTCATCTCCGGCTGAACCTTGGAGGCGGAGTCTTCGATGCTGCGCACGGTGTCTTCCACTTCGGCTTCCCCGGCGGCGGCGTCAGCCGCCGGCTGGGGGACGTAGTCCCGGCTGATGGCGTCCAGCTTGGCAAGCTGCGCCTTGCTGACGGCGCGCACCGCGTCAAAGTACTTGGCCGTGGTCGCCTTTGCCTCAGCCAGGCGGCGCTCGTAGAGCTTCGTTTCGTCCTCGATGGAGCCGATGCGCTCCTGCGCCTGACGTTCGGCGTCAGCCAGCATGGCATCGGCGCGCTTACGGGCGTCCTGCTCGATCTGGACGGCCAGCTTCTGGGCGGAGAGGATGGCGGAGGAGAGGGTCTCTTCCCCTGCGCGATATTCCTCGATCTTGTCAACCAAAACCTTCATCTTGCTCTTGAGGACGGCGTTCTCCTTCTGAGCGGCGGCAATCTCGTTTGCCAGCTCCTCCAGAAAATCGTCCACGGAAGCCATATCGTAGCCACTTAACCGGGACTTCTCAAAGGTTTTTTCACGAATGTCCTGAGCGGTAATCATATCTTTAATCTCCCTTTCTTAGGGAAACGCCAACCAAATCCGTCTTTGGCGTCTTCCGAAAAAACAATCCCGATTTTCGTCACTTTTTCTTCTCATACATAAAGTATTCCTGCAAAAAGCCGCCTTCATCAGGAAACAAGTTTTCCCGGAATCCGCTCTTACCGATCGAGTCGCCGCCTCCTCAGTTTTCTCTCTTTACAGATACTGGCCGTCGGTCTCGGCCTGCTGTTCACTCTGCGCACCGAGCACGCCCACATTCTGGGGCGTGATAAAATAGGTCTTCGCGGAAATGGGGGTAATCCGGCCATTGAGGGCGAAGGTGATGCCGGACAGAAAATCCAGAAGGCGACGCGCGTTATCCGTCGGGATACCCTCCAGCGTCATGACGACAGAGCGCCCCTGCTGCAGATGGCTCACCAGCTCTCCGGCCTCGTCAAAGGTCTTGGGGTTAAAGAGGATCACCTGCTGCTCGCTGCCGCCGAACTCCACGACGCGCTCACGCTTGGGCTTTGCTGCCTTCTTAAAGCCGAAGCCGCTCAGGAATCCGCCGGCGGTGTTCTGGGGCTTGGGCGCCGGCTCCTTTACGGGCGTCGCCTCCGGCTCCGGCTTTGCGCCGCTATCGTCCCCAAATGCGTTTTCAAACTGTATCTGCGCGGCGCTGGGCTGAGCCTGTGGTCTCAGATTGGTCTCGGCGCCTTCAAAAAAATCGTCCTCATCGTCATACGGCTGGGTGAGCTTGCGCAGTTCATCCATGAAACCCATGGTCTTGCCTCCGGAAATGCGAATTGATTATTGATAGTTACGGGGTCCGAAGATCGCCGTGCCGACGCGGACCATGTTGGCCCCGCAAGCGACAGCCTCGGCAAAATCGCCGGACATGCCCATAGACAAAAAATCCATGGATACATTATCGTATTTTTTTCTTCCATTGTCAACAAAAAGCTTCTGCATTTCGAGAAAAAAAGGTCGGTTTTCGTCGGGGCTTTGGCAGATGGGAGGAATTGCCATCAGCCCGCGCACGAAAATCCCCCCAAAAGCGGAAGCCGCTTCCAGCGCCGCGGGGATCTCACCCGGGGCGAAGCCGGATTTGGAGGGCTCCGCGCCGATGTTTACCTCGAGCAGCACATCCTGCACGATGCCGCGCTTCATCGCCTCGCGGGAGATCGTTTCCAGCAGGGCGAGGCTGTCCGCGCCGTGAATGAGCGCCGCAAGCCCCACGACCTGTTTGACCTTGTTTTTCTGCAAATGGCCGATGAAATGCAGCGGTGCGCCCTCGTAAGCCCCCTGGGCGTTTTTCTCCAGCATCTCCTGCACGCGGTTTTCCCCGCAGATGTCCACGCCCGCCGCGATCGCCTCTTGCACGCGGGAAGCGTCGTTCATCTTCGTCGCGGCGACGAGCAAAATCTCCTTCGGGTCGCGCTCGGCTTTTCGCGCGGCGGCGTCGATCTTTGCGCGCACGTTGGCGACGTTTTCTGCAATTGTCATATTCTCAGCCTCTTTCTATCTCCGCTTCGATCACGCGAATGTTCAGATATTCCCCGCCTTCATTCAGGCGAAAGAGCAGCAGACCGTCCTCCCGCGCCTCGATGAGCCGCGCCGGAACAGCGCGCGCAAAGCCCGCAAAACGCAGGCGGCAGCGCCCCGGCTCCGGGGCTTCGCCCTCGGGGAGGAGCGCCGCGTAGTACCAGACCGCGCTCTGCACGATCCGTGCCTCTCCGGGCTCCCCGGGCGGCGTGTCAAAAAGCTTTTCGAGCGCCTGCGCCGTGAGCCCGTCCAGGCGCTCCGGCGCAAGGCTCTCATAGCCGTCGCAGGAGGCGAGGTACACGCCCTGCCCGGTCAGGCGCTTGCCGTCGGGCGCATTCAGCGCGCTCACCGTCTGCTCGTTTCGGATCGCGATGCCCCGCAGACGTCCCCCGCTCTCCGCCGCGGCGGGCGCGGCGGCGGGAAGCGCCGCCGGCAGCCAGTCATAGAGCGCCGCGCCCACGTAGCAGCTCGCTGCCAAAAACAGCGCCGCCGCCACCGCGAGCAGAAACGGGCTTTCGCCGCGCTTATGAATCGACCGCTTCAAGGCTGATGGGGCGGGGCGGAACGATGGTGGAGATCGCGTGCTTGTAAATGAGCTGCTGCTTGCCGTCGGAATCCAGCACCACGGTAAAGCCGTCAAAGCCCTTGACCGTGCCGTGAAGCTGGAAGCCGTTCATCAGAAACATGGTGACTGTGAGCCGCTCCCGGCGAGCCTGGTTGAGAAACGCGTCCTGGAGATTGATTTGTTTTTGCATTTTTATGTACTCCTTCTATCTTAGTATCTCTGCCCTTGGCAGATACCCCATGATAGCGCGGAGTACGGCGATTATTCTGTCGAAAGCTGTCCTTCGATCTCACGCAATGCGGCGTCAAAATCGGGTGTATGCTCCCAGAGCAGCCAGTGCGCCCCCTCGTTTCTCCGAAACCAGGTGAGCTGCCGCTTGGCGTAGCGGCGGCTGTTGAGCTTGATGCGCTCGGCGGCCTCGGCGGGGCTTAGCTCCCCTTTGACCGCAAGCGCCGCCTCCTTGTAGCCGATGGCCTGCATGGCGGTGCAGCCGGCGTCCAGCCCTTCATCCAAAAGCGCGCGTACCTCGTCAAAAAGCCCCTGGGCGATCATCTCGTCCACCCGCCGGTCGATCCGGGCGTAGAGCTCGCCGCGCTCCCGGTAGCCGAGCGCCACGGTGAAGCCGCGGTAGCGGGGCGGGCGCAGGCGGGTCTCCCGGTCGTGCTGCGTGATGGTTTTCCCGGTGAGCCGGTAAATTTCGATCGCGCGCACGATGCGGCGCTTGTCCGCCGGGTGGAGCCTTAAAGCCCGCTCGGGGTCAAAGCCGCGCAGCGTCTCGAGCATCCGCTCCCCGCCGAGGGCGTCATATTCCGCACTCAGCGCTTCCCTGAGGCTGTCGCTGCCGGGTTCCCGCTCGGCAAAGTCCCGCCCGGAGAGGAGCGAGTCGATATACAGCCCCGTGCCGCCGACAAGGATCGGCGTTTTCCCCTGCGCGATCAGCCGGTCGCAGATTTTCCCCGCCTCCTCGACATAGCGGGAGACGGAGTAGTCCTCCCAGGGCTCGGCCACGTCGAGCATGTGGTGGGGCGCCATGGCGCGCTCCTCGGCCGTGGCCTTGGCGGTGCCGATGTCCATGCGGCGGTAGACCTGCATGGAATCCGCCGAGACGATCTCGCCCCGGTATTTTTGCGCGAGCGCGATCCCCAGCCGGGTCTTGCCCGTGGCCGTCGGGCCGCAGACAACAAGGATTTCAGGCTTCATACGATTCTTTTAAACATCTTGTCCAGATCCTTCCGCGTGAGGATCGCGGAGACCGGGCGGCCGTGCGGGCAGTATTTGACGCGCCCGGACAGCACCTCGCGCACGATGCGCTCCCGCTCGGCGTCACTGGTATCCCAGCCCGCCTTGATCGCGGCCTTGCAGGCCACGGTGTGCAAAATCTCATCCCGCGCGCTCTGCTTATCGGGCGCCTTGCCGCGCCGCAGCTTTTCCAGGATCTCCTCCACCGCGGGCAAGGCGTCGGAAAACAGGATGTCCGCCGGGATGGCGCGGATCACATAGTCGTCCCCGCCAAATTCTTCGATCTCAAAGCCGAGCTCCGCCAGCAGCTCCCCGTTCTGCTCCAGAAGCTCCGCATCGGCGGCGTTCAGCCTCAGATGCGCGGGCGTGAGCAGGGTCTGGGACATGATCTCGCGGTCCATGGCGCGGAGACGGTCAAAATTCATGCGCTCGTGGGCGGCGTGCTTGTCGATGAGCATCAGCTCCTCCCCCAGCTCCACGAGGATGTAGGTTTTCATCGTCTCGCCGAGGATCTGATACGCCGGCAAAGCCGGTTTTTCCACATTTTGAACAGCTTTTTCCACAGGTTCAACGCGATTTGCTGTCGAATCCTGTACTTTTTCCTCGAATTTCTCGATTTTCTGGGGCGCGGTCAGGTCGAGGCTCTGCTGCATTGTCTCCGCCGTCTCGCGCAGGGTGGCGAAGCCCGCGAAAGCCGTGGGCTTCGGCGCGCTCGCGGGCGTGGGAAGCGGCGCGCTTTTCGGCTTTTCCACCGCGTAGCCGTTACTGCGGAAGCTCTCGGCGCTCATGCTGCGGTAAAAGTCCGGCTTCGGCTCCACGGCCTTGCGGGTGGAGCTTGATAACTCCACCGCCGCGGTGCGGTTTTCCCCCTCGAGCGAGAGCCTCACCGCGTTATACACGAGGTCGAAGACCTTCTTTTCATAGGAGAACTTGACCTCCACCTTCGCGGGGTGCACGTTCACGTCCACGCTCGCGGCGCTCAGATTGAGATACAGCACGCAGGCGGGATAGCGCCCGGTCAGCAGGGTGTTGCGGTAGGCCTGCTCCAGCGCCGCCTGCAAAAGCTGGGAGCGGATGAAGCGTCCGTTGCAGAAGAAAAACTGCGCGCTGCGGTTGCCGCGCCCGGCCGAGGGGGAGGAGACAAAGCCCGTGAGCTTTAAGCCCTCGTCCTCGCTCACGCAGCGCAGCATAGAGCCTGCCAGCTCCCGCCCCAGAAGCGTATAGACGCAGGAATCCTCCCGCCCGTCGCCGGGGGAGAAAAACTCCTCCTTCCCGTCGCGCAGCATGCGCACGGAGACCTCGGGTCTCCCGAGGGCGCAGCGCAGCGCTGTCTGCACGCAGGTGCCGGCCTCCGCGCGGTCGGATTTTAAAAATTTGAGGCGGGCGGGGGTGTTATAAAAGAGGTCGCGCACGATCATCGTCGTCCCCTCCGGGCAGCCGTCGGGGAGCATTTCCTGAATGTCCCCACCCGAGAGGGTCACGCGCGTTCCGCTCTGGCTCCCCTTCTCGCGGGTGTGCAGCTCGATGTGGCTTACCGCCGAGATGGCGGCCAGCGCCTCGCCGCGAAAGCCCATGGTCTGGATGGCCTCCAGCCCCCGCTCGTCATGCAGCTTGGAGGTCGCGTGGCGCAGAAAGGCCACGCCCGCATCCTCGGGCGCCATGCCGCAGCCGTCGTCCGTGACGCGGATATAGGGCGCGCCGCCCCCGCGGATCTCCACGGTGACGTTCTTCGCCCCGGCGTCAAAGGCGTTTTCCATCAGCTCCTTGATGACGGAGGCCGGACGCTCCACCACCTCGCCCGCAGCGATCAGATCCGCGACGTGGGGGGATAATATGTTAATGGATGGCATTTTTTCACTTCCTTACGAAAGCCGTAGGGACGAGCATTGCTCGTCCGCGTTTCCTCGCTGCTTATTTTGCGGACGAGCAATGCTCGTCCCTACAGCCGGGAACTATATTATAAATGATTTTTATTGAAACTTCCATACCTTTTGTGTTAAAATCATTTAGATATTCACAAGGAACTGAGGATGCTGCTTATGCCATACGAGAGAAAAGAAATCGCCCCGGAGAAGATTCGGGAGCAGGAGGAGATTTGCCGCCGCATTTTTGACCGCGTGACCGCAGACGGCGGGCGTCCGCTTGCGATGGTGGACACCTACGGCTGCCAGCAAAACGAGGCCGACAGCGAGAAGCTTCGCGGCTACCTGGCCGAGATGGGCTACGGCTTTACGCAGGACGAGTTTCAGGCGGATGTGATCGTCGTGAACACCTGCGCCGTGCGCGAGCACGCGGAGATGCGCGTACTCGGCAACGTCGGCGCGCTCAACCACTCCAAGAAAGCCCGCCCCGGTCAGATCATCGCCGTCTGCGGCTGCATGGTGCAGCAGGAGCACATGGCCAAGAAAATCAAGCTGTCCTACCCCGTGGTGGATCTGGTCTTCGGCCCGCACGAGCTCTGGCGCTTCCCGGAGCTGCTGGAGCGGGTGATGCAAAGCGGCAAGCGCGTCTTTGCCGCGGAGAAGGATCTCGGCGCGGTGGCGGAGGGCATCCCCCAGAAGCGGGACGGGAGCGTGAAGGCGTGGCTTTCGATCATGTACGGCTGCAACAACTTCTGCACCTACTGTGTGGTGCCCTATGTGCGCGGGCGGGAGCGCTCGCGCAGACCGGAGGACGTGGTGGCGGAGGCGCGCGCGCTGGTCGCTGCCGGGTACAAGGACATTACGCTGCTCGGCCAGAACGTGAACTCCTACGGCAAAGACCTCGACTGCGGGGTGGATTTTGCCGATCTGATCCGCATGGTGAACGACATCCCCGGCGATTTTCTGATCCGCTTTATGACGAGCCACCCGAAGGACGCCACCGAGAAGCTCTTCAAGACCATGGCGGAATGCGAAAAATGCGCCCATCAGCTCCACCTGCCGGTGCAGGCGGGCAATGACCGCATTTTGAAGGCCATGAACCGCAGCTATACGCGGCAAAAGTATCTCGATCAGGTGGCGCTTGCGCGGCGGTACATGCCCGATCTCGTGCTGACCACGGACATCATCGTGGGCTTTCCCGGCGAGACGGACGAGGAGTTTGCCGACACGCTCTCGCTGGTGGAGCAGGTGCGCTATGACGCGATGTTCACCTTCATCTACTCCAAGCGTGTGGGCACCCAGGCCGCCTCCATGCCCGACCCCTACACCCGCGCGGACAAGCAGAAGCACTTTGACGCGCTGACGGAGCTTGCCAACCGCATCTCCGGCGAGAAGCACAGGGAGTACGAGGGTAAGACCCTGCGCGTGCTCATCGACGGCGAGACCGGACGCGAGGAATATAACCTCTCCAGCCGCACAAACGGCGGCAGGCTCGTACACCTGAAGGGCGATCCCTCACTGATCGGGCAGTTTGCGGAGGTAACGATCACGTCCAGCAACACCTGGGCGCTGTACGGAGAGATCGTGACCAGAACCACTGACCACTGACCACTAACCACTGACCACTGAAAAACCGGAGGTTTTCTATGGCTGAATTGACGCCCATGAAGCGGCAATATCTTCAGATCAAGGAGCAGCACCAGGACTGTCTGCTCTTCTTCCGCCTGGGCGATTTTTATGAGATGTTCGACGAGGACGCAAAGATCGCCTCGCGGGAGCTTGACCTCGCCCTCACGACGCGCGACCGCAACGTGGAGGACCCCGACGCGCGCACGCCCATGTGCGGCGTGCCCTACCACAGCGCGGAGGCCTACATCGCGCGGCTGATCGCCAAGGGCTACAAGGTCGCCATCTGCGAGCAGACCGAGGACCCGGCGCTCGCCAAGGGGCTGGTGTCGCGCGAGGTCATCCGCATCATTACCCCCGGCACCGTGACCGAGAGCTCCATGCTCGAGGAGGGGCGCTCGAACTATCTCTGCGCCATCCACGTCCAGAACGGGCGGGGCGGCGCCGCCTTCTGCGACATCTCCACCGGCGAATTCTGCGCCGCCGCGTTTGAATCTGACCCCGTGTCCCACATCGTAAACGAGCTGGGGCGCTTTGCCCCGCGCGAGGCGGTGCTTTCCGCCGGGGCGCTGAACGAGGACGCGATCGGCACGTTTTTAAAGCAGAAGCTGGGCGCCCTGCTTGAGTTCGGCGGCGAGCTGTTTGAATACATGCCCTGCGCCGCGCGGGTCTGCGAGCGCTTCGGCTACACCGACATCGACCAGAGCGGCTTAGGCGACGCGCCGGAGGCGGTGTGCGCGGCGGGGGCGCTGCTGCAATACATTGAAGAGACGCAGAAGTTTGACCTGAGCCACATCCGGCAGATGGACGTGTTCTACGGCGGGCGCTATATGGAGCTCGACTGGACGACGCGCCGCTCCCTGGAGCTGACCGAATCCCTGCGCAGCGGGGAAAAGCGCGGCTCCCTGCTGTGGGTGCTGGACAAGACGAAGACTCCGATGGGCGGGCGGCTGCTGCGTTCCTGGGTGGAGCGGCCGCTTTTGTCCGTCGTCGCGATCAAGCGCCGCCTCGCCGCCGTGGGGGAGCTTGCGAAGAACCACGTCGTGCGAGGCGAGCTGATGCTGGCCTTAAAGGACATCAGCGATATGCAGCGGCTTGTCGGGCGCTGCGTCTACGGCACGGCGGGCGGGCGCGACCTGCGCACGCTCTCTAACTGCGCGGCGGTGCTGCCCCGGCTCAAGGAGCTGACGGCGGACTTTCAGAGCGCCGCGCTGCGGGACATCTGCAATATGGACGCGCTCGAGGACATGCGCGCCCAGATCGACCGCGCGATCTGCGACGAACCGCCCTTCTCCGTTCGCGAGGGCGGGATTCTGCGTGAGGGCTACTCCGAAGAAATCGACCGCCTGCGAAACGTGCGCGACAACGGCGCGCAGATGGTGACCGATCTCGAGGCGCGCGAGCGCGAGCGCACCGGCATCAAAAAGCTCAAGGTGGGCTACAACAAGGTCTTCGGCTATTACATCGACGTGCCGCGCTCGGCGGGGCTCGAAAACGTGCCGGAGGACTACATCCGCAAGCAGACCCTTGTCTCCAACGAGCGCTATTTCACGCAGGAGCTCAAGGAGCTGGAGAATACGCTTTTGACCGCGCGGGATCGCATCAATGAGCTGGAGTACCGGTATTTCTGCGAAATTCGCGACAGCGTGGCCGCAATGGTCGCGCGTGTCCAGGCAAGCTCGGAGGCGGTGGCGCGGCTCGACGCGCTCTGCTCGCTCGCGGAGGTCGCCGTGCGCAACAACTACACCTGCCCCGAGGTGGACGCCTCGCGGGAGCTTCATATTTTAGAGGGGCGCCACCCGGTGGTGGAGCAGACGCTGAAGGACGTGCTTTTCGTCCCGAACGACGCCTACTTAAACGACGCGGACGACCGCGTCGCCATCGTCACCGGCCCCAACATGGCGGGCAAATCCACCTACATGCGCCAGACGGCGCTGATTGCGCTCATGGCGCAGATCGGCTCCTTCGTCCCGGCGCGCTCCGCCACCGTGGGCGTCATCGACCGGGTCTTCACCCGCATCGGCGCGAGCGACGATCTCGCCTCCGGTCAGTCCACCTTCATGGTGGAGATGAACGAGATGGCGGAGATCTTAAAGCACGCCACCGCCTCCTCCCTGCTGATTTTAGACGAGATCGGGCGCGGCACCTCCACCTTCGACGGCATGGCGATCGCCCGCGCGGTGCTCGAATACTGCGCGGACAAGCGCAGACTGGGCGCGAAGACCATGTTCGCCACGCATTATCACGAGCTGTCCGCCCTCGAGGGCGAGATTTCCGGCGTGCGCAACTACAACATCACCGCCAAGAAGCAGGGCGGCACACTGGTCTTCCTGCGCAAGATCATCCGCGGCGCCGCTGACGACAGCTACGGCATCGAGGTGGCAAAGCTCGCGGGGCTGCCGGATTCGGTGATCCGCAAGGCCAAGGAATACTTAAAGGAGCTGGAGACGGACGGGCTCTCCGCCCCCGCGGGCGCGCCGGACGATCAGATCAGCTTTTCCGACATCGGCGCGGACGAGGTGCGCCGGGCGCTGCTGGAGATCGACCTCAACACGCTCACGCCCATCGAGGGCATGAACCTGCTCTATGAGCTGCAGCGGAAAGCGAGGGCATGATGGAGCAGCGTGAATTTACCAGTCGTTTAAGCCCGCTTGCCGCGGCGCTGGCGCTGCTGTGGCTGCCGATGCATATCATCGGTCTTCCCTGGCTGCTGGCGCGCGTCGGCGGGATCGCCGATCTCGACGAGCTCAACTTTCTGACCTATGCGATCGGCGCGGTGTATCTGCTGATCGTGGGCTTTACCTTCCTGCGGCGGGAGTTTGACACGCTGCTGGATCACCCGGGGCGCATCTTCTTTCAAATCGTGGGCTGCTACGGCGCGATGCTGCTGATGAACATGGCGGTGGGCGGGCTGCTCTCCGCCTTCGTCGATCCCACGGAAAACCCCAACAACGAGGCCGTGATGGAGCTGGTCTCCGCCTCCTACGGCAAGATGAGCGCCGCCGCGATTTTCCTCGCGCCCATTGTGGAGGAGATGCTTTTCCGCGCCGCCATTTTCGGCACGCTCCGGCACAAAAACCGGGTTCTGGCCTATGTCGTCACCATCCTGCTCTTCGCGCTCTACCACGTCTGGGGCTACGCGCTCGACGATCCCATGAGTTGGCTCTACCTGCTGCAATACGTCCCGGCGGCTTATCTGCTCTGCCGCTGCTATGAATCCTGCGACTGTCTTTGGGGCAGCATCGGCTTTCATATGCTGACGAACTTCGTGTCCCTGCAGCTTCTGCGCCTGACGGAGGAGCTGTTGTGAGCGAGATCATCATCCGCCCCATCGCCCATCTGGAGAGCGATCTGGGCGAAAAATTCGGCGTCCCCCGGCAGGCCGGGATCGTGGAGGCGCTGGAAGGCCGCGTCATCTTTGAGCCGGAATTCCGCAATCCCGACGCCCTGCGCGGCATCGAGGGCTTTTCCCACCTCTGGCTGATCTGGCAGTTTTCCCAGGCGGTCAGGACGGCGTTTTCCCCCACGGTGCGCCCGCCGCGCCTCGGCGGGAACGAGCGCGTGGGCGTGTTCGCCAGCCGCTCCCCCTTCCGTCCGAACGCGCTGGGTCTGAGCTGTGTGCGGCTTTTGCGCGTGGAGGACGACCCCCGGCGCGGCAGGATTCTCGTCGTGGGCGGCGCCGATCTTGTAAACGGCACCCCGATTTTTGACATAAAGCCCTATCTCCCCTACGCGGACTGCAAGCCCGAAGCGCTCTCCGGCTTCGCCCCCGATCCGGGGCGGACGCTCGCGGTGTCCTTCGCGCCCGGAACCGAAGAACAGCTCCCGCCTCAAAAGCGCGCCGCCCTGCGCGGGGTGCTCGAAAACGACCCCCGCCCCCGCTATCAGGACGATCCGACGCGCGTCTACGGCCTCCGCTTTGCGGGAAAAAACGTCAGGTTCCGCGTCGAGGGCGCGGTTAGGCTGTGAAAAGCTTCGTTTTTCACAGCCTTTTCAGTTTTTAGTGCTTAGTGCTTAGAGCTAAGTGCTAAGCGCTCCCGCAAGTCTCTTCGCGCCCGCGGCAAAGTAGGCGATGTTCTCCTCCTGCAGCACAGTGTCCTTCTCCGTGTGGATGCGGCTCATATAAAGCCCCAGCCCACGCTTTTTCCGCATGGCGGCGACGCCCACGCCGAGGGGGAAGTTCGCCTGATCCGAGGGATAGAAGGCTGAGCGCGTGCTCTCAAAATACAGCGTCTT
>CAJOCV010000048.1 GCA_905233785.1 uncultured Oscillospiraceae bacterium
AAAACGGATTCCCATTTGTTTTTCGCCTTGCGAGGCGAAAAATCAGAGGCGTTCCCCCTCTGAACTCCCCCCGTACTCCGGGTAGACTGAATAGATACCTTTTTTCGCAGATATGCCACGGAATCGTTACGGAGAATGAAAGCAACAGCTCCGGAGGATAGCATTCTTCCGGAGCTTTTTACAGGAGGCAGGTTTATGGGATCGAACTGGCGCATTGCCTGCGCTGCGGAGATTGCAGAGAGACATGCCCCGTGAGAGCGGTGGAAAGAAGGTAGCGATATGACTGAGAAAATGACACAGGAACAACGGCTCGATACGCTGGTCGAAGCGTTCAAGGCCGATTCTGTTCACTATAAAGATTTACAAACGCCGGAGGATAACGAGGGCAAACGGCGACTCCTGCGCTCCCTCATGAACATTCGTATGCCGAGGAAGCTGGACGATTCGGTACTGGCCGTACAGGATGAATACCTGCGGGAGCGTATCCGTGAAAACGGTGTTGTTACGCTCTCGGAGATTCCCGTGATTCGGAATGGTATGTCCATCTGGCAGGGCGATATTACGAGACTTGCCGTTGACGCCATCGTGAACGCCGCCAACTCGCAGATGCTGGGCTGCTTCGTCCCGATGCACACCTGCATCGACAACTGCATTCACACCTTTGCCGGGGTACAGCTGCGGGCGGAGTGCAATCGACAGATGAATCAGCTTCGCAGCCGCTATGGCAGAGATTACGAGCAGCCCACCGCCGTCCCCATGCTGACGGACGGCTATAACCTGCCGGCGAAGAAGATCGTCCATATCGTCGGCCCGATTGTTGAGGGTCGCTTGACAAAGGCGCTGGAACAGGAGCTGGCAAATTGCTACCGGAACACGCTCGACCTGTGCGCGGAAAACGACCTGCGCAGCGTAGCGTTCTGCTGCATCTCCACGGGAGTGTTCCGCTTCCCGCCGGAGCGGGCGGCGGAAATTGCGGTCGATACCGTAAGCAAATGGTTGGACGAACACACGGGACAGGTCGACCGGGTGATTTTCAATGTGTTCAAAGATAAGGACAAGGCATACTATGAAGAACTATTACAATAATCAGCCAAACGGCTATCTGGAATCCATACAAAAAGGTCTTCTCGCCGTGCGTTCCTGCGATCTTCGCATGTCTCATGGGATAGGATCACGGGACGAACAGCTTGTAAGGCTGAAGACGGAACTCGAAACAGCAGATGCGATCGTTGTCGGCGCAGGGGCCGGGCTTTCTACCGCAGCAGGTTTTACTTATGCCGGGGATCGTTTCAAACGGTATTTTTCCGATTTTGAAGAGGCATTCGGCTTTCACGATATGTACACCGGCGGCTTTGTTGTAATGAATGCAGAGCCGGAGCTTATGTGGGCCTATTGGGCAAGACACATTTATTTTAACCGTTATATCTCTGCGCCGAAGCCCGTTTATCAGAATCTGCTGTCCCTGCTTGACGATAAGAACTACTTCGTGATCACGACAAACGTGGATCACCAGTTCCAGCGCGCGGGCTTCGACAAAAAGCGGTTGTTCTATACGCAGGGAGACTATGGCCTGTTCCAGAGCATGGATCCAAAAGTGCGGGAAACCTTCGACAACGAGGCGTGGACGATGCGGGCCATGGAGGCGCAGGGCTTTGTCAGAGATGAAGACGGCGTATTCCAAATCCCGGGCAACGGCGCAATCTCTATGAAGCTGCCGGCGGAGTTGATCCCCACGGCTCCAAACGGCGATCCGGTCACGATGAATTTGCGCTCCGACGATACCTTTGTTGAGGATGCAGGATGGCATAAAGCATCGGCTGCGTATTCCGATTTCCTGCGCAGGCACGAAAACCTGCATGTGTTATTTTGGGAGATCGGCGTCGGAGTCAACACCCCGGTCATCATCAAATATCCCTTCTGGCAGATGACAAGAGACAACAGGCAGGCAATCTATGCTTGTTTGAATTACAGCGAAGCGTATTGCCCAAGAGAAATTGAGAAACAGGCTATTTGCCTCGACGGCGACACCGCCGAAGTGCTCGAGGCGATGGTTTAGGACTGTACTGCATCCATTCTCGTAGGGTGAGGGGCCTTGGCCCTCCCGGCGAACCAGAGCTCGTACAGCAAAGAAATGTTCGGCGAATTCGTACAATCTGCGAATTCGCCGAACATTTTCTCAAGACAATACTCCGTGCTGCCGGGAGGGGACGAGCCCCTCCCTTACGGTGGTGACTGGGCTATGCGCGTATCTTGCAACAGTCCCTTTCAGATTGCATACTTTTGCGTGTATTCGTCGTACAGCTCGTCAAAGTTGTGCGAATGCAGCTCCTTGAGGTTGATCACATATCCGTGCGTGTCGTACTGATCCTCCTGCAGCTCGATCATCGCGATGGCGATGTTGGAGCAGTGATCCGCCACCCGCTCAAAATTCGTGATGAGATCGTTAAAAACAAAGCCCTGGTTCAGGGAGCAGACGCCCTCCTGCACCCGCTCGACATGATTGAGCTTCATCTCGTCGCAGAGAATGTCGATGCGCTCCTCCAGCGGCTCGACCCGGTAGGCTGTGGCCACATCCTCGCCGGTGAAAGCATCCACCGAAAGCTGCAAAATTTCCCGCACGGCGCCGCTCAGCACGTTCAGCTCCCGCTGCGCTTCACTGGAGAACGAGGTCTTTTTTTCGTGTATCTCCCGCGCAACCTCGGTGATGTTCATAGCGTGATCGCTGATGCGCTCAAAGTCCGAGAGCGTGTGCAGATATTTGGAGATGCTGTCGTTCTGCTGCTCGCTCAGCTCATGGGCGTTGAGCTTGACCAGATAGGTGCCGATCTTATCTTCATAGAGATCGACCAGATCCTCGGTCATTTCCACCTTATGCGCCTTGGCTTCGCTGTAATCGCCCAGCAGTTCCATCGAACGCAGCAGGTTTTCCCTGGCCGTGCTCGCCATGGCGTTGACGGTCATGCGGCTCTGCTCCACGGCGAGGGCGGGGTGCTGCAAAAAGCGCTCGTCCAGGCGGTCAAGCTCACCGGCGAGGGATTTTTCATCCTCACTCTCCTTGATCAGCAGGGTGGTAAGCTGTTCGATCTGCCTGTCAAACGGCAGCAGGAGAAAAGACACGGCGGCGCGAAACACGGTATTTACCAAGGCGATGGAAAAGGTGTTCATAAGCATCCGGTCCAGGGAAAAATGGGCAATCGCATCCGCGACATAGTATCCTGTGCCGAAAACCAGAACGCCGATCACCTCGATCAAAAGATACGACCACGCGGCGCGGCGGCCGTCGGCCTTGGCGCCCAGGGCGGACATGAGCACCGGCAGCGCCGAGCCGATGGCGATGCCGAGAATCAGCGGATAAGCGACGGCAAAGGTGATCGTTCCGGTCAGGCTCAGCGCCTGCAGGATGCCAACCGCGGCCGAGGCGCTCTGCAAGATGGCAGTAAACACAATGCCGACCAGAATGCCCAGCAGCGGATGGGCGACGCCGGTCATCAGGCTTAAAAAGTACTCATTTTCGCGCAGAGGCTCGACCGCGCCGCTCATGCTGTGCATCCCGAACATCAGCACGGCAAAGCCCAGCAGAATATCGCCCACATGGTGGTGCGTCTGCTTCTTGGAAAACATGCGCAGAACAATACCGATGACCGCGACAACGGCAGAAAGGTTGGAGGTGGACAGCAGCGCCGTCCAGCCGGCCCCCTCCATGCTGGAGAAAGCGATGATCCAGCCGGTAATGCTGGTGCCCACAAGGGCGCCCTGGATCACCGAAATTGCCTGTGTCAGCTTCATGACGCCGGAATTGACAAAGCCGACCGCCATAACCGAGGTGGCGGAGGAGGACTGAATCACGGCCGTCACGCCCATGCCGAGCAGCACGCCGCGAAGCGGCGTTCCGGTCAAGCGATAGAGCAGCAGCTCCAAGCGGTTCCCGGCGACCTTTTTGAGCCCATCCCCCATCAGCGACATGCCGAAGAGGAACAGCGCGACACCGCCCAGCAGGTTGATAATCATGGTAATGTCCAGAGAAATCACTCCTTAACAGAGTCGATCTGATGAAAGCCCGACTTTCACCGATAGCATTATATCATAAAAGTCTTCTGCCCCGCAAGCCCCGGCTGTTACATTTTGCGCCAGGAAAGCGCACAAATACGAAAAAACGAGCAGACCCGTTCGCCGCGAAGCAAACGGATCCGCCCGTACTTTCTATGCCGCTTCCAAGCCCCCGTAAAACAAAGCGGGTTTTTTATAGCGCCATGACCGCCGCGGGAAAGCCCAAGCCTTCCCGGAGCGCGGGAGAAGCCGCCCTCGGTCTGTGGCTACTCGGTGAAATGGATATGATTGTTGATATGCTCCTCGCAGAAGCAGTGGTAGCCCGCGCAGCGGGAGCAGTAACGAAACTCAAGCTCCGGATTCGTCGTGTCCGTGCGGCCGCAGACCGCGCACTTGTGGTGATAGAGCTGATCGCGCTGCTCACGGCGGATACGCTGAGCCTCGCGGCGGAAGTTGACCGTGCTGCGGCTGGTCCTTCTCGGGATCATACGCCAGAGCTCGCCGCCGCAGAAAAGCACGAAGTTCATTACCGCCACGATCGGCAGAAGATTCAGCGGGAAGCTCGTTGTCAAGATGCCGAAAACGAAAAAGGCCGCGTCCACCCAAGCCAGCCACTTCATCTTCACCGGGATGATAAAGAACAGCAGCACCTGCATATCCGGAAAAAGCGTCGCGAAGGAGAAGAACATGGACAGGTACACATACTGCGCGTCCAGGCGAATGCGGATACCGGTGATGAAGTAGATCAGGAAGCCGTACACGATCGTCAGGAGCAGGCCGGAGAAAAAGTAGATGTTAAACTGCGGCGTCCCCCAGTACTGCTCCAGCGTACTGCCGATCCAGTAATAAAAATAGATGGCGATAAAGGCCAGGAATCCTGTGCTGGGGGGATAGAGGGCAAAGGTAATGAGCCGCCATACCTGCCCGTGCAGAATCAGATAGGGGTCAAACACCAGATAAGCGGGAATGCGGCTGTTCACCGCCCCCAGCAGCCAGAACACCGCGTTGCCGATGGCGACATACATCATCAGCCGCGGCACGCCAAAATTGGGGTGACGATAACAGAAGCGTTCGATTGCGTTTCTCGGATCTTTCATGGGCAGCTTCCTCCAGATTTTCGCGCTGTATTTTTATTCTCATCATACTCGCTTTTTACGGCGAAAAAATGGATATTCTGTAACATTTATCCTGCCGGAACCAATTCGCCCTCATCCTCCTCGGGGCCGGGATCGGGCTGGGCGGGAGGATCGGGCTGGGCGGGAGGATCGGGCTGGGCAGGAGGATCGGGCTGGGTCGGCGCAGGCTGCGCGGAGGTGCCCGACTGCGTCGGGGCGGGATTCTGCGCGGGCGGCTGCGCCCAGGCGCCTCCCTGTGTCTGCTGCGCGGCAGGAGCGGGTGTCGGCTCCGGCTCCCGGTCGTTGTCTGCCTTGGTGTAGCCGTACTGCCTGCGAATGCCGTCGTCCTGCATATAGAAGCTGTCGTCCTGATACCAATAGGCTGTGACGGCCTGCATATCCGCATCGAAAAGATAGCGCACGCCGTCGATCACGATTTCCACCCAGCCGTGTGGACGGTCGGGCGGGCGGGTCTGACCCGGTTCGGCGAGGCCATAGATGGTGCCGCTGAATTCCTCGGCCTCATAGCCGATGCAGCGGGCAAGCAGGCAGAAGGTCGCGGCAAAATTGTAGCAGTTCCCGTTGCGCTCGGTAAGCATGGTTTTGGCTTCCGTATTGAGCCAGCCGTGCTCGCCGGGGGCGTAGTAGCTGCGGCGCAAATACCCGAAGCTGCCCGCGACATACTGAAACAGGGCGTGAAGCTTTTCCTCCTGGCTCATGCTCTCATCGGTCTGTTCTTCGATGACCGCGTAGAGCAGTTCGTCCAGCTCCGCGTCCCCTGTGTGATAACGCCCGTCCGGCGTCGGCGCCACGGTCGGCGCCACGGTCGGCGCGGTTGTTGCCGCCGGCGTCGGCGCCGCGGTCGGCTCCGGCGTCACGGTCGGCAGCGGCTCCGGCAGCGCGGCTCCGGCTTGATTGACCGCATGCCGCATGACCAGCACAAGAACTGACAGCACCACCAGCAATAGCAGCAGCACCGCAAGCTGCCAGGTGGGGATCGAACTGCGCCGTCTCATTTGCTCAGCTCCGCATCGACCACGGTCTGCTGATCGCCGTCGCGATAGGTGTAGACCGTAAAGCCGTCATAGTAGAGGTTCACGTCCTCGCCCGGGCCCATACAGCTGGGCGCCGCGTCCTCGGACAGCGGCTCTCCGAGGATTTCGATCAGCTCGGACACGGGGCGCGTCTTGAGCTTTTTGGCCTCCTGTACCGCTTTTTCCGCGTCGCTCACGGTCTCAGGGGCGGGCTCGGCGCTCTCCTCCGGCTCCTCGGCAGAGGCGGTCTTCGGCAGGCTCGATTGCATATTGGCGGGCTTCTCCTGTTCGGCGGCTGGCGCGTCCCCGCACGCGCAGAGCGCGAGGCACAGCGCGAGGCACAGCAGCAGACTGATGATTTGTTTCATGGCGGCTTCCCTCTTTTTTCTGAAATTTCCCTTCTACTTTATCACAGTCCGCGCCAAATTACAACACAGTGGCAGAAACTCCGGCGCAAAATCTGTTTTTTTCCGCTTTCCGTCTTCCTTTTTGTAAACTTTTATGATACGATGTACCTGTTGAGTCCGCCCCAATCCCAAGGGGAGCTCAAGAGGGGGACGACTCCGATTTTTGCCGCGCGCCCCCCTACGGTTTCGTCACCCGCGGGCGGACGGAACAGGTACGACAGGATAAAGCTATATCATCATAGGATGGAGTATATCAGCCGTGGAGAACAACAAGCAGGGAATCCAAAACGAGATCGTCGAAGGGCGCAACGCCGTGATGGAGGCGCTCCGTGCCGGGCGCGCCATCGACAAGCTCTTTATCAGCAAGGGCGAGGTGGACCGCACGCTGGGGCACATTGCCTCCGCCGCGCGGGACAAGGGCATTGTCGTCGTCGAATGCGACCGCCGCAAGCTGGATTTTATGAGTCTGACCCATGCCCATCAGGGCGTGATTGCCGTGTGCGCCGTGCGGGAATACTGCACGGTGGACGAGCTTTTCGCCATTGCCGGGGAGCGGGGCGAGGCGCCCTTTCTCATCGTCTGCGACGAAATCAGCGACGGGCACAATCTGGGCGCGATCATCCGCTCCGCGGAGTGCGCCGGGGCGCATGGGATCATTATCCCCAAGCGCCGCAGCGCGGGGCTGACCGCCATTGTGGACAAGGCCAGCGCCGGCGCGGCCGAGCACATGGCCATCGCGCGGGTGCCGAACCTGCCGGGCACGATCCGCGAGCTGAAGGAGCGCGGACTGTGGATTTACGGCACGGCGGCGGACGGGCAGTCCGACCTCTGGCACACGGATTTTACGGGGCCGCTGGCTCTCGTGATCGGCTCTGAGGGAGACGGGATGGGTCGCCTGGTCTCCGAGAGCTGCGACTTTATCGTAAGCCTGCCGATGAAGGGGCGCGTCAGCTCGCTCAACGCCTCCGCCGCGGCCGCCATCACGATGTACGAGGTATTAAGACAACGCAGCGCTGCGCCGCAAAGCGCGGCTCGATGAACAGGCGCCGACGCCGCTTGCTTTCCTGTGCGCGAGATCCGGGAAGGGGAATCCGTCGAAGGCTGATTCCGGGCTTCTCGGGCGAGAAGCCCGCTCGGGTCATGTCCGCGTCAGCGGCGGGAAAACGGCGCTGCATCTTGTCGGGCTTTCTTGAGGAATACGCGGACAGAACCGGGGAAGAGCATGGATCAGGATTTCTACAGGGAAATAGAGCCCTCGTCCCTGAGCGTGGACGACATCCTGCGGGAGTTTTATGCCCAGGAGACGGCGTCGCGCGCGCCCGAAGCGCCTTTTGCGCGCCGTGAGCCCGCCGAGAGGCAGACGCAGCGAAGTCGCGGCGGCGCGCGGCACCTCGCTCGGCAGCGCTCCGCCCCACGGAAAAAGAACAGCCGCGCGATACGCGCGAAGACGGAGAAGCCTATGGATTTTGATTCGGATAAGCAGCCCGACCTTGAGCGGGAACAGACGCCCGCGCAGGAGGAGGAAGCGCCGCGCTCGGTGGAGGATATTTTGCGCGAGTACGACCGGATTTTCGCCGAGAAGCCGGCAGAGCCGCCGACAGAGCCGGTCACGGAGGAGCCGAAGCGCCCCGCTCCCGACGCGTCGGCGGTTCCCAAGGCCAGCGCCGCGGACTACGCCGCCTTTGCCGCGGGCTCCAGCGCCGTGGCCTCCTCGCGGGAGAAGATCAGCGCCCTGTCCTCTATGGCCGAGGAGGCGCTTGCATACATGAGCCATCTGACCGACTCGGACTATGCGCGCATGGCCGCCCCGCCGGCGCAGAGCAAGCGGGACGCCGGGGCGGAGCGCTACAATCTCAGCGGGCATGAGAGCAAAATGGTCTTCGGCGATAAGGAGCTTGATCTGAGCCCGGACGAGAGCTACACGCCGCCCGTGCAGAAGAGCGAGCCGATCTATCACTGGATCGCCGGAGAGGAGGAGCTGCCCGAGAAGCCGGCCGAGAAGCCGGGGCTTTTGCAGCGGATCATGAGCTTCAACACCGGCCTCCGTCCGGACAAAGCGCGCCCGCACAACGCGCCGACGCGCAGACTCTACGCGGGCATGCGCGGCGCGGCGCGGGCGGAAGCCGAGCCGGAGGCGGCGGTTCCGGAGGAGGCGGCGCGCTTCGACACGCCGAAGACGAAGGCGCCCGCCCCGCAGGAGGAGGATTTCAAACTCTCTGCCGATTTCGGCGCCCCCACCCCGTCCGCGCCTCCCGCCGCGGAGGCGGACGATGACGACCTCAGCTACGCCTTTGACGACAGCGACGCGTCACCGGCGGACTACGCCCCCGAGGGGGACTACCTGCCCGACGAATACGCCGAAGCTTCGCAGGACGAGGCGCGAAAGACGCCTCTGCCCGCCCCCGAGGAAGCGCCGCGCTCAGAGCGCCGACGGCTCGAGGATGCGCTCCCTCTCAGCGAAGACGGGGACTTCCCCAGCTTCGGGCAGTACGTTTCCAGCCTGATTACCGGGACGCTGTTCCGCCTGCGCGGCTATTCCGGCAGCCCGGACTCCGTGACGATGGACACTGAGGCTGAGGATCTGGGGCCGGAGCTCAAGAGCGCCGACGCCTCGAAGTACTACGGCTCTTTTGTTCCCTCGCTGCGGATGCGCTTTCGCATTGTGCTGGGGCTGCTGGCCGTTATGGCCTGGATCAGCCTGGGGCTGCCGGTCTCCGGTATGCTGCGCACGGTGCGCGTGGCAGCGGGGATGTGCCTTGCGCTGCAGCTTGTAATCATGCTGCTCTCGCTCGACATCATCACGAACGCCGCGGTAAATCTCGCGCGGCTTCGCTTCGGGGCGGATTCGCTCGTGACTTTCACCTGTGTGCTCACCGGCTTTGACGCGCTGGCCGTGGCGCTGGACGCCTTCGGCAGCGCCCACATGCCGCTCTGCCTGCTCTCGAGCCTCGCGCTCGCGGGACTTTTGTATTCCTCGCTGCTCTCGGCAAGGGGGCTGCGCAAGGCGCTGCGGGTGCCCTCCATCGCCAAACGCTGTTACAGCGTGACCGGGGAGTCCTCCTTCAAGGGCAAGGGCATCACCCTTCTCAAGGCTGACCGCCCCATCGACGGCTTTGTGCGCCGCACGGAGGAGGCCGGGCCGGACGAGACCGCTTTTCTGCGCGCGGCTCCGATCCTGCTGATTGTGAGCCTTCTCTTTGCCGTCATCGTTTCCGCCGCGCGTCACGCGGGCGGCGACTTTCTGTATCTTCTCACGGCGCTGCTGACTCCGGCTGTTCCGGTGACGGCGCTGCTGTGCTTCGCGCTCCCCTTCTTCCTCGGCTCCAACCGCATCTTTTACGCGGGCGCCGCGGTGGCGGGCTGGTCAGGTCTCAGTGACGTGGGGCGCAGTCAAAACCTCATCGTCACCGACCGCGACCTTTTCCCGGAGGGCAGCGTGGAGGTGGACACCGTGCGCATCTTCGCCGATGCCGATCCCGAACGCATCCTCTCCTACGCGGGCACGATGGTGATCGCCTCCGGCTCCGGCCTTGCCCCTTGCTTTTCCGAGCTTTTAAACCGCAACGGCGGCACCGTGCGCCATGTGGAGAACTTTGAGCTTCTTGCGGGCGGCGGCATGAAGGGCACCATCGACGGCAGCACGGTGCTCTGCGGCGGCACGGAGCTGATGCGGCTGATGAACGTGCGCATCCCTTACCGCCTGATCGACAAGACGACCGTACTGCTCGCGGTGGACAACGTGCTCTACGGCATCTTCAACATGAAATACCTCCCCCAGCCCCAGGTGCGTGACGCGCTGGTTGGGCTGATGCGCTCGAGCCGCCACCCGGTCTTTGCGATCCGGGACTTCAACGTCAACCCCGAAATGCTGCACGAGCTCTTTGAGCTTCCTACCGACGGCTACGATTTTCCGCCCTATCTCGATCGCTTCACGCTCTCCGAGCCCCCGGCGGAATCCGAGGCGCCTGTCGCGGCGGTCATCTGTCGGGAGGGTCTCGGTCCTTTGTCGCTGATGGCGGACATCGGGCGGAACATGTACCTTGCCACGCGCCTGAACCTGATCGTCAGCGTCCTCTCCGCCGTGATCGGCGTACTTGTTGTGTTCCTTCGCTTTCTCACGGTGGGGCAGGTCGGCATCCCGTTTCTGCTGCTCTATCTGATCCTCGCGGCGCTTCCTGTGGTGCTGTCGAGCCTGTATCTGAGATATTTCTCATAAAAGAAGGGGCTGTGAAAAAGTCTTTTTCACAGCCCCTAAGTTTTCAGTATCCAGTTTTCAGTTTTCAGTAAAGAAAACGATCAAGATCGAAACAATTTGCATACGGTTTGCCCGTCATAAGAAGAACCAGCCGATCCTGCTGGCGCTTGTATGGAGTCTAACCCTTTTTTAATCGTATAA
>CAJOCV010000049.1 GCA_905233785.1 uncultured Oscillospiraceae bacterium
GACAGTCCGTAAGTACTGTAACCTCGCGCTGGGCGTCCATGAAGTCCTCGAAGAGTTTCTTTTCATTCTCGCTGAGCGAGGCCGTCAGTTCATCGCCGAGCTTGACGACCCCGTCAAGAGCTTTGGCATACTGGCTGTCACGCTTGAAAGTACGTTCGTTAGGATGAATATCCCCGACATATAGATCCTCTAAAATGTGCATCGCAGTCGCCTATTATTGTACACTCAGAGACCGGTATTCTTCTTTCAACGTTTCGATAATCCGCTGTTTTTCTTTTTGGGATAGTGACACCAGAAATTGCACGATCATCAAATCCGATTTGAACATTTCACTCTGATCCTGGGATAAGGAGATCAACCGTATTGTTCGATCGACACGAGGATCATGAGATCCTATGCAATAAATGTCTGTTTTTAAGGAAGAGACCATTTGCTCAAGCTCGCCCAGCGCTTTAATCTCTTTCCCTGCCCAACTTTCATAAGTATAGGCATAAATATCCGAGGGAAAAACGTGCTTTCCATCGAAGCAATTGGCATAAGGGTTGACAACCGCGAGTTCTTGATGCCAGAATTTTGTTGACTTTGCAAATCCATAGCACAGTTTGATTCTCTGTTTTTCGTCTTGCATCTCTTCCAAATCAATCTTCCACATTTCAAGCAAAACAATCCCTCCTTTTATCTCGGCTTGTTTCATCATACCGCAGAGTTCTCTATCTCGCTATGAACCTATAGTTCAAAAGCAGCCCACAGATTTGAAGTCTATGGGCTGCTTATGAGTGTTTTTTTATTCTTTGCTTTGCTGTTTATTTCGTTTGCGGTTGAAGTATTGTATCTGGCTTGGTGTATGCGCCGAGCAGTATATTTTCGTATGATAACGTGGATCCACCTCGAAGATCGATCCACACATAGGGCATACACGATACTTTTTATTTTTTATGAGGTCTGTATACAAGCAGAGGTATTCAGCCGTTTCTAATGTTTTTGCCATCCATTTTACTGTTCCGTTTTTTGTGCATATAGCTGGTTTTGAACCTTCCAGTGAATACTGAAGGTGTTCATCAAGCGAATCCAAGATGAGGTCTTTCAACGCTCTAACATTTCGCTTTTGAAGTATTTGTTTTATCTCACTATCAGGAAGCTTTCGACAATAGTCCCAGAATAACTCCTTGAGTTCTGAAGAAAAATCCTTATTATTCCAAAAACGCACGCAGCTTTGGCGGTATTTTTCAGTATGGTGTTGGCGAAAAACGTATTCAAATTGTTTCGTTTTTTCGGCGTTTAAATCTACAAAACCATGGTATATCAAGCCAATATCCTCAAACACTTTTAATTTGTGTAGAGAATTATTAATACTTTGATCTCGTTTTTTTGCGATCTCCGGTATTGCTATCAGCTTTTGTGATCGTGCGAATGACCACAACGATTCAATATTAGACTTGGCAGAGCCATAGTACCGTGCTGCCTGGTACAATAGCTGAAAGACAGTTTCAATGTCCGAAGAATCAGCTGGCTCCGTATCTAAGCATGTATAATAGAGAGCTCGCATAGCGGTAATCTTTGCTGAAACACAGCGGTAGTGCTGTAGTTCGGTCTCACAATCAAGTAAATATAAAAGTCTTTCCATTGCTTGCTCACCAGTAGCTCTTCTGATTTTTGTTGAAAAGTACCGTGAGGACAAGATGCTGTTCAGCCTTTTTGATAAACCCTGATAGCGACCCTTTGGTAGTCTTTCAGATAAAGCAGAAATAAATTCCTTTTCGCTCGAGACGAGAAAGAGCGGATCAGTATACGGTTTCCCATTAAACAGAATTTCAGCCGTGAACGACACGCCGGACGCATCCTGATTATTTCTGGCCATAATAGAACCTCCGTGATAAAGGCAATAGCTAAAACCGCTATTGCCTTTTCTGATTTTAGAAGGACTTACCGCGAAACATGTGCATGAAAATTAATAGGTCTTGTCCATACCGTAAGCTTATTCAATTGGTTTTTAATAGGTCTTGTCCGAATTTAATTATTAATTTAACACGCTATAATAGGTTTCGTCAATACACAGTTTGTGTTTATATACAGTCTCTGTTGTTAATCCAAGTTTAATCAACGAATGTTTGGAGGATGTGCAACGTGATTTCATTTTTGCGTAATTATGATGGCTATCCCGATGCTTTGGAGGTGTGGCAGGCTGCACTGATTTTGCGTGTCGCGCAAGACACGGTGCGGCGTCACATAAGAACAAGGAAGATCTTGGCGTATCGAATAGGTCGAGGATACATCATACCAAAATCAGAGCTACGATCATATATTTTGGCACACGCTTCAAAAAAGGAGGGTACTGCTGATGAGAACCGTTAGTACATTATCTATAAACATCAAAGCAACTGGTAGAAAAATCGCAACTGTTAGGGAAAGCGCAGGCTTATCTGTTGCAGATTTACAACAGATTCTGGGCTTTGAGGCTCCGCAGGCCATATACAAGTGGCAACGCGGCGAATCATTACCTAAATTGGATCATCTTGTGATTGTGGCTGAGGTTTGCCAAGTTCCTTTGGATGATCTAATTGTGCTATCGATAAATTCTAAAACAAAAGGAACCGAGGAATAATGCAAGGAGAACCGCTTTTACCCGACCTATATCGTCAATTCGTAATTGCCGGCCTGGCCTACGAATCGCCGTACTGGGATTACATTTCCTGTACCGGGGAAATTGATGCGCTGGACGAAGAAATCGTTCTTCTATGGCACAAGCATATTGCAAGTAGTATCAGAACCAATTAGTGAGCTACCCAAAGCTAAAGCACTTGAGGAGGGCATTTTAGGCTGCTCCGCATGGTTGAGAGACAAAAGAGAAAACAAGATGAATGATAATGTTATTGATTCCTTAAACAACGCCCTGTATACAGATGAGAGTGCTATCCTTGATTTTCAAACACCACAAAGCATCAATCCATATACCGTAGAACGTGCACTGATCGAACGAAAGGGCGAACTCACCCCCTGCTATCTTGTCCTGCGTGATGGAATTCCCGCCACCGCAATCAACAAACACTTGCTGGTGAAGCAGGCAAAATACGCCCACCCGTGTTCGACCCCGGCATATGTGATCGAAGATTTTTTAAATACCATGGACTCATACGGGCTCAGCATCGAAGAGATTACGCGTGGAAACATTTACGATTATCTCAGCGAGGCATATGTAGAAGATGGCAAAGCATACAAAACCATTCTTTCCTACATCACGCATATCGGAGATCTGTTTGACGATCTGCAGATTCACGGTTTTCAGCTCCACCCTTCACTTCTCACGACAGACAAGCACGCGTTCTACGTGATTAGGAACAAAAAAGCAAAGCGGCATATTACAACGATCCCGCTGATGCGCGCCGAGTTCATTCCGAACAAAAACGCCGCCTTAAGCAGCGGCATGATCAGCTATACCAAATGGTACACGAAAGAACAGATCCTGGCCATTCAGGCAGAACTGTCTCCCGTCTATCGCTGCATTTTCTTGGACACCGTTACGACGGGACATCGCGTAGATTCGGCACTTTCCATCACACTTCAGTCGATTAACATGAGGGAACATTGGATTATGCCTACCCGTACTAAGACCGGCCGAAACCACAGGGCCTTCTTGCCCGAATTCTTGTCCGAGCAAATATATACCTATCAAATTGAAGACCGCGCTGCCATCGTTCGAAAAACCGGCACCGACAGCCAGTTTCTGTTTCTTGGGAGAAACGGAAAGCCTGTGACATATGCCGCCTACCGTGCTGCCCTGCAAACAGCCGCAAAAAAAGTCAGGACAATTCACCCGGAACTTGGCCTCACAGAAGTTCACACTCATGCCGGTCGTTCGACGTATGCTGCTGCCCTGCGCAGCTATCAGAAATCCCAACAGGCAAAAGGGATCCCTACTTTTACCGATGACGATTTCTGCAAATTGATGGACTGGGCAAGCATGCAGTGTCTGGATAACTACGATATCCTCACCCGCACTCAAGACCTTTCTCCGCTCGTAGAGAAGTTTCAAGATGGGTTTTTCTCATTTTTAGATAGAAGCAGTTTGACACCATTGGAGGGATCCACTTGCACAAAATCGAAGTAGTCCATGAAGAACGTCTCACTATAACACTAAAAATTGACGGCAAATATGTTTGTTTCACCCGCAAAGGGAATCCGGACGTGGTTTACTCTGCCACTATGATTTCGGACGATCTTAGCCATTTGCTCGAAGCCACTGCATCCAGCCAACCTCTTTGTGAAATATCCTTCCATCTCGCTGGAACGAACATCATTCGATTGATTGATGTATTCTGCATCGATGCTGCGCTGCAATCATGGCGGAAATACGCTGAAGCTACAATAGACGCTTACGCCAACGTAAGGGAGATATTCTATCAATTCCTTGGCTTCAAGGTCAGCCATCATTTGAAAGGTAGTACCTTCTGTGCTGAGGCAAAGAAGATTGGGGAAGTCTGCAAAAGGGAGAAGATCTTACAAGTCTATCACGATGACCGTTACTTCAACAGTGATAGCAACAGAATCTTCAATTCAGAAAAGGGGCGGTCTGCAAGAAATATTCAGCGGCAGGAGCCTTTTGATGCGAACGGCATTCGTGTTGAGTTTCGGCGCCAGGATGCCATACATTTCGTTTTTCTCATTAACGGAATCGAGGTTCCGTTGTCCTTGTCGAGAACAACTCGTTCTCTGACGCCCAAAAAACTATATGACATAATCATCAAAACCAGAGACAATCTTTTGAAGTTTGATTTCTATAGCCTTGAGAAACTCGCTCAAGAAGCAGGTGGAAGAACTGTTCTTTGCATCATGCTCGCATTGTACAAAAGTGAGTCAATTCTATTCTTAACTGAATCGTTTAGGTGGATATATAAAAACTATCGCCGCGTCCCGTTCCCTCGCAAGATGCTGAAAACCACGTTCCACTGTTCTCTGAACAACATCGATGGCGTGGGCGAATTTCTTGGTACACTTGAACAGCTCATCCCAGAAGCAGAACAATATCTGCTCGATACAACCAATGCTGAAATTGGAACTGATAAGCCCACTTGGGTGCTGTTTGAATCGAAGCCGGGAGGTATAAAAACAATCACTATTAAATTCAACTTTGGGTCGCCTTTGGATCAGGAGCTTCGAGACTATCTCCGCGATGCAGCAGAACCTGGGATCAAATCAAGGGTTCCTGTTGCTCTGTTTTTGCTGAACAAATGGACAAATATTCGCAGATCTCTTGAGGCTCTTGAGAAGTTGGGTATACATATCAGTTCAATCGCGGATCTGAAGCCCGCAGATTGTTTAAGCCTTCAAAGTTTCTTTGCGCAGACTTCAAATCTGGATAATAAAACGCAGAGAACAAGCTTGTTGGAAACCAAAGCCTTTTATCAGTTTACTGCCGATCAATATGGTCTCGCTGAGAAGAGTCCGTTTGATTATATTCATCTCCCAAGAAAAGGCGAAGGAAAACACACTCTGCCAATTACGGACGAGGCGCTGAGAACCATAGAGGATAAAATCGCTCCGTTGCCGATGTGTTTTCGACTGGCTTTTTGTGTTGCCGTACTTACAGGCGCACGAGCCTTATCTATCTGTTCTCTGACCAAAAATGCGCTTGTAAAAGAAGACGGTGTCTATTATCTGATCATCTTCCACAACAAAACTGCTATCACCCATACAAATCAAAACAGACCAAATTTTACAAAACACCAAGTTGATCAAGACTTTGCTGTTTCGCTCCTCGAATTTATCAGCGATACCGAGGATCTTCGTAGGCAGTTAGATACTCCTTACATTTTTGTCTATCAGGCTCTGGGACTTCGTGAAGGTTCTCGGCGGAAACCCAAAGTGCTCACGCATTCCGCCTTTGCCGACAAGATTGAGCAGTTGCTCGATGGGGTTCCACTTTTCCACACAGACGGAACGCCAGTTCGCTGCAACTTCAAGAGCATCCGCGCAGCGGTTGGACATGCCTTGTTTTTAAAAGGCAATACAGCCGAAGATGTTGCTCGGATGCTCGGAAATACACCACAGGTTGCTGCTACGCATTACAACACCATGGGTGCACGCGAAGAAGCAGAACTCTATAATCAACACTATAATGCCACATTTGCCGGATCACGCGCACAGATTGAGCAGCGCCATAAGGCTTCTACAGATCTGGTCCACTTTCCGAGCAACAGCCCGTCGCAACCCGTTATGTACGGTAACTGTGAAAGCGATAATAACGAACACTGCAACAAAAACGACTGCAATAACTGTCAGCAGCGAATCGTATGCCGAGAAAAAGGCCAGAGCAAAAAGGAGGCTTGTATTTGAATACACTCAAAAAAACTGCATCTGAAGAAGCCATCCCCCATCTGATAATTGTAGATGGCGGAGGTGAACAGCCTGCTTTCGCCGAACGAGATATTAACCACATGCAAACCATTCTCTCCCAGTTCTCCGAAAATAAGCTCATGGATGACAAGTGGCAGATTCGAATTTCATCATCGATACGTCAGACAAGTGTACTCTTCCCGGCATTGCCTCGTATGATTGATATTCTTTTGATTCGTGCCCTTGTTTTGCAGATGCTTTCTTATGCATCCTCTTCCATTGGCCGTGCTGTCAAAGACGCTGAATGGATCCTTGGCTTCTTTAGTGATCATCATATTTACATCGAGAACTGTCGAACGGCAGTGGTTGACCTCATTATCAAAGAATTGGATCGTACTGCTGATTTCTCTGTGATGCAAAAGAACTCGATTATGACAACACTTGGCACCATGATCGAGCTTTGTGAGGGATTCGGTTTGGTCGCGGGGACAGGCATTGTAGATTGCAGCTACCGGTGGAAGGATACCCGGTTTCCAAAGCGGGCTACGGATGCCTGTGTAATCGAGCAGCTCGACTCCTATTTCTTCGATCCCATAATCGACATTCCACTGCAGTATCGCACGGTATATATGCTGTTGCGCCTTATCAGCAATCGGATCAGTGAAGTGCTGTTCATGCCTATCGACTGCCTCATTTATCCGGATATTGATACATATTCCATCAGCATTCCGACGCAGAAGGCTACACCCTATCATGTTCCAAAGTATAAGCAGTATCCTAAGAAGCTGTCCGGAATTGAAGAAGGTCTCTTGCACCGCTGTCTCTGCGAACTCCAACAATATGCTGAAAGTCAGCAGAACCACCTTCCCTGTCAGCACCAGAACCTTCTGTTCGTTTCTCCAACCGGAAACACCATCGTCACAACATCTGATGTCAACGACTATTTCAAGGACATCTGTGTGAAGTACCTCATCAAGGACTCTTCTGGAAACCAGGCTATCATTACTACGCATGATCTGCGTCATACCGCTGTTGTGGAACGTTTTAAATACGGGGTCATCTCTCCATACCAAACTATGCGTGAGAGCAATCACAGCAGCCTCTCGCAGACGTTAGGCTACAGTTACGCCTCTGTACATGATGAAACGGAAAAGTTCACGGAGATCTCTGAGGAGGTTCTAAGCAATTTCCTACTCTTGCCTGCATCTGGTGAAGTCAAGCCGCGCGAGCTCGCGACAAAGAAGTTCCTTGCTCTGAAAGAAGATCCAAACACACGGCTTCTGTTAGACGGCTCCATCTGTCTAAATCGATCGTGTGTGCCAAGCTTTGAGGCCTGCTCCGACTGCGAAGACTTCCATGTTGATCCTATGTACCAGGAAGCCTTGGAAAGCTACATTGCCCTTCTCTCCGATAGATCTCAGATGCTCAGAAGCAAGGGTGGTAATCCAGATACGATTGCTTTTATCGAGCACCAAGTTGAAGTCTATACGAAAATGCTGAACAAAATCAAACGTTGCGCAGAGAGCGCGGAAAGAAAGGTTAGCTAAATGGAAACAGAGAGTAAAAATACCTTTACAAACCTTAGTAACCATCAGAAGGAAATGCGCGCAGAAATGACACAAAGAGTTCTCAACGCTCTGGAATACTTTGATGAGTGCGGGATAAAAGCGACAATGAAAGCGCTTGCTGAACACATAGGATGTCATGTGAACACTCTCAAGCAGCCATATATACGCGAACTTCTGAACGAGCGCAAATGTGCACCCAAGAAGCCGGATCTTGAGACTGAAAACCGTCTTTTGAAAGAGCGCAACAGTAAACTCGAAGAGAGACTGGCTCATTCTCTCAATCACAATGCGAGACTGCAACAAGAGAAGGAAACTGCGAAGAAGCGAGCAGATGAATATGAATACAAGTACAGATGTCTTCTTGGTAAATACCAAATTGAGGTTGGGAAGAAAAATCCTCACATTTAACGCCAAAAGTAATAGCCGTCACATGTTTAGCATGTAACGGCCATTACTTTCTGTCACGTACAGAACGCCGGCTTTCCGCCAATTCTTAGCAGATGTTCTTTACAAAGACAACAAAGGAAAGGACAATAATGATTCCAAAGACATATAACAATCAAACCATTGAAATTACTTGGTTATCTCTTTATTGTCCATTTTTTGATGCCTTTGTTTCTTCACATCTTAATGGTCGAACTCCCGGCTTCCACATCCCAAATGTGGCGCCCTACCAACTGGGCTACACCCGGCTATTGTCAAAAGGAACACGCTCCGAGCTCCTTCGCTCGCGCAACGAATGACAAGAGAGGAAAATCTCGGCTCGCATATTATATACCAAGTTTTCGCTCAGTGCAAGAGATTTCTGGCTGTCGCTGCAAGCCCTATGCGCGCGCTGTAATTTTTCGGGCATACATACTTTTTTTATTCACAAAGCTGTGCTATACTCTAATCTGCATCACTGTAAAAAGGAGTATACCATGGGATTTTTTCAGAAGCTCTTCGGCAGCTATTCCGACCGGGAGCTGAAACGGATCTATCCGATTGCCGATAAAATCGAAAAGCTGGAGCCGCAGATGCAGGCGCTCTCCGACGCCGATCTTCGCGCCAAGACCGAGGAGTTCAAGGATCGCCTTGCCAATGGCGAGAGCCTGGACGACATTCTGCCCGAGGCCTTTGCCGCCGTGCGGGAGGCGAGCTGGCGCGTGCTGGGGATGAAGCCCTTCCGCGTGCAGCTCATCGGCGGCATCGTGCTGCACCAGGGGCGTATCGCCGAGATGAAGACCGGCGAGGGCAAGACCCTGGTCGCCGTGCTGCCCGCCTACTTAAACGCCCTCACCGGTGAGGGCGTGCACATCGTCACCGTCAACGACTACCTCGCCCGCCGCGACAGCGAGTGGATGGGCAAGGTGCACCGCTTCATGGGGCTTTCCGTGGGTCTGATCGTCCACGGCCTCGATAACGATGAGCGCCGCGCCGCCTACAACTGCGACATCACCTACGGCACCAACAACGAGATGGGCTTTGACTACCTGCGCGACAACATGGCGCTCTACAAGGAGCAGATGGTGCAGCGCGGGCACGCCTTTGCCATCGTGGACGAGGTGGACTCCATCCTCATCGACGAGGCGAGAACCCCGCTCATCATCTCCGGCCAGGGCGACGAGAGCACCGACCTCTACCGCCAGGCGGACGATTTTGTGAGCCGCCTGAAGAAGATCGTCTACGCCTCCGTGGACGAAAAGGAGGAGGAGAGCGAGGATCTGGACGCGGACTATGTTGTGGACGAGAAGGCGCGCTCTGCGACGCTCACCGCCCGCGGCATCGCGAAGGCCGAGCGCGCCTTCGGGCTGGAAAACCTCGCGGACATGGAAAACGCCACCCTCTCCCACCACATCAACCAGGCGCTCAAGGCGCACGGCATCATGAAGCGGGACATCGACTACATCGTCAAGGACGGCGAGATCATCATCGTCGATGAGTTCACCGGCCGCCTCATGCTCGGCCGCCGCTATTCCGAGGGGCTGCACCAGGCCATTGAGGCCAAGGAGCATGTGGATGTGCAGAAGGAGAACAAGACCCTCGCCACCATCACCTTCCAGAACTACTTCCGCCTCTACGGCAAGCTCTCCGGCATGACCGGCACCGCCGCCACCGAGGCGGAGGAGTTTGGCGCGATCTACCAGCTTGACATCATTGAGATCCCCACCAACAAGCCCGTCATCCGCATCGACAACCCCGATGTGGTGTATAAAAACGAGGTGGGCAAGAACCGCGCCATCATCGAGCAGATCGTACGGTGCCATGAGAAGGGGCAGCCTGTGCTGGTCGGCACCGTGAGCATCGAGAAGAGCGAGTACCTCTCCAAGCTTCTCAAGGCACGCGGCATCCCCCACACGGTCTTAAACGCCAAGTACCACGAGAAGGAAGCCGAGATCGTGGCGCAGGCGGGCAAGCTCGGCGCCGTCACGATCGCCACCAACATGGCCGGCCGCGGCACCGACATCATGCTCGGCGGCAACGCGGAGTATCTCGCGCGCGAGGATCTGCGCAAGGCGGGCTATGACGACGCGGTGATCGCCGAGGCCACGGGCTACGCCGAGACCGAAAACGAGGATATCCTCGCCGCCCGCAAGCTCTTTGCTGAGCGCATGGCGGCGCACAAGCTCGTCACGAACGCCGAGGCCGAGAAGGTGCGCGCAGCCGGCGGCCTCTTCATCCTCGGCACCGAGCGGCATGAATCCCGCCGCATCGACAACCAGCTGCGCGGCCGCGCCGGCCGCCAGGGCGACCCGGGCGAGAGCCGCTTCTACCTCGCCATGACGGACGACATCATGCGCCTCTTCGGCTCCGAGCGGGTCATGGGCATGATGGAGACGCTCAAGATGGAGGAGGATACGCCGCTGGACGCGAAGCTGCTCTCCGGCGCGATCGAGCAGGCGCAGAAGACCGTTGAGAGCCGCAACTTCCAGACCCGCAAGAGCGTGCTGGAGTTTGACGACGTGATGAACCAGCAGCGCAACATCATCTACGGCGAGCGCCGCAAGGTGCTCGACGGGGAAAACCTCCGCCCCCAGATCATGGGGATGCTCTCCGAGTTCGTGCAGAGCACCGTGCGGGACGGTCTCGGCGGCGTGAACGCCGAGAGCCAGGCGCAGCTTGACGCGGCGCTCAGTCCCTTTGAAAAGCTCTTCCTCCGCCGGGGCGAGGTGCAGCTTGCAGACTTCAAGGGGCGCGTGGACGCCGACAAGGTTGCCGCCGCCGTGACGGAGATCGCCGAAAAGCTCTACGCCGAGCGCGAAGCCGCCTTCGGCATGGGGCCGAACGATACCCCGCTCATGCGCGAGCTTGAGCGCGTCATCATGCTGCGCGTGGTGGACGAGTATTGGATGGATCATATCGACGCCATGACCGAGCTCAAGCGCGGCATCGGCCTGCGCGGCTACGGCAACGTCAAGCCCATCGACGCCTATAAGCAGGAGGGCTTTGATATGTTCGAGGCCATGGTTCACGGCATCCGCGAGGAGACCGTGCGCCGCCTCTTCACCGTGCAGATCCGCCGCGAGGCGCCCATCGAGCGCAAGGCCGTCGCCAAGAACGCCGCGGCGAACGTCGGCGGCGAGCCGGTGAAGAAAAAGCCGGTCAAGAAGGTCCCCAAGCCCGGGCGCAACGACCCCTGCCCCTGCGGCAAGATGAAGCCCGACGGCAGCAGACGGCTCAAGTACAAGGAGTGCTGCGGAAGGAACGAGTGATAAAAAATGGAGTCGCTGAAACAGTACATTTATCTCGATGAAGGCGGAATAGACAGCTTATATGCACAGATTGCAGAAGAAATAGTAGTCGAACGGGAATTTGAAGTTGAAAAACATTCTGCTGGCGAGGCAAAAGGAACTTTTTCTGCAAAACTGAATGAGCTGTTAGATACAGGCATCAGTCTATCGGGGGAGGGGGGGACAGCAAATACTACTCGCGTAAAAACCACATTTCCCATGGAAAAAAAGCTGATGCTTATTCAACTCTATGTCAAGGAAAATGAAAACCTGATTGAGCATTACGGAGACATTTCGAGGAAATACAAATCAAACAGCCAGAATTTCGTTCTATTAACAGATAAATTTGATACCAGTCTTGATTGCCGGGATTGGTCGAATGCCATGCGACAGATTGCTCAATTCGAGTATATTCCATTCTATAAAGCTCCTTCTGAGAAGGCAGACAGCTATGAATATGATGATTCGTATTATAAAACCATGTCAATGTATCACACAAAAGTGACCATGAATCTTGGTGTGCAGAAGATGCGGGATGGTTATTTTCACAGTTTTGGAATGACATCGCACATGGCAGTATTGTTTCGTATATGCCGCGGGGAGAATATTCCGTTAGGAGTTTTTGGCCATCTTTATAAATTAACGGAAGATATATTCCAGATTAAACCTTATGCTGTATGGCGGGTATGACGAGTACAGAAATTTGAGATCAAAGCAAGAAATAGAATATGGCATTTATTGAACACAACGAAAACGGCCTGATCTATACGGCCTCCGACATCCTCCCCTTCCGGCACGCCTTCACGACGCGCTTCGGCGGCGTGAGCACGGGGCATCTCGCCTCGCTCAATCTTTTGAGCGACAAGGGGGACGCGCCCGAAAACGTGCGGGAAAACTACCGCCGCGTCGCCGCGCTCTTCGGCGTGGGGGAGGACGACTGCGCCGTGACCAGGCAGGTGCACGGGAATACCGTGCGCATCGTCACGAAGGCGGACAGACACGCCTGCTTAACAAAGGTTCCCTATGAGGCCGACGGCATCGTGACGGCGGAGCGCGGCCTGCCCATCTTCTGCTTCACCGCCGACTGCGTGCCGGTGCTGCTCTGCGACGCGGAAAACCGCGTTGTCGGCGCGGTGCACTGCGGCTGGCGCAGCTCGGTGGGGGACATCCTCGGCAACGCCCTTCGGCAGATGGCCTCTCTCGGCGCAAAGCCGGAGAGCATCCGCGCCGCCATCGGCCCGGCCATCGGCAAATGCTGCTTTGAGACGGACGACGACGTGCCGGAGGCCGTGAGCGCGTGGCTTCACGGCGACACGGCGGGGCTGTTTCAAAAGCGCAGCGACGGCAAGACGCTTGTCGATCTGCGCGGCGCCAACGCGAGAAGGCTCACGCAGCTCGGCGTCGGCGCGGAGCGGATCGACATCTCCGAGGAGTGCACCTTTTGCAGCCATGACAAATACTGGTCGCACCGCTACACCAGGGGCAAACGCGGCGGCCAGGCGGCGGTGATCTGCCTGTAGGGACGAGCATCGCTCGTCCGCTTTCGGCGCGTCGGCAATCTGCGGACGAGCAATGCTCGTCCCTACGGATAGGATGCGGCGCCGTCCATCCTTTTAACAAGAGAGAGTTATCTATGAGAAAGAACGTACGCAGAATCCTCGCGCTGCTGCTGTGCGCGGCGCTGCTGAGTCTGAGCGCCTGCGGGAGGCGAGAGGACGACGGCGGGGATGTCCCCGACTCCACCGGCGGCACCGAGATCGTCAAGGGCTCCGCGGCGGACAACAAGTTTACGATGAACGTGAACCTGCGCTACAGCCGCAACCCCCTCGTTGCGACCAACCGCTCCAACCAACTGATCTGTGACCTCGTGTATGAGAACATGATCGAGCTGAACGACAGCTTTGAGCCCATCGAGGGCGCGGGGATCATTACCGAGTGGGAGTGCAGCGACGACGGCAAAAGCTGGACGCTCACCGTCGGGGAGGGACACTATTTCCACGACGGCAGTGAGGTGACGCCCCGGGACGTCAGCTATTCCCTCGGCCTCGCCATCAATGCCGACCGCTTTGCGGGACGCTTTTCGAGCTTTCAGGGCGCGTCCCCCGGCGAGGGCGTGGTGCTGGTCGCCCTCGGCATCGGGGACAGCTCCTTCATCCGTCTTCTGAACATCCCCGTTATCAAGTCCGGCACCTACGGCGAGAAGCGCGATTATGGAAACACCCCCATCGGCAGCGGCCCCTATACCTACAATGAGGACGGTACGAAGCTCGTCGCGGCCGAGACTTACCCCGGCTACGAAGACCTGCCTGTCAAGGAGATCTCCCTGACCGAGTATCAGACCGCCGATGAGATCATCTCCGCCTTTGAAAGCGGGCTCATTGACGTGGTGACGAACGACCCCTCGAGCTACACAAACCTCGGCTATGCCAGCACGAACGAAATCCACACCTATGCCACCACCAATATGCATTACGTCATGTTCAATGAGGAGAGCATGCTGGGGCGCTACAGCTATTTCCGTCTCGCGATGCAGCACGCCTTCGACCGGGAGTATCTGGTGGAGCTGCTGCACGGCAACGCCGTCGCGACGCCCATTCCCATGTACCCGAGCTGCCGGGACTACCCGAGCGGCCTCGCCTCGGGGCTCGACTACAATCTGGAGAGCTGCCGCCGCATCCTCGAGGTCGCCGGTGTGCGCGATTACGACGAGGACGGGGTGCTGGAGTTTATGAACGGCTCCCCGCAGGAGATCCAGCTCAACATTGCCGTCTGCGCCGACAGCAGCGCCAAGGCCGGCGTCGTGCGCAAGTTTCAGGAGGATATGGCGAGCCTCGGCCTCACCGTCGCCGTACACGAGATGACCTGGGACAATTACATGAAGGCGCTGGAGGAGGGCGAGATCGCCATTTCCAACACCGGCACACAGACCGTGCCGCTGGATATGTACTACGGCGAGGTCAAGCTCAGGCCGAACTTCGACCTGACCGAGCTTCTCCAACCGCGCAGGGAGGAAAACGAGCGTACCAACATCAACTACAGCCGCTCCACCGACCAGGGCATCGTCGGACAGATCGAAAACTATCTCGCGGCCAATCCCGCCACCCGATCCGGCGCTTACTATCAGTTCTGCCAGTATCTCACCGGGCAGACCGCCTCACTGATCACCATCGGCTTTGAAAAGCAGCAGATCATCACCCGCCGCGGCGTCTGCAAGGGTGTGGAGCCAAACGCGGGCAATCCGCTCTATAACTTTGAAAACTGGACAATCGACCTTGCGTGATTCCTCAGTCCCTTTGAAGGGACTGAGGAATCAGAAGGGCACTTGCGCTCATCGCACGAGGCGCTCGGGGGATGCGCCTCGTTTGGTCGGCGCAAGGCCTCGCACAGCTCGGCTCAGGGTGTTTTTGAGGCGGCAAAGCTGCCTCAAAAACGGATTATCCTTTGTTTTTCGCCATCCGAGGCGAAAAATCAGAGGGGGTTCCCTCTGAACTCCCCCGATTAAAGATGACTTGGAATCAATCTGTGAGAGGAGATAGAATCATGACCGATCGACAGCTCATGTCCATGGCCAAGGAGGCCTCGCTCAACGCCTATGTGCCCTATTCCCACTTCCCTGTTGGCGCCGCCCTCGAGTGTGACGACGGTACGGTTTTCACCGGCTGCAACGTGGAAAACGCCGCCCTCGGCAGCACCATCTGCGCCGAGCGCACCGCCTGCTGCAAGGCCGTCAGCGAGGGGCAGCGGAAATTCCGCCGCATCGCCATCTACGCCGACAGCGAAAACTGGTGTACCCCCTGCGGCGCCTGCCGCCAGTTCCTCTCGGAGTTTTCGCCGGAGATGGAGGTGCTCTGCGCCAAGGCGGGCAACCGCTATGTGAGCTATAAGCTCTCCGAGCTGATGCCGCACACCTTCAATTTCTGATGGAGCTGGAGCAGCTTCGCATCTTCGCCGCCGTCGCCCGGGAGCGAAGCTTTACCCGAGGCGGGCGGAAGCTCTATCTCAGCCATTCCACTGCGAGCCGCGCCGTCTCCGCACTGGAGGAGGAGCTGGGCGTCACGCTCTTAAAGCGCTCCAACCGCGTTCTTGACCTGACTCCGGAGGGGGAAAGGCTGCTTCGCGAGGCGGAGGAGATCTTAAACCGCGTGGAGGCGCTGCGGGAAATAGTGGTCAGCGGTCAGTAGCCAGTGGTCAGCAAGAGAAAAACGGATTGCCGCGCCAGCGTACATTCTGGCGTTGCAATCCGTTTCCTATTACTAATCACTATTCACTGACCACTGATCACTGACCACTGACCACTGACCACTGTTCACTCCGGATAATACCCCGTGACCTTTTCCAGCCCGTAGTAGTCCGCGACGCTGTAGTTCGGCCAGTCCTCCGCATCGAGGGAGAGCGTGAAGGCCACGCTGCAGCCCGAGCGGGGAATGTAGCTTTCAAGCCGCACTTCGCGCTCCCCCGCGGCAAGGGCGCTTTGGATCAGCGCCTCGCGCGCAAGGGACTTTTTATAGATCACCGCGACATCCAACATCCCAAAGGCAAAGCGCGCGAGAAACAGCGCTGCCAGCAGCGCGCAGACCGTCCGCCGCCAGCCCTTCCCGAAGCAGGGCAGCGCCTGCTCCAGCAGGAGCAGCACGGAGAGCGCCGTGAAAAACACCGTGGTGCAGAAGTGCCGCCCGGTGAAGTAGAGCGCGAAGGCGTAGGCCGCGAGCGCACCGAGACCCGCCAGCAGCAAAATCACCGCAAGCGTGATGCGTTTTTTATCCCCCTTCGCCCGGATCGCGAGCCAGAGGCACAGCCCCCACAGCAGGTACAAGAGCCCCAGCTTTCGCAGCGTCTGCTCTGCGATGGCGCCGAAATTGGCAAAGGCCGCGGCGAGATCCGCGCTGCCGGCGCGGCCGTTCGTAGCCGGAGCCGTCATGAGGAAGACATAGCCGGCCAGCGCAAGCAGAATGCCCAGAATGCCCTGCCAATCGAGCCTGCGGGTGAGAAGGCTGAGACAGACGGCGGTAAACAGCATCGCGAGCACGCCGCTCTCCGACCAGGTGCCGGCCACGAAGGCGAGGGCGAAAAACAGCAGGCTCTTCCACCAGGCGCGTTTTTGCGCAATGCCGAGATAGGCCGCCGTATAGGGCCACAGAAACAGCAGAAACAGGCTCACGCCCCAGGAATAGTTCACCGCGCCCGTGAGCCAGAGGGAGACCTCCCCGAACGCGGGCTGAAACGTGAAGAGCAGGGACGCGCTCACGATCAGAACCGCAAGCTGCCGCCGATCCTTGAGGTGCCGCGCAAAAAGCCACAGCAGCAGCACGGCGTTGGCGGCGTTTAAGAGATTAAAAAGCCCCTTCGGGCGGATCAGCAGCGCCTGCACCAGTCCGTGCACCAGCACGCGCCCATTGGTGAGCTCGCGGTGCACGCGCATGGAGGGAAAAATTTGCGCAAGGCTCGTGACGCGCGCGTTTGAGCCCCAGGCAAAACAATAGGAAAAATCGTCCGCCACCATGGGCGAGAGCGCCGTGATCGTCAGCATCCAGCAGAACACCAGCGCGAAAAAGACGGATTCGGCTTTGCGGTCGGACAGGCGGTTCATGGCGCTCCTTTCAGTCATTGACATATTCCGTGACCCGGTAGTCGCCGAGCCCGTAGTAGCGGGCGATGTCGCCGGTAAAATAGCTCTCATCCCCCGGCCAGGTGGCGGGGTATTTGCTGCGCGTGACGACAGGCTCCACAATCACATCCGCGCCGCTTCCCGCGAGGGAGCGGAGATAGGATTCCCGCTGAACGCTCTGATGATGAACGGCGGCAATATCCGCTGCCGCAAGCGGCGTCAGCAGGAGTGCCAGCGCCGCGAATACGGCGGCAAAGCGCTTGAGATCGGCCTTTTCGCCCTGATCCCAGAGCCCCGCGAGCAGCAGCGCGTCGGCAAGGCTCGTATAGCAGACAAAGGGGCAGGCCGAGCGGGCGGGGAAGTAGACCGCCACCAGAAAGATGAGCACCGAGGCAAGCCCCGCAAGTCCCAGCAGCAGCGCCGCGAGCAGCACGCGCTTGTCCAGCCCCTTCTCCAGCCCCCGCAGCATCAGCAGCGCCCAGAGACAGAAGGCCGTGAGCAGCAGCAGCGGCGTATCGGACACAAAAGCGCCGACAGAGCCGTCGCGCCGGGCAAACAGGACAAGCGCGATCGCAAGCCCCAGTCCAAGCGCCGACGATCCGAGACGGCAGCCGAGCGTCCTCTTTCGCAGCAGCAGCCGCACAAAAAGCGCCAGCGTCAGCAGCGCAAGCGCGCCAAGCGCCGTGAGCGCGGCAGGGGAGAAGCGTTCGGCCAGCCGGACGGCGGCCTTCGTCAGCGTGCTGTCGGACACCTCGCCGCGCCGCCCGCTCCATTCCGAGGGAGCGGACATCAGAAACAGAAAGCCGAGACAGGACACGAGAAAGCTTCCCGCCAGAAAGCGGGGGAGCTTCTTTTCCCGAAGCCAGCTCAGCCCCAGAAAGCCGGAGGCGGCGCAGAGCATCGCGAGCGAGCCGTTTTCCGACCACGCGCCAGCCGCAAAGCCAAGCGGCAGGTACAGGGCGCGCGTCACAGCGTCCATTCTGACTTCGCGCCCCATGTAGTGGGCAAAGAAGGGGTAGAGAAAGCCGAAGGTGACAAGAATCGTCCAGGAATAGTTGCAGGCTCCCGTGAGCCAGAGAAACACCTGCCCGAAAGCGGGCAGCAGCACGAAAATCAGCGAAAACAGCAGCACGGCCAGCAGCAGATCCCGCCCGGCCTCGCCCCGGCGCACATACCTGTACAATATAAAAAAAAGCAGCGTGCCCAGCCCGGCGTTGAGGACGTTGAAGACCGGCCGCGGCCAGAACAGAAAGAGCTGGACAAAAAAATGCGCCAGCACCCGCCCGTTGGTGTTCTGCCGCAGAGCGATCATGGAGGGGATGATTTCGTCCGGCGCGGTGACGCGCCCCCAGTGCGAGCGGCTGAAGGTAAAGAGAAAATCATCCGCCGTCATGGGCGTGAGAAAGTTAAAAACCAGCAGCAGCACGAAAATCAAAGCGAAGACGGCGCAGATCCCGACCCGAGCCTTTTTCATTTCCTCACCTCCATAGATAAAGGAATAAAAAAATTTTAGCACAAGAGCGCCGAAAAAGCTATAGCTTTCTCTCCAAAACCACCGGAACGACGGAGAGAAACGAAGGCGCTCGCGCTGTCAGATTGCCTCCGGCATTTGCAGAAAAAAATTACAAAAACAGTGAAATTCCTCTTGACATCCTGTTACCGCTCTGTTATATTATCAGAGCGCGTGTGCGAGAGCACGGGCGTATTATGCGAGGAAGCGGGAGATTGCTCGCGGTAGCGAGGTAACTTCCGTGGAGTATGTCCGGTGTCGGCTCCGTGCCGGCACGCAATCGGGCGGCTGAAACCGATCCTGTATTCGCGTATATCGCGTGTGCGGAGGAAAGCCGGTCACCTTGGCCGGTTTGTTTTTCGGACGCGGCCTGATACGCACGGTTGCGTGTACAGGAATTTCCCGGTTTCATCCGTACGCATAAGAGCGGTCCCAATGCCGCGAAGAAAACGTACGAAAAGGAGAAAACCCAAATGGCAAGCACCAAGAAGAACATGATCCGCATCCGCCTCAAGGCTTACGATCACCAGCTCATCGACAAGGCCGCCGAAACCATCGTTGAGGCCGCCAAGCGCACCGACGCCAAGGTCTCCGGCCCCATCCCCCTGCCCACCAAGACCGAGATCGTCACCATCCTGCGCGCCGTCCACAAGTACAAGGACAGCCGTGAGCAGTTTCCTGATCGACATCGTCGCCCCCACCCCGAAGACCGTTGAGGCTCTGATGAACCTCGAGGTTCCCGCCGGCGTCGAGATCGACATCAAGATCTGATCCAACGCGCTGAGACAAGCCCCGGGCTGACCCAACAGCCCCAGACAATCCAAGTCAATGACCCATAGTTTACAGCTTGCGTCTGTAAACGGGTTAAGTTGCCAGCCTCTGGACGGGATGACCCCCGGGCTAAGCGAGGCAACCAATAACCGTTAGGAGGAAATAGAATGAAGAAAGCCATCATTGGCAAGAAGGTCGGCATGACGCAGATCTTCGACGAGGCCGGCAAGGTCATTCCGGTCACTGTCATTGAAGCCGGCCCCTGCGTGGTCGTGCAGAAGATGACCAAGGAAAAGGAAGGCTATGAAGCCGTCCAGTTCGGTTACGAGGAAGTGACCGAGAAGAAGCTCTCCAAGCCCGAAGCAGGTCACCTGAAGAAGGCGGGAGTGGCAAACCTCAAGCACCTCAAGGAGTTCCGTCTCGAGGACATGAGCAAGCTGGAGGTTGGTGATGTGGTCAAGGCCGACGTTTTCGCGGAAGGCGAAAAGGTCGATGTGACCGGCACCAGCAAGGGCAAGGGCTACGCCGGCGTCATCAAGCGCTTCGGCCAGGGCCGTACCCCCACCAGCCACGGCGGCGGCCCTGTTCACCGTCACGCCGGTTCCATGGGCTCCAGCACCGATCCTTCCCGCATTTTCCCGGGCAAGAAGCAGGCTGGTCACATGGGCGTCGATCAGGTCACCGTTCAGAACCTCGATATTGTTAAGGTCGATTCCGAGCTCAACATGATCGCCATCCGCGGCGCCGTTCCCGGCCCGAAGGGCAGCATCGTGTATATCAAGAGCACCGCCAAGACTCAGCCCGTCAAGAAGGGCGAGGGCGCCGGTATCAGCCTCAACCCGCAGAAGGCTTCCGCCCGTGTCAACCCGCAGAAGGCTTCCGCCCGTACCAAGTAAAGAAAGGAGAGCAGCATAAATGCCTAAAGCGAATGTTTTCAATATGGCAGGCGAGAAGATCGGCGAGATCGAGCTCTCCGAGGCCATCTTCGGCATCGAGCCGAACAAGAGCGTTCTGCATGATTCCGTCAAGAATCACCTGGCCAACTGCCGTCAGGGCACCCAGAGCGCGCTCACCAAGGGTGAGGTTTCCTACACCACCAAGAAGCCCTGGCGCCAGAAGGGCACCGGCCGCGCCCGCGCCGGCTATGCCGGCTCCCCCGTGTGGTACCACGGCGGCGTCGCCTTCGCTCCCAAGCCCCGGGATTACAGCTACACCCTCAACAAGAAGGTCAAGAGACTGGCTCTCAAGTCCGCCCTCTCCGCCAAGGCCGCCGAGAACGAGATCGTTGTCGTTGACGGCCTGAAGGTCGAGGAGATCAAGACCAAGGCCTTCGCGAGCTTCCTGAGCAAGATCGGCGTTGAGAACAAGGCGCTGGTCGTCACCGAGAATGTGGACGAGAAGGTCGTCAAGTCCGCCCGCAACATCGCCGGCGTCTCCACCACCATCGCCACCATCCTCAGCCCCTATATGATTCTCACCAACGGCAAGCTGGTTGTCGATAAGGCCGCCCTTGCCAAGATCGAGGAGGTGTTCGCCTGATGAAGACCGCATACGACGTTATCATCCGCCCCATCATCACCGAGCAGTCCATGGAAGATCTGGACATCAAGAAGTACGCGTTTGAAGTCGCCAAGGACGCCAACAAGATCGAGATCAAGAAGGCGATCGAGGAGATCTTCGGCGTGACCGTCATCAAGGTCACCACCGAGCACGTCCGCGGCAAGGCCAAGCGTCAGGGCGCTTACCCCATGGGTAAGACCGCCTCCTGGAAAAAGGCCGTCGTGAAGCTCAGTGCCGACTCCAAGAACATTGAGCTCTTTGAAGGCATGGTTTAAGGGAGGAAGAAAGAATGGCTATCAAGACTTACAGACCCACTACCCCTTCCCGGCGTCACATGACCGTCTCCGGCTTTGACGGTGTTGACAAGCACGCCAAGCCCGAGAAGTCCCTCGTCGAGGTTCTCAAGAAGAACGCCGGCCGCAACAGCTACGGCCGCATCACCGTCCGCCACCAGGGCGGCGGCAATCGCCAGAAGTACCGTGTCATCGACTTCAAGCGTGACAAGCGCGACGTCGAGGGCAAGGTTCTCCGCCTGGAGTACGACCCGAACCGCAGCGCGTTCATCGCTCTCGTTGAGTACGCTGACGGCGAGCGCCGCTACATCCTGGCTCCTGTCGGCCTGAGCGTCGGCGACACCGTGCTCGCCTCCGCCGCCGCCGACATCAAGCCCGGCAACGCTCTGCCCCTGCAGAACATCCCCGTCGGCACCGTGATCCACAACATCGAGCTCTACCCCGGCAAGGGCGCCCAGCTCGTCCGCAGCGCCGGCGTCGCCGCGCAGCTGATGGCCAAGGAGAACGGTATGGCGACCGTGCGTCTCCCCTCCGGCGAGATGCGCAAGATCCGCCTCGACTGCTTTGCCACCATCGGCCAGGTCGGCAACATCGACCACGCCAATGTCCACATCGGCAAGGCCGGCCGCAAACGCCACATGGGCATCCGTCCCACCGTGCGCGGCTCCGTCATGAACCCCGTTGACCACCCCCACGGCGGCGGCGAGGGCAAGTCCCCTGTCGGCCGTCCCGGCCCTGTCACTCCTTGGGGCAAGCCCGCGCTTGGTTACAAGACCCGCAAGACGAAGAACGCGACTGACAAGTTCATCGTCAAGCGCCGCAATGCGAAGTAAGGAGGGAATCGTAAATGAGCAGAAGCATTAAGAAAGGCCCCTTCGCCGCTCCCGAGCTGCTGAAGAGAGTCGATGAAATGAACAAGAGCGGCAACAAGCAGGTCGTCAAGACCTGGAGCCGTTCCTCCACGATCTTCCCGTCCTTCGTCGGACACACCATCGCCGTTCACGACGGCCGCCGTCACGTTCCCGTGTATGTCACCGAGGATATGGTCGGTCACAAGCTGGGCGAGTTCGCCCCGACCCGTACCTTCCGCGGCCATGCCGGCAGCAAGACCGGCAAGTAAGGAGGAGAGAAAATGGACGAGAAGAAAATTGCCCGTGCGGAGCACAAATACGCCCGTATTTCTCCCCGCAAGGTTGAGATCATCTGCAACATGATCCGCGGCAAGGACGCCAAGGTCGCCATGGCTCTGATGGAGAACACCCCGAAGGCCGGCTGCGAGCTGATGATCAAGGTGCTCAAGAGCGCCATGGCCAATGCCGAGAACAACTTTGAAATGGACCCCGAGAAGCTCTACGTCTGCCAGACCTACGCCGGCGCCGGCCCCATCCTCAAGAGGGGCATGCCGAGAGCTCAGGGCCGTATGTACCGCATCAACAAGCGCACCAGCCACATCATGATCGCTGTGGCTGAGAGAGACTAAGGGAAGGAGGCAGAATTATATGGGACAGAAAGTTAATCCCCACGGCCTGCGCGTTGGCGTTATCAAGGATTGGGATTCCCGCTGGTATGCGCGCGAGGACAAGGTCGGCGATCTGATCGTCGAGGATCACAAGATCCGTGAGTATCTGAAGAAGGCTCTTTATTCCGCCGGCGTTCCCACCATCGAGATCGAGCGCGACTCCGCCAAGGTTCGCATCTATATCCACTGCGCCCGTCCCGGCGTCGTCATCGGCAAGGGCGGCGAGCAGATCGAGAAGCTGCGCCTCGAGGTCGAGAAGCTCATCGGCAAGCCCGTTGCGCTCTCCATCGTCGAAGTTCGCACTCCCGATACGAATGCTCAGCTTGTGGCCGAGAACATCGCCCAGCAGCTCGAGAAGCGCATCGGCTTCCGCCGCGCCATGAAGAACGCCATGGGTCGCGCCATGAGAATGGGCGCCCGCGGCATCAAGGTCAAGTGCGGCGGCCGTCTGGGCGGCGCTGAGATCGCCCGCAGCGAGTGCTACCACGAGGGTACCATCCCCCTGCAGACCATCCGTGCCGACATCGACTACGGCTTTGCCGAGGCGAACACCACCTACGGCCGCATCGGCGTCAAGGTTTGGATCTACAAAGGCGAGGTCCTCTCCCAGACCCTGCGCACCACTCCGCGCACGATGGATCTCTCCAAGCCCGCCGGCGAGCGCCGTCGCAGAGACGACCGCCGCCAGGGCGGTGACCGCCGTCAGGGCGGCTACAACCGCGACAACAATCGCCAGGGCGGCTACAATCGCGACAATCGCGACGGCAACCGTCAGGGCGGCTATGGCAGCAGACCCCAGGGTCAGGGCGGCTACAACCGCGGACCCCGTCCCGCCGCTCCCGCTAAGGAAGGAGGCAACAACTAATGTTAATGCCTAAGAGAGTTAAATACCGCAGAGTTCAGCGCGGCCGCATGAAGGGCAAAGCCACCCGCGGCAACGTCGTCTCCTACGGTGAATTCGGTCTTGCTGCGCAGGAGCCCGGCTGGATCACCTCCAACCAGATCGAGGCCGCCCGTATCGCCATGACCCGCTACACCAAGCGCGGCGGTCAGGTGTGGATCAAGATCTTCCCCGACAAGCCCGTGACCGCGAAGCCCGCCGAGACCCGTATGGGCTCCGGTAAAGGCTCCCCCGAGTACTGGGTCGCAGTCGTCAAGCCCGGCCGCGTGATGTTTGAGATCGCCGGTGTCCCCGAGGAGACCGCGCGCGAGGCTCTGCGTCTGGCCAGCCACAAGCTGCCCATCAAGACCAAGATCGTCGCGAAGGGCACCGAGTCTGAGAACGGTGGTGAATAAGATGAAGGCAAACGAAATTCGCTCCATGTCCGTCAGCGAGCTGGAAGCCAAGCTCGCCGAGCTCAAGAAGGATCTGTTCATGCTCCGCATGCAGCATGCCACCAATCATCTTGACAACCCCACCAAGATCTCTGCCACCCGCCGCGACATCGCTCGCGTCAAGACCGTGCTTCGCCAGAAGCAGAACTGAGGAGGTAAGGAAGAATGAATACTGAGAGAACTACTTCCCGTAAGGTCCGCGTGGGCAAGGTCGTTTCTGACAAGATGGACAAGACCGTGGTCGTCATCGTTGAGGACCGCGTCGCTCACAAGACCTACAAGAAGATCATCGGCCGGACCTACCGTCTGAAGGCGCACGACGAGAACAACGCGTGCGGCGTCGGCGACATCGTCCGCGTGATGGAGACCCGCCCCCTGTCCAAGGACAAGAGATGGCGCGTGGTCGAAATCGTTGAGAAGGCTAAGTAAGGAGGCGACAGCATGATTCAGCAGGAAACTTATCTGAAGGTCGCCGACAATACCGGCGCCAAGGAACTCAAGTGCATCCGCGTGCTGGGCGGCTCCAAGCGCAAGTACGCCAGCATCGGTGACGTGATCGTCTGCTCCGTCCGCAAGGCGGCTCCCGGCGGCTCCGTCAAGAAGGGCGATGTGGTCAAGGCCGTCGTGGTCCGTACCGTCAAGCCCGTCCGCCGTGCCGACGGCACCTACGTTCGTTTCGACGAGAACGCTGCGGTTCTCATCAACACCGGTGATAAGAACCCCCGCGGCACCCGTATCTTTGGGCCCGTCGCCCGTGAGCTGCGTGACAAGGAGTACATGAAGATCCTGTCCCTGGCTCCCGAAGTGATTTGATGGAGGGCAAGAGAGAATGAACATTAAGAAAGACGATAAAGTCGTTGTTCTGTCCGGTAAGGACAAGGGCAAGCAGGGCAAGGTCCTGATCGCCGATCCCAAGGCCGGCAAGGTCGTTGTCGAAGGCGTCAATGTTGCCACCAAGCACCAGAAGCCCCGTCAGCAGGGTCAGGAAGGCGGCATCATCAAGGTCGAAACCCCGATCTACGTCAGCAAGGTTCAGCTTGTCTGCCCCAAGTGCGGCAAGAACACCCGCGTTGGCCACAAGATCGAGAACGGCAAGAAGTCCCGCGTCTGCAAGAAGTGCGGCGCTGAAATCTGAGAGAAAGGAGATAACTGACTTATGACCAGAATGAAGGAAAAGTATGTTAAGGAAGTTGCTCCTGCTCTGATGGAGAAGTTCCAGTACAAGTCCGTGATGCAGATCCCCAAGATCGACAAGATCGTTGTCTCTGTCGGCTGCGGCGACTGCAAGGACAACGCCAAGGCGCTTGACGGCGTCATCAAGGAGATCTCCGCGATCACCGGTCAGCACGCTGTCGCCACCGTGGCGCGCAAGTCCGTCGCCAACTTCAAGCTCCGTGAGGGCATGAAGGTCGGCGTCAAGGTGACGCTGCGCCAGGATCGCATGTGGGAGTTCCTGGATCGTCTGTTCAACGTGGCGCTGCCCCGTGTCCGCGACTTCCGCGGCATCAGCGCTGACGCCTTCGACGGCCGCGGCAACTACAGCCTTGGCCTCAAGGAGCAGATCATCTTCCCCGAAATCGAGTACGACAAGATCGAGAAGCTGCGTGGTATGAACATCGCGATCACCACCACTGCCAAGACCGACGAAGAGGCTCGCGAGCTCTTAAAGCTCATGGGCGCTCCCTTCGTGAGCTAAGGAGGAGAAGAAGAATGGCTAAGAAATCTATGATCCTCAAGCAGCAGGCGCCTGCGAAGTTCTCCACCCGCAAGTACAACCGCTGCAAGATCTGCGGTCGTCCTCACGCCTATCTGCGCAATTACGGCATCTGCCGTATCTGCTTCCGTGAGCTGGCCTACAAGGGTCAGATCCCCGGCGTGCGCAAGGCGAGCTTCTGATCTCAGACTACAAAACAAAAAGCTTTGAAGAATTTTCTTTCTTCAAAGCTTTTTTAATAAGGGTAACAATTCAATCAGTACAACAAACAAACTGAATTGTTACTCTGCCGTACTGCTTGCGACGGTATGGTTTTTGTAAGTGCTCCAGGTTGGCTCATAGCCGGGATCGGCCTGATTACCCCACATATCCCATCCTTCGCGATCTCCTCGCGCAAATAACTCGATGCGATTTGGCTGACTGCAGGACTCAATGATCGGTATGATCTCGTCCGGTTTTCTACTGTGTTCACGCTTTTGCGCTCTGATAAGGTTGACTTGAGATCGTGCGGGTGCTAAGGTTCGGTTGGGCGCACTGTTCTTTTTTATGCCAAAGAGCAGCAGTTCGGTAACATTACGAAAATAAAATCCGACGCCGCGCCCGTCAGGCAAGCCGTCCTTGCGTACTTTTTCCCAAACGACATTTCCCTTGTATTCAAAGCCCCAGGAATCCATCACTGCCAAGCCGTCCGGAAGCAAGGCGTTGGGAATCCATAGGTATAAATGAGCTTTCTGGTCTGCAATATTGGCAACGGGAAGTGCCTTGATGTCCTCCAGGGTCATTGTTTCATATCTTGAAAGCCTTTTGTGCTCAGGGGAAACTTTACCTGTGCGGTTTTGAAATTGCCATGGGGGATCAGCGTATATTGTGTTATATTTTTTACCATTTGTGAATGTTAAAAGGTTATTCGAGGTCTCCTCAAGATTACTCATATCCTTTCACACATCCCTTCTTGATGCCGATAGCCAGGATTGGGCATCCGCCGTTCCGTCTACTATCAAGCCGGTATAGCAGTTTACCAATCCAGGTGGTCGAGGCGCCATATTTTGTCAATAAACCAAGTTCCCTGAAAATGTCATTCAGATCCTCTGATCGGGTGACAATTACACCGACGTCGATTAATCCGCAATCAAAATATGTTCGCATGGCAAGCAAATCGCGATCAAAGGTTTGGTCTTTGCTGTTCCATTCAAGGTCAAAGGCGACTTTGTTTTTCAGAAAATCAATATTGTGGCCATCAATATAACCGCGTATGGTCTCAATTTCAAACGGCTCAGACGCAAATCGGCCTCTGCGCTGGGCAACCTGACGAGGATACTTTTTTACAATCAGATCTCCGGATATACGAATTTCACGCCATCCGAGAGGGTAGAGGACATCATCAAATTTTTTCGGAATCGGAGATTCATTACCGCCCGCTTTCCTTATATCCATCAATGACAACTCAAGCTGTCGAAGAGATTGCTGTATCTCATTCCATTCCTCCGGAAAGCTTTCATGCAAAATCTCCAAAGCGTGTCCGTAGTCGTAAAACTCAAATTTTGGCTGAATAGCCGGATCTATATAAATACCGTTTGCGATCACGCAGCTACCTCCTCGCGCAACATAACTCAACGTATAAGAAAACATCCAAAAGGACAAAAAACCATAATAAATAGTATATCATTACGGAAGCAACATTTCAATCTCTTAAGAAGGCCTAAATCACGGAAATTACAGATTGCTTTTCTATACTATTAATGATAAAATGCGGCAAACGGAAATGCGGCCTGTCTGTATTCGTCCACCGAGGAGGTAAAGCATGGAGAATCACGCTGACAAATGGAAGCGACTGCGCCTGAAGAGTCTGCGCAACGCCTCGCTGTTGACACTCATCTGTCTGGGCGTCAACATCCTTTTCTCGCGTTTTGCGCTGTGGCTTGGGCTGCCGATTTATCTCGACAGCATTGGCACTGTGCTGGCCGCGGCGCTGGGCGGTTACCTGCCCGGTATTGCCGTGGGCATCCTCACAAACCTGTTCGGAAGCCTGTCCGACCCGATCACCGCCTACTATGCGAGCATCAATGTGCTGCTCGCGGTCACGGTGGCGCGCTTTGCGGATAAGAAGGGCTTTGAGAGCAAAAAGCTCGGCGAGTTTTTCCTGCTGACCGGGCTGCTCACGCTGGTCGGCGGCGGTCTCGGTTCGATCCTGACCTGGCTGCTGTATGACTTCGGCTTTGGCGAGGGGATATCCGGCCCCCTGGCGCAGAAGCTCTTCTCCGCCGGGCTTCCCTCCTTCTGGGCGCAGTTGAGTGCGGATCTCGTTCTGGATTTTCCTGACAAATTGATCACGGTGGGCGTCGTCGATGGGGTGATCCGGCTGCTTCCGGAGTGGATGCAAACCGAGCTTAGACCCGTAGGCTGGCGGCAGGCGCCGCTGAATCACAATGCCCGCTGGGAGTCCTTGCACCGCAAGACCCGTTCCGGGAGCCTTCGCCGCGCCACCATGGCGCTGGTAGTGCTGGCCTCGCTCATGGTGGCGGTCGTGACGATCACGGTGAGCGTCCTGCAGTTTCGCCGCACACTGATCAACCAGCATGCCGAGCTGGGGCAAACCGTGACCAGGCTGGCCTCCAAGGTCTTTGATCATGACCGTGTGGATGACTTCCTTGAGCAGGGGGAAGCCGCCGAGGGGTATCGGGAGGCGGAGCAGCGGCTGTATACCATTCGTGACAGCTCGCCTGAGATCGAGTATATCTACGTCTACCGCATTCTGCCCGACGGCTGCCATGTGGTCTTCGATCTGGACACGGACGACGTGCCCGGCGGCGAACCCGGCGAGGTGATCCCGTTCGATCGTTCTTTCACGCCCTACTTGTCCACGCTGCTGGAGGGCGGCCGGATCGAGCCGCTCATCACCAACGACACTTACGGCTGGCTTTTAACGGTGTATGAGCCGATTTACGACAGCGACGGCAGATGCACTTGCTACGCCGCCGCGGACATTTCCATGGGCGAGCTGAGCCGTATCGCGCTCAATTACCTTGTGCGCGCGGTGGCGCTGTCCCTGGGGATGCTGCTGCTGATCTTCTTCCTCGGTCTGTGGCTGGCAGAATTTCATGTTGTGCTGCCCATTAACTCCATGGCCTGGGCGGCGGGCAGCTTTGCCTACGATAACGAGCAGTCACGCAGCGGGAGCCTGGAGCTGATTCACAATCTGGGAATCAGCACCGGGGATGAAATCGAAAACCTCTATAAAGCGCTCGCGCTCACTACCGAGGAGACTGCCCGCTACATCGCGGATGTGCAGAAAAAGAACGCCACCATCTCCCGGATGCAGAACGGCCTGATCCTCGTGCTGGCTGACATGGTGGAGAGCCGCGACCAGTGTACCGGCGACCATGTGCGCAAAACAGCCGCCTACACCCGCATCATCCTCGAGCAGATGCGAAAAGAGGGCATTTACGCCGAGCAGCTCACGGACGAATATATCGAGGACGTGGTCAACTCCGCGCCGCTGCACGATGTGGGCAAGATCCAGGTGTCCGATACGATCCTGAATAAGCCCGGCAAGCTCACCGACGAGGAGTTTGCCATCATGAAGAGCCATACCACCGCCGGCGGCGAGGTCATCGCTCACGCCATCGCGCTGGTGTCCGAGCCGGGCTATCTCGCCGAGGCGAAAAACCTTGCCACCTACCATCACGAGCGCTGGGACGGCCGGGGATACCCCGCCGGCCTCAAGGGGGAGGACATTCCGCTCTCAGCCCGCGTCATGGCGGTGGCGGACGTGTTCGACGCGCTGGTTTCCCGACGCAGCTATAAGGCGCCGTTCCCCTTTGAGAAGGCGATGGACATCATCCGAGAGGAGGCCGGGACGCACTTCGATCCCCAGGTCGCCAAAGCCTTCCTCGACGCCGAGACTGAGGTTCGCCGCGTCGCCGAGGAGTTTAAGGAAGAGTAGTCGTAACGATTCAGTCCCGTTCCGGGACTAAATCGTTAGAGGGGATGCACCCCGCTGCGCGCACTCGCGGCGGGGGAACGCTCGCAATTTTGTTTGCCGCCTTCCGAGGCGGCAAATCAGAGGGGAGTGCCCCTCTGATACTAAGTCTCAATAAGATGGTTTAGAAAGATTCCGAGGCAGATTTAAGCTGCTTTCCAAACCGCGGCGGACGCCGGTGTCGCGGACGCATGGTACTATCTGGGGCGGGTCGCCTATCAGCGCAGCGACTTCGATGCTGCCATCGCCTACTTTGAAAAGGGCGCAGAACAGGGCAGCGAGCTCGCGCGTTTCAATCTTGGGATCCTGTATGTGAACAACGAAGGTTTGGACTTGAATCTGGACGCAGATTATGCCAAAGCGCAGGCGCTCTTTGAGCAGGCCGTGGAAAACGGCTGCGTTGAGGCAAACTGCGGGCTCGGGGATTTATACCAGAGCGGCTACGGCGTTGAAGCAGACGGGGCTTCCGCGCTGGCGTACTTCCTCCTCGCCGCGGAGTCGGACGACCCTGAGTGGGCTCCGTATGCCTGGCTCAGCATTTACGAGGTATATACTGCAGCGCCGGACCTTGATATGGACAGCGAAGAGGCCAAGGCCTGGGGCGAGAAGGGGCTTGAAGGCAAAATGCTGCTTGCCGATGCCGGGCATCCCAAAGCCGAGTTCAGTCTGGGCTACCTCTACTATGCCGGCCTTGACGTCGAACAGGATTATGGCGCGGCGATGTCGTGGTTTCTGAAAGCGGCCGAGATCGGGGATGCGAGATCTATGCGTTTTATCGCTTATATGTACGACAAGGGTCTTGGCGTAGAGGAAGATCAGGAAAAAAGCACGGAGTGGTATCTGAAGGCCGCGGAAGCCGGATACACCTCTGCCATGAGTACGGTCGGCAAGCGCTATGAGCTCGGCAAAGGCGTAGAGCAGAATATCGAAGCGGCAATCGAGTGGTACCGGAAAGCAGCCGAAGCCGGGAACGAAAAAGCTGCGGAACGTCTGGCGGAGTTGACCGGAAAATAAGTCAGCGGCGCAGCACCGAGCATTGCGACGCGAAGACAGTCCTTTAGAACTCGTCCGAGTGGTCAGTTTTCAAGAAAACGACCACAGCTTCCATTCCAATCCGTTTTTGCCGGGGCTTTGCCCCGGCAAAAACACGTTCAGCCGAGCTGGGCGAGGCCTCCCGCCGACCAAACACAGCGCATCCTCCGCGCACTGTGTGCGATCAGCGTGAACTTATCCATCGCGAAACAAAATTTCGCGATGGAAGCAAAAAAGTTATCAAAAATCCGTAAAAAAAGCTTGCAAAGCGTTACAGGCTTTGATATACTATCAAATTGCGAGGCGACGCGTCCAACTGTCTTAAAAGAGATAAGGGACGTGTCCGATTGTGCTGTTTACACCAGGTCTGATCAGCCTGCTGTAATAAATTCAAAGGACGGCGAAAGGCCGTGGCCAATCAGGTATTGGCATGGAACCTCGCCGCCTGAACTGTGGACTGACCCATCCGCAGTAACTCTAAATCAGGAGGAACGATTTATGCAGATCACCGACCCCATCGCAGATATGCTGACCCGCATCCGCAATGCCGGAAGCGCGAAGCATGAAACCGTCGATGTCCCCGCGTCCAAGATGAAGAAGTCCATCGCTGAGATTCTGCTGAGCGAGGGCTACATCAAGAACTACCAGGTCATTGACGACGGCACCCAGGGTGTCATCCGCATCACCCTCAAGTATCTCCCCGGCAAGGAGAAGGCCATTCAGGGTCTTCGCCGTGTCAGCAAGCCCGGCCTGCGCGTGTATGCCGGCGCTGACGAGCTGCCCCGCGTTCTGCGCGGTCTGGGCATTGCCATCATCTCCACCTCCAAGGGCGTTATGACCGACAAGCAGGCTCGCAAAGAGCATGTCGGCGGCGAAGTCCTTGCGTTCGTATGGTAAGGAGGTTGCAGAATGTCTAGAATCGGTAGAGCTCCCATCACCGTTCCCGCCGGCGTTGAAGTCAGCGTCAGCGAGCACAACCACATCACCGTCAAGGGTCCCAAGGGCACTCTCGAGCGTGATCTCGTGCCTCAGATGAAGGTCAATATCGAGGCAGGCGTCATCCACATCAGCCGCCCCAGTGACAGCAAAGAGAACCGTTCTCTGCACGGTCTGACCAGAACCCTGGTTGACAACATGGTCATCGGCGTGACCAAGGGCTTTGAGAAGAAGCTCGAGATCAACGGCGTTGGCTACCGTGCCAGCAAGGAGGGCAAGAATCTGGTCATGAACCTGGGCTATTCTCACCAGGTCATCGTCCCCGAGACCGAGGACATCCAGATCGACGTTCCCGATGCCAACCACATTGTCATTAAGGGTATCGACAAGCAGAAGGTCGGCCAGTTTGCAGCAGAAGTTCGTGGCAAGCGTCCTCCCGAACCCTACAAGGGCAAGGGCATCAAGTACGACTACGAAGTCATCCGCCGCAAAGAAGGCAAGACCGGCGCCAAGTAAACGGAGGTGTGCCTGAATGATTAAGAGACCTGATACCAGAGGACAGCGCATCAAGCGCCACAATCGCGTGCGCGGTAAGATCTCCGGCACCGCCGAGAGACCCCGTCTGTGCGTGTTCCGCAGCGAAAACAACATTTACGCCCAGGTCATCGACGACGTGGCCGGCAACACCCTCGTGTCTGCCTCCACCGTGGAGAAGGCCTTTGAGGGCAACGGCAGCAACTGCGACGCTGCCAAGAAGATCGGCGCTCTCGTCGCCGAGCGCGCTCTGAAGAAGGGCATTGAAGAAGTCGTGTTCGACCGTGGCGGTTATATCTATCACGGCCGTGTCAAGGCTCTGGCCGAAGGCGCCCGCGAGGGCGGCCTGAAGTTCTAAGGAAGGGGGATAAGTTATCATGGCTTACAATAATGACAGACGTGACCGCCGCAATAAGGAAGAGGCTCCCTCCGAATTCATTGAGAAGGTCGTATCCCTCAACCGCGTCAGCAAGACCGTCAAGGGCGGCCGCGTGGCGAAGTTCTCCGCACTGTGCGTCGTCGGCGACGGCAAGGGCCGCGTCGGCTTCGGCATGGGCAAGGCCAACGAGGTGTCCGAGGCCATCCGCAAGGGGCTCGAGGACGCCAAGAAGAATATCGTTTCCGTCACGCTGAGCGGGACCACGATCCCCCACGAGGTGATCGGCTGCTTCGGCGCCGGCCGCGTGCTGCTCAAGCCCGCCCCGGAAGGCACCGGCGTGATCGCCGGCGGCGCTGTCCGCGCGGTCGTCGAGGCTGCCGGCATCGGCGATATCCGTACCAAGTGCCTCAACACCAACAACCCCGCGAACGTTGTCGCGGCCACGATGGAAGGCCTCAAGTCCCTGCGCGACGCCGCTCAGGTCGCCGCTGTGCGCGGCAAGACTCCTGAAGAAGTTCAGGGTTAAGGAGGGCGAAACATGGCTAATCTTAGAATCAAGCTCGTCAAGAGCCTCAACGGCAGACTGGACAGCCACATCGCGACCGCCCAGTCTCTCGGCCTGCACAAGATCGGCAACGAGACCGTACAGCCCGACAATCCCCAGACCCGCGGCAAGATTGCCAAGATCGGCTATCTGCTGAAGGTGACAGAAGAATAAGGAGGGCAAGCAAGAATGTATATTCATGAACTGTCTCCCGTAGCCGGCTCCACCCACGTTGACAAGCGCAAGGGCAGAGGCCACGCTACCGGCAACGGAAAGACCGCAGGCCGCGGCCACAAGGGTCAGAAGGCCCGCAGCGGCGGCGGCGTCCGCATCGGTTTTGAGGGCGGCCAGATGCCTCTGGCTCGCCGCATCCCCAAGAGAGGCTTCAACAACATCTTCGCAAAGCCCCTGACGACGGTGAATGTTGACGCTCTCGATCGTTTTGAAGACGGCGCTGTGGTTGACGCCCAGGCTCTTCTGGCTGCCGGCGTGATCTCCAAGTGCAAATATGGCGTGAAATTCCTTGGGAACGGTGAGGTTTCCAAGAAGCTGACTGTCAAGGCTGCTGCTTTCTCCGAGTCCGCAAAAGAGAAAATCGAAGCGGCTGGCGGAAAGGCAGAGGTGGTCTGAGTGCTTGAGACACTGAAAAACGCATGGAAGATCGAGGAGCTGCGCAAAAAGATCCTCTTCACCCTGCTGATCGTGCTTCTGTACCGCATCGGTAACGCCATCCCTGTGCCTTTCGTTAACGTCACCGCGCTCAAGTTCTACTTTACGCAGCTTGAAAACACCATGCTGGGCTTCATGAACGTGCTGTCCGGCGGCGCTTTCTCCAGCGCGACGATCTTTGCCCTGTCCATCCAGCCCTACATTAACGCGTCCATCATCATCCAGCTCCTCTGCATCGCGATTCCCGCGCTGGAGCGCCTGAGCAAGGACGAGGGCGAGGAGGGACGCAAGAAGATCGCCTCCATCACCCGCTACGCCACCGTGGGCATCGGCCTTCTCATGGGCTTTGCCTACTATATGCTGATGCGCAACAACGGCCTTCTGGCCACCGGTTATGAGAAGAACTTCCTCGCGGCCGTGGTCGTGATCCTGACCTTCACCTCCGGCTCCGCGCTCATCATGTGGCTCGGCGAGCAGATCACCGAGTTCGGCATCGGAAACGGCATCTCCGTCATCCTTTTCGCGAGCATCGTTTCCCGCCTGCCGGTGAGCATCGTCAACACCATCCGCAATGTGATCGCGGGCGCTCTGCCCTGGTGGGTCGCGGTGCTGATGTACGTTGGCGCGCTGTGCATCATCGTTCTGATCGTGTATGTCAGCGACGCGGAGCGCCGTCTCCCGGTTCAGTACGCCAAGCGCGTCGTCGGCCGCAAGATGTACGGCGGCCAGAGCACGCACCTGCCGATGAAGGTGAACATGTCCGGCGTGATGCCCATCATCTTCGCCCAGTCCATCTCCTCTCTGCCCGGCACCATCGCGGCGCTGGCCGGCAAGTCCGGCGGTTGGACCGAGACCTGGTTTGGACCCACCTCCATCCTGTATGCCATCATCTACTTCCTGCTGATCATCTTCTTTGCCTACTTCTACTCCACCATCCAGTTTAACCCCGTGGAGGTTGCCAACAACCTGAAGAAGAACGGCGGCTATATCCCGGGCTTCCGCCCCGGCAAGCCGACCAGCGAGTTTATCCAGAAGGTTCTGAACAAGATCACCCTGTTCGGCGCCATTTACCTTGGTATCATCGCTGTCGTCCCCATTCTGATCTCCCATTTCAGCTCCACCGCTTCTCTGACGGGCCTGTCCATCGGCGGCACGTCGATCATGATCGCTGTCGGTGTTGCGCTTGAGACCGTCCGTGCCCTCGAGGCGCAGATGATCATGCGCAACTACAAGGGTTTCCTGTCCTGATCGAAAGGAGAAAACAATGAGGCTTATCCTTTTGGGCGCCCCCGGTGCCGGCAAAGGCACCCAGGCTGAGGTGCTCTGCAAGCTGCTCGACATCCCCACCATTTCCACCGGCAACATCCTGCGCGCCGCCATGAAGGCGGGTACCCCCGTGGGTCTGCAGGCAAAGGCCTATGTGGAGGCTGGCCAGCTTGTCCCCGATGAGGTGATCATCAACATCATCAAGGATCGTCTGGCGGAGCCCGACTGTGCCAAGGGGTATATTCTGGACGGCGTGCCCCGCACCATTCCTCAGGCGGAGGCTATGGAAAAGATGGGCATCGCGATCGACTGTGCCCTCTCCATCGAGGTGGAGGATCAGGTCATTGTGGATCGTCTCGGCGGCCGCCGTGTCTGCAAGGACTGCGGCGCAACCTATCACATGCTGTCCCACCCCCCGAAGCAGGCAGGCGTTTGCGACAAATGCGGCGGCGAGGTGATCTGCCGCAAGGATGACGCGCCTGAGACCGTAAAGGCTCGCCTCGCCACCTATCACCGGGAGACAGAGCCTCTCAAGGAATTTTATGCCGAGCGCGGTCTGCTCAAGACGGTTGAGAACCAGCCCAGCGCGGCGGAGACCACTGTGGTCATCCGGAATGTCCTGGGAATCTGAGAAATGTCTGAGAGCATTACCATCAAATCCCCCCATGAGATCGAGATCATGCGTCAGGCCGCGAAAATTGCGGCCGGCGCACGGTCCATGGGACGCCAGGCCGTGAAGGACGGCATGACGACTCGACAGATCGACCGTGCGGTGCACGAATACATCGTCAAGTCCGGCGCCAAACCGAGCTGTCTGGGCTATGAAGGCTTTCCGGCGGCGACCTGCGTTTCGGTCAACGATGAGGTCATTCATGGGATCCCCGGCAAAAAGACCGTCCACAACGGCGACATCGTGTCCATTGACCTCTGCGCGACCTATCAGGGCTTCGTGGGGGACTGCGCGGGCACCTATGCCGTGGGCGAAGTCAGCGAAGAAGCAAAGAAGCTGATCGAGGTTACCCGTCAGGCTTTCTTTGAAGGGATCAAGTTTGCAAAAGTGGGTTACCGCGTGCTCGACATCGGCGAGGCGGTCCAGGACTATGTGGAGAGCCACGGCTTTTCCGTCGTGCGCGACTTCGTGGGTCATGGGATCGGCCGCGGGATGCACGAGGCGCCCGAAGTCCCGAACTACCGTCCCGCGCGCAGCGCAGGGCGGGTCAATCCCCGGCTGGTAAAGGGCATGACCATCTGCGTCGAGCCGATGGTCTGTGCGGGCGACTGGGCTGTGCGCATCCTCCGTGACGGCTGGACGGTCGTAACGGTCGACCACTCCCTTGCCGCGCACTATGAAAACACCATCCTCATTACCGACGGAGAACCCGAGATCCTTACAATGGCAGACGATATTTGACGAGACGACTTGGGAGGATATAATCTTTGGCAAAAGACGATGTAATTGAACTCGAGGGCACGGTCGTTGAATCCCTGCCCAACACGATGTTCCAGGTGGATATTGGCAACGGCCACGTCATTCTGGCGCATATTTCCGGCAAGCTCCGGATGAATTTTATCAGGATCCTTCCCGGCGACAAGGTAACGGTGCAGATGTCTCCGTACGATCTGACCCGCGGCCGCATCACCTGGAGAAGCAAGTAGGAGGTATAACAAATGAAAGTCAGACCTTCCGTGAAGCCCATGTGCGAAAAGTGCAAGATCATCAAGCGCAAGGGTAAAGTCATGGTCATCTGCGAAAACCCCAAGCACAAGCAGCGCCAGGGTTAAGCGGAACTTTAATCCAAGCGGCACGGCTTAACAGCCTGTCTCAATAAATCCATCCCGCATGGGGCAAAGGCTCCCCTCCGGCGGGAATAAGCCTTTGTACCGCGAACATGCGGAAATAATGTAAAAGGAGAAATTTTTATGGCACGTATCGCCGGCGTTGACCTGCCCAAAGACAAGAGAATCGAAATCGGTCTCACCTACGTCTATGGTATTGGCAGAACCAGCGCAAACAAGATCCTGGAGATGACCGGGATCAACCCCGACACCAGAGTCAAGGATCTGACCGACGAGGAAGAGTCCAAACTGCGCGAGTGCATCGACCACAACTACATCGTTGAGGGCGACCTGCGCCGTCAGACGGCTCTCGATATCAAGCGCCTGACTGAGATCGGCTGCTACCGCGGTCTCCGTCACCGCCGCGGCCTGCCCGTGCGCGGCCAGCGCAGCAAGACCAATGCCCGTACCCGCAAGGGTCCGAAACGCACCATCGCGAACAAGAAGAAGTAAGGGAGGGATATGAAACATGGCAGCGAACGCTAAGAAGAAAGTCAGAACACGCAGAAGAGAGCGCAAGAACATTGAAAAGGGCCAGGTTCATATCAGCTCTTCCTTCAACAACACCATGGTGACCTGCACCGACACCCAGGGCAACGCCCTTTCCTGGGCTTCCGCTGGTGGCCTGGGCTTCCGTGGAAGCAAAAAGTCTACCCCCTTCGCCGCGCAGACCGCCGCTGAGACTGCCGCCAAGGCAGCCATGGAGCACGGCCTGAAGAGCGTCGAGGTGTTTGTCAAGGGACCCGGCTCCGGCCGTGAAGCCGCGATCCGCGCTCTGCAGACCGCCGGTCTCGAAGTCACGATGATCAAGGACGTGACCCCCATTCCTCACAATGGCTGCCGTCCTCCGAAACGTCGTCGCGTATAATAGAAGGAGGATAGACACGTATGGCTAAGAACAGACAGCCCATCGCAAAGCACGCGAAGGCACTGGGCATCAGCCCCGCCGCCATGGGCTATTATAAGAAGGAAACCACCCGCAACAGCAACAACCAGACCCGCAAGAAAAAGTCCGAGTACGCCACCCAGCTGCAGGAGAAGCAGAAGGTCAAGTTCGTGTACGGCGTGCTGGAGAAGCAGTTCCGCGGCTACTATGAGAAGGCCGTGCGTATGCCCGGCAAGGCAGGCGACAACCTCCTGATCCAGCTTGAGAACCGTCTGGACAACGTCGTGTTCCGTCTGGGCTATGCCGCTACCCGCCGTGAGGCTCGCCAGATGGTCAACCACGGCCACTTCACCGTCAACGGCCGCAAGGTCAATATCCCCAGCTACCAGGTCAAGCCCGGCATGGTCATCGGTCTGAAGGATTCCAGCCGCAGCATTGAGCGCTTCAAGATGAACCTGGAGGCCAATGCCTATCACGTCATCCCCAAGTGGCTTGAGTTTGACGCCAATAACATGGTTGGTAAGGTTGTTGCCGCCCCCACGAGAGAGGATATCGACTTCCCCGTGGAAGAGCGCCTGATCGTCGAGTTGTACTCCAAGTAATACAGAGACCCTCACACAAATTGGTAAGCTGAAAACCGCAGCGCTTACACACAGCGCAAGATTTTTAAGGAGGGTACTATAATTATATGATCGAAATTAAGAAGCCGCGCATTGAGTGCATCGAAACACCCACTGACAGCTCCTATGGCAAGTATGTCGTGGAACCGTTGGAACGCGGCTACGGCACAACACTTGGTAACTCTCTTCGCAGGGTACTCCTGTCTTCTCTCCCCGGAACCGCCTGCACCAGCATCAAGATTGCCGGCGTGCAGCATGAGTTTTCCACCATTCCCGGCGTCAAGGAGGACGTGACGGAGATCGTTCTGAATGTCAAGAGCATCATCGCCCGTCTGCACAGCGACGGTCCCAAGACCGTCTACATCGAGGCCTCCGGCGAAGGCGTTGTCACCGCCGGAGACATCAAGCCCGACGCTGAGGTTGAAATCCTCAATCCCGAGCAGCCCATTGCAACTCTGGGTCCTGACGGCGCGCTGAATATGGAGCTCGTCCTGGATCATGGCAGAGGCTATGTTTCCGCCGAGAAGAACAAGAATCCCCAGATGGCCATCGGTACCATCCCAGTGGACTCCATCTACACCCCCGTGCTCAAGGTCAATTACACGGTTGAGAACACCCGTGTGGGCAATCAGACGGACTTTGACAAGCTGACGGTCGAGGTGTGGACGGATAAGACCATGACCGCCCGCGACGCTCTGTCTCTCGGGGCAAAGATACTCTGCGATCACTTCACGCTCTTTACGGATCTGTCCGACACCATCAGCGCCAACTCCACGGTTGTGGAGAAGGTGGAGAAGGAGCCTGACACCGTGCTCAAGATGACGATTGAAGAGCTGGATCTGTCCGTAAGAAGCTTCAACTGCCTCAAGCGCGCCAACATCAACACGGTCGAAGATCTGGTCAACAAGACCCAGGACGAGATGATCAAGGTCCGCAACCTTGGCCGCAAGTCCCTCGAAGAGGTCGAGCACAAGCTCACGATGATGGGCCTGTCCCTGGCCAGCGACGACAATCAATAAATCCCGAAGCGCCTGCTTTAAGTGGAATAATACAGGAGGAATTGCAATTATGCCCGGTACGAGAAAACTCGGCAAGACCACCGCGCAGCGGATGGCCATGCTCCGCCAGCAGACCACTGACCTGCTGGACAAGGGCCGTATGGAGACCACCGTTACCCGCGCCAAGGAGATCGCTCCCATGGCCGAGAAGATGATCACCCTCGGCAAGGCCGCCGACCTGGCTTCCTACCGCGAGATGCTCAGCTTCATCACCCGCGAGGACGTGGCCAAGAAGGTCAAGGATGAGCTGGCTTCCAAGTACGCCGATCGCAAGGGCGGCTACACCCGCATCACCCGCATCGGCACCCGCCGCGGCGACGCCGCGGAGGTCGCGGTCATCGAACTGGTCTGATCCCATAAAAAACCGATCCCTCCCGGAAACGGGAGGGATTTTTCAATGAACGAGGAAATTTTGACATGAGGATTTACGAGGCGGAAGCGAATGATGCGCTGTACGCGCGGCTGATCTCCCTCTCCGCGGACTGGGAGGCGGAGGACAGCTGCCGCGGCTATCGGACAAATACCGAGGAGGATCTGCGCGGACGGCGTATCTTTGTTGCGGAGGAGGATGGCGAAATCGTGGGCTATCTCTTCGGACTCACGGAAACGGCGAAGCAGCGCAGCAGCGTCTTAGAGAAGGGGGAGGGGTACTTTGAGATCGAGGAGCTGTATGTGATCCCTTTCCGGCGCTCACAGGGCGTTGGACGGCAGCTGTTCGCGTTTGCCGAGACATCGGCACGGGAAGCGGGACTGCGGCAGCTCATGCTCAGCACGGCAACGAAAGACTGGAAGCGCGTGCTCCATTTCTACCTCGACGAGCTTGGTATGGAGTTCTGGAATGCACGGCTGTTTAAAGGACTGACATGAAAATTGTGATCCGCGGGTACAGCGGCAGCGGAAAATCGACGCTGGCGCGAAAATTAGGGGAAAAATACGGCGTTCCCGTGCTGCATCTTGACCGGGTACAGTGGCTCCCCAACTGGACAGAGCGCGATGACGCCGAAAAGCGGCAAATCGTCAAAGCCTTTTTGGACGAAAACGAGAGCTGGATCAT
>CAJOCV010000050.1:0-10951 GCA_905233785.1 uncultured Oscillospiraceae bacterium
TCATGATCCCCTTCATCTACAAGTCCACCGACAACATGATGATCCAGATGCTCCGGCAGAAGGGCGCGGGCTACTCCGGTGCAAACGGGGACATTCAGATCTTCAACGACACGACGAAGGAGCTGCTCTACACCGTCGCCGAGCACGCGAAAACCGGCGCCTTCTCGACCTTCAAGATTTCCTCGTACCCTGCGAACTTCTTAAACGCCGGTCAATGCCTTTTCGCGGTGGACTCCACGGCGGGCGCGACCTGGATGGGCTCGGACGCGCCGCTGCTCGACATCAGCGAGGATAAGCTCGTGCGCTTCGAGACCGCGGTGTACCCCGTTCCCCAGTTTGACCCGGCGCATCCCGTCATGATTTCTCAAGGCCCCTCGCTCTGTATATTCAACAAGCAGGACCCCCAGGTGGTGCTGGCCTCCTGGCTGTTTACGCAGTTTCTGCTGACAAACGAGGTGCAGATCGCTTACGCTGAGACCGAGGGCTACACGCCCGTCACCGCCAAGGCGCAGCAGAGCGCGCAATATCAGGACTATCTCGCGCGCGCCGGGGAGGACAATGAGGAGCACTACTCCGTCAAAATCGCGGCGACCAAGCTGCTGCTGGAGAATACCGCCAACACCTTCACCACACCCGTCTTCAACGGCTCCGCCTCCCTGCGCGACGCCGCGGGGCAGATGATCGAGGACGTGACCAAGTCGGTTCGCCGCAAGCAGACCGTGGACGAGGCGTATATGCAGCAGCTCTTCTCCGACGTAAGCTCTCTCTACCGTCTGGATCAGCTCAGCGCCGCCGGCGCGGGCGGTCCGGCTGACCTCGGCCCTCTGCCGCAGACGGCGGTGATCCTCCTCTCGTCGCTTGTGATCGCCTGGCTGCTGATCGGCATTTTCGCCGCAGTCGGGGCGATACGCAAACGGAAACGGTGAAGAGCAAAACGCGCAGCTGTTATGAAAAAGGGGCTGTGAAAAAACTTTCGTTTTTTCACAGCCCCTTTTTTCAGGGACTTTTTTCACAGCCCCCATATATTCCTTTCCATGAGCATCGGGCGAATGACCCTTTGGGTCATTCGCTGCCAAACTTGTCGTTTGGCAGCGAAACCGATCGAATCCTCGATCGATTTCGCCATCCGATGGTCATTATAAACTCCGACCCGTCAAAGGCGTTGCGTTCACAGGGAAAGCGGAGCATGGGCAGAGCCCGTTTCAGCAATCCATCTTCTCTTGTCACGCTCCCGCCTCCCATCGTGTCTATCGTAGCGTGGTTTTCTCGGTTTTACAATGCTTTTTATGAGAGATAGCTCAGTCAAACAGCAACGCTCGAGAAGCGATTCTTCTGAATGCTCAGCCTTTTGGGTTTCTATCCGAGTTCTCGTCATACCCCTTCCCGCGGGTGACGACACCGCTGCGCGATCTATTGAATACCGTATCCGTATCAGATAAGTATTATATTAACGACCTGTCACAAAGCCTTGCTTTTCCGGAGAAATCGGATATAATATTTCTTGTCCAAAATCAAACTTTTAACAGGGAGGACTATCATGAAAAAGTACTTCGCACTGCTTCTGGCGCTGAGCATGGGCTTTGCGCTGTGCGCCTGCGGTCAAGCCGCCGCTCCCGCTGCCACCGAAGCCCCCGTCATTGAGGAACCCGCCGCCACCGAAGCCCCCGTCGTTGAGGAACCCGCCGCCACCGAAGCCCCCGTCGTTGAGGAACCTGCCGCTGTTGAGGCCGCTGTGATGAGCTACGCCGACTATGCTGCAGCCGCTGTGGATACGGAGGTCGTCATCGAGTGCTATGTGCAGGCCAAGCAGAGCTGGTGGGACAACAAGGTCAGCGTCTACGCCGCCGATGAGGACGGGGCCTACTTCCTATATGATATGGCCTGCTCCGAGGAGGACAATGAGAAGCTGGTTCCCGGCCAGAAGATCCGTGTGCATGGCTTTAAGGGCGAGTGGGCCGGTGAGGTTGAGGTTGTGGACGCAAGCTTTGAGTTTGTCGATGGTGAAAGCTATATTGCTGAGGCGCTGGACATCGCTCCCCTGCTCGGCACTGACGAGCTGGCCGCTCACATGAACCGCTTCATCTCCGTCTCTGATGCCGTGGTCACCGACAAGGGCGACGGCGCCGCCTTCTTCTACAACTGGGATAACTCCGGCGAGGACGGCAACTCCGACCTCTACTTCGATCTCGAGATCAACGGCGCTGTATACACCTTCGTGGTGCGCCGCTATCTGACCGCTCCCGGCAGCGAGGTCTATGAGGCCGTCAAGAATCTCAAGGTCGGCGACACCGTGGACGTCGAGGGCTTCCTTTACTGGTATGAAGGCCCCCAGCCCCACATCAGCTCCATCGTTGTCAAATGATTGTAAACCGGGGCTGCGGGATCATTCTGCCCTGACCGAAGGGGCGTTTCCCGAATCTCCCGGCAACAACAATACTGTCCTTATGAATAGAACCTGGGCGACTTCGCATCGTTTTGCTGCGAAGTCGCCCAGGTTTTATGATGACAACATAAAAAACCGTTACTCCGATTTTGATTCGGTATCGTACTATTTTTCAATCAGGCGCTGTGAATGATTTCCGAGGCAGATTTGCGTCGGCCAGGGTGTTTTTGAGGCGGCAAAGCTGCCTCAAAACGGATAGGAAGCTGTTTTTTACCTTGCGAGGCAAAACCTTCCCTCTCTGCGCTCCCCCGGGTATTGGGGCATACGGAGCAGTTACGTCAATCGTATCAATTGCCAGACGGGACGGAATCGTTACAGCAGGAGAATTCTATCAGTCAAGAAAACGCTCCGAAAAAGCCTCCGGCGGCAGGCAGTCGGCAAAGCCGATCAGCAGATCATGGGTAGTAAACAGCTCACTCCCCGCCTCCCGCAGCATGCCCCGCGGCGGAAGGGACTTGCTGAGCGTCACGCGCACCGACGTCCCCTTCCCGGGGCGGCTCTCCAAAAGCAACGTTCCGCCGTGCAGCTGCGCCACGCCTCTTGCCACACTCAGCCCCAGGCCGGGACCGCGTCCCATCTGATGTGCGTCGAAGCCATAGCGGTAACGGTCGAAGGTCTTGTGCAGCTGCTCATATGGGATGCCGCAGCCGTCGTCGCTGACCGAAAGCATTACGCGGCTGGGCGTCTCACTCAGACGCAGACGGATGTATGCGCAGTCTGCGTGCATCATGCAGTTTTCCAAAAGATTGCTCAGCATCAGCTTGACAAGAGTCGGATCGACGACGATTTTTTTCGTGCACTCGATCACGGTATCAATCGTCACCTGCGGAAAAAAGGGCGCAAGGGCTTCCGCCGCGCCGCTGCATAGGCCGCCCAGGTCAAGTGCGCAGAGGTTCAGGGCGTTCTCCCCCTCCATGAGTTCCAGTACGAAGCCCGCGTTCTCCACCTGCCGCATGAGCCGGAAATAACACTGGGTCAGTGAGGCGGCATCCCGGAGGAGCACCGCGTCCCCTCGCTTTTCCGCCGCGAGGCGCATCGACTCTGTGACAATGCCCATGTTCATCAGGGAACTGCGCATACTGAAAAGCATAGGGTCGTTCATCACGGCAGGGTCAGTCCGTTCATGTGAGAGGAAGATCAGATAGCCCTTATCCAGCTTGGAAAAGCGCGCTGTGCAGCGCTTTGCGCCGAGCGCGAAATCCGTGATAAAGCCGCTGGACTGCACGCCGTTGAGCTCGTCGCCGAAAATCTCCCGTACCGTCCGACCGACGCAGGAGTCGCCCAGAAGCGCGCAGGCGGCGCTGTTTGCGTACTGGATCACGCTGCCCCGTGTGCACAGAACCGCCTCACCGGAGAGGGAGAGAATATTGAAAGCGTTTTGAAGCATGGCGCCCTTCCTTTCCGCCGGATCGCACCGGCTTCGCGTGATTGCCTTCATTATAACAGAAACCGACAAATTACACAAGAAGGCAAGAAATAATTGCCTGTTACTATAAAAAATTTCGGCATTTTTTTAGGCAAATTCCATAGAAAGAAATCTTGATTTTTACAGATAGTATATGTTACAATTGAGAAGCTGATAAGTGCGCAGGGGCTTCCTTGGAAGTCTTTGTCACAGCAATTCCTGTCATCATATTAAAATGGAGGATTCAACGAATGATTAAAGTTGGTATCAATGGTTTCGGCCGCATCGGTTCCCTGGCTTTCCGCGCTGCCATCCAGTCTGACGACATTGAGGTTGTCGCCATCAGCGCTCCCGGTCATCCCGCTTCCCATGTCGCCTACTGCGTGAAGTACGATTCCGTCCACGGCCGCTTCAACGGCGAAGTCACCAGCAACGATGAGGACAGCACCATCACCGTCAACGGCAAGGTCGTCAAGATCCTGTCCGACAAGACCTATCGTGACGCTTCCCTCCTGCCCTGGGGCGAGCTGGGTGTCGAGTACGTCCTCGAGTGCACCGGCGTGTACCTGACCAAGGAGAAGGCTCAGGCTCATATCGACGCCGGCGCCAAGGTCGTCATCATGTCCGGTCCCGCGAAGGACGATACCCCGATGTTCGTCTGCGGCGTCAACCTCGACAAGTACACCCCCGATATGCAGTTTGTTTCCAACGCTTCCTGCACCACCAACTGCCTGGCTCCTCTGAGCAAGGTCATCAACGACAACTTCGGCGTTGTCGAGGGTCTCATGACCACCGTTCACGCCTCCACCGCCACCCAGGCCATCGTTGACGGCTTCCCCAAGAAGAAGGATCTGCGCGGCGCCCGTTCCCTGTACAACAACATCATCCCCTCCTCCACCGGCGCTGCCAAGGCTGTCGGCAAGGTCATCCCCGAGCTCAACGGCAAGCTCACCGGTATGTCCATGCGTATCCCCGCTCCGGACGTGTCCGTCGTTGACGTGACCTTCCGTCTCGAGAAGGCCGCCACCTACGCTGAGATCTGCGCCGCCGTCAAGGCTGCTGCCGAAGGCCCCATGAAGGGTGTTCTGGAGTACGTGGACGACGAGGTCGTCTCCTCCGACTTCCGTACCGACGCGCACACCTCCATTTTCGACGCCAAGGCCGGCATCGCCCTGAACGAGCACTTTGTCAAGCTCGTCGCCTGGTACGACAACGAGTGGGGCTTCTCCAACAAGATGATCGACCTCACCCGCCACATCGACTCCGTCCGCAAGGCCTAAGTCGTTTCCCATTAACAAGAAGCTCCCCGGATCTTCATCCGGGGAGTTTTTCTGTTCGTAAACCGATCACACAAGCATCATCCTATGCGCTCCGCATCCGCAAAATACCGATCCAGCGTCCATTTGACCGGGTTCGTGTCGATGTATTCCCAGATCATGCGATAGTCCGCGTCGCAGCGGATGACGTGCTCGTGAAAAGATTTTTGCCAAAGCCCTTCGCCAGCCCGCTTGGAAGCCCAGCGTTTCATCTGCCCAATCACAGTGCTGAGCGTAGGGGCAGCTATGATGTCAAGACCCAGATAAGTGTAAACCATGTTGTTGCACAATGTGTAAACCATCTGGGTCTTGACACAATGCTCGTCCCTACGAACTACCGGCCACTGACTACTTTTTATATTCCCATCTTGACAATATGAGTTAGATATGTTAAACTCCATACAGTTAGTTTTGTTTAACCATTTGAAAGGAGCGGCATATGAGCGTAGTGATCGTCGGCGGCAACGAGTGTATGGAGCGGCGCTACAAGGAGCTTTGCGCGCAGTACCGCTGTGAGGCGAATGTGTTCACAAAGCCCCGGGGCGGACTCAAGGCCAAGCTTGGCCAGCCCGACCTGATGATTCTCTTTACCAACACCATGTCCCACAAGATGCTGGTCGGGGCGCTATGCGAGGTCAGGGGGCAGAACACCAAGGTGGAATACTGCCGCAGCGCTTCCCTTTCGGCGCTCAAGTCCGTTTTGGAGAAGCACGCCGGTTAAGAAAGCGCCAAGCGGGAGATACTTGAGATAAGGGGGGGATGCAATATGTCTGAGGAAGTTTTCATCCGCTACTGCGCGCCGACACTGGCAGGGCTCAAAACCGGGAGTATGTTCTCCTTCCCGTATCCCGACCGAGACAGCATGCGCGGCGATCTGCGGCGGCTGAACGCGGCGCTTGCCGCGCGCGGGCTGGTGGTGCTGCCGCTGCGCTACCGAGAGGGCAGGGCGCTGCTGTACGTCTTTCGCCCCGGCGTGCTCAAGCGGGATCTGACCCGGCAGGACGCCCGCGCGATCCTGCGGGAGGCGGGCTACGGCAGCGACAGTCTCTCGGCCAGTCTGCGCCGGCTGATCGAACGGCTCGGGCAAGAGGAATTTCCGCACGAGATCGGGCTGTTTCTCAGCTATCCGCCGGAGGACGTGCGCGGCTTCATCGAAAACCGCGCGCAAAACAGCAAGCTCACCGGCTACTGGAAGGTTTACGGCGACGTGAAGGCCGCGCGGGCGACCTTTGAAAAATACAGGAAATGTACGGAGGCCTATCAGCGCTCGCTGCGGGCGGGCTTCAGCCTGCGGGAGCTGGCCGTATCCGTATAGTAATATGGAAAGGAATACGAACTATGAGCAAAGCAGCAATTGTTTACTGGAGCGGCACCGGCAACACCGAGGCCATGGCGAAGGCCGTACAGAAGGGCGCGCAGAAGGCGGGCGCCTTCGCGGAGCTTTTCCAGATCTCCGATTTTGACGCGGCCAAGGCCGCAGGCTATGACGCCTTCGCCTTCGGCTGCCCCGCGATGGGCAGCGAGGAGCTGGAGGACAGCGAGTTCGCCCCCGGCTTTGAGGCCGTCAAGGGCGCGCTCGCGGGCAAAAAGGTCGTGCTCTTCGGCTCCTACGGCTGGGGCGAGGGCGACTGGATGCGCGCCTGGGAGGCCGACTGCGCCGCCGCCGGCATCGCGCTTGCCGCCGAGAGCGTCATCTGCAACGACGCGCCCGACGACGACGGCGTCGCCGCCTGCGAAGCCCTCGGCGCGGTGCTGGCGTAGTCAGTGGTCAGTGGTCAGTGAAAAGTGAATAAACAAGGTGTCGCTTCGCGACGGATTGTACTTTCCGTGAAGCGGCATCTTTTTGTTTCCAGTTTGCGACAAATCACTCTTCAATCTTGCGAATTGCTGTCCACTGGTCACTATCCGCAATCCGCGAATGAAAATAAATCTGCAGCGAGTCCTTTGTGTATGATTGACATTTTTAAAATTATGAAGTATCATTCATCTATGATCATTCTTTTATTTAAGAATAGACAGACGAGTTAGGGGTACTCGCGCTAGTGTCAAAAAAGCTCGCGGCGCCCCCGACTTTTCTTTATCAAGATCAAAGTTAATTCTGTGAATTTGATCAAACTGGAAGGAACAGTTATGAAGATTTCCCCGCTCTTCACAATGCAGAAAGCAAAATGGAGTATGTTTCATTTTACAACTGTGAAAGACCACCAATAGTTCGGTTAAAGGACGGATTAATAACAGCATATGCCGATGCTGTTATAGCCTATTTGGGCTGAACGAGTTATAAAATAATTTGATTAGGGAGAGAACAGCAATGAAAAAAAGGTACAAGCAAATAATATGTTTACTCACGCTGATAGTTTTGCTTTTAGTTTCTTCTACCGCCAACGCTTTTGCAGCATCAGATTCAGATTTGATAGGATACCTTTCTAAATGTAGATTTTTACCTTCAAATGGTACATTGGAACTTACCGAACGGACGTATCTTAAATATTTGCCCTGCAGTGTAAAAACGAATTCAGCTTCTTTTGATGTGGGCGTTTATGAGGCTGGCAAGACTTTTACTGTAACAGGGCTTTATATTAACACAGAAGGTAATTTCTGGTATAGAGTAACAGATGGGAACAAGCTAGGATATGTATATAATTCATATGGTACTTTTTCGGACGGTTCAATAGATTTTACATATTATTATGTTGTGAACAATCAACTATACATATCCGACTCCACGAAACATATGTGCTATGCGGTGAGTGCATCCACTGCATCAAGTATACCTATTTCAACAGAGCAAATTGATACAATATGCCAGGCGTTTGGCTATGAAGATAATTCTTACTGGGTTTATAACGAAAGCAACGACCTGTCTAACCACCCTTTGCTTCCATATGATTGGTATGCGGCTTCATCAAAGCATGACTATTACACATCCAGCCAAATAGGAAGTGGGCTAACACTCTCCTATTACTGTGGAGGTAATAATGAATGCGCTGGTTTTGCTAATTTCATGGGATTGATGCTAACAGGGCAATTGCCGAAGAACGGAGAGGCTGATTATGCTTCCAATATAGGGAACGGTTGGGCTTCATACTCAACTACGCAGATTATAGAAATGGGAGGGGTAAAACCAGGTGACATCTTACGCAATTATGGACACAGCGCAATGGTGTATACTGTAAACAGCGATGGTTCTTTCCATACGATCGAAGTATGGGGTAGATCAGCAAATGTCATTCATATAAATGGTTTTTTTAATGGTAGGGAAGACTATTCAAAGCTTGATCAAATTCCGGATATGATCTATGTGCTGCGATATGAAGGGTGATTTTGTCTCGAATTTTATAGCATTGCAACATATAAAAGCAATTATGAAAGCGTCTACTGCTCAGTAGGCGCTTTTCTATATTTCTTTTCTATATATTTATGAAAGGGGATCCGTGTACCTACACCAACCCTCAGTATTTTTTCCGTCCCCGAAGGGGACGCCTTAACTTTTCACCTTTCACTATTCACTTTTCACTGATTCCTGTCCCCTCCGCCGATCAAGGATCGGCGCTGCCACTATCCACTATTTACAATTCGCAAAAGAAATTCACCGAGTTTCTTTGTGCATGATTGACATTTTTCGAATTCTGCGGTATCATTATTTCAAAGTTTCTTAACAAATTCGTATTCCACGGGCAAGGCCCGCTGAAAAATAACTGTAAGGAGGAACCCCCCATGAAAAAGTACCTGGCACTGCTGCTTGCGCTCGTGATGGTCTTCGCGCTCTGCTGCCCCACCGCTTTCGCAGACGACGACTACACGATCCGCATCTATTCCAACTCCAATTCCACCGAGCGCACCACCTGGCTCATCAATGAGGCGAAGAAGGCCGGCTTCTCCATCTCCATTGACGACAACTCCGTCATCTCCGGCGACACCGCCGCCGTGCAGGCCGCCAACGAGAACAAGGACGGCGACCTGATCTTCGGTCTGAACGAGACTCGCTGGGGTCAGCTCATTGACGGGCAGTACGAGAACCTCTCCATCATCGACTGGACGCCCTCCTGGGCCGATCAGGTCGGCGCCTACAAGTACGACGGGCAGGCCTGGGGTCTCGTCATCCAGAACGTGCTGATGCTCTACCGCAACGACGAGTTCGGCACCAAGGGCGAAGAGCTGCACTTTGACCACTGGGCGGACGTCATCAACTCCGGCTACACCTGGTACCGTCAGAACAAGATCGGCGGCACCACCAACGCCAACATCAACTCCGCCATCCTCTACGCCTTCACCGATCCCGAATCCCCCGCCGGCGGCATCTCCATCGACGGCTGGAAGGCGCTGTGGAAGTTCTGCGCGGACGGCAAGTCCGGCGGCGACGACTACAAGTACGGCTTCGATCCTCTGAACAAGGGCGAGGTCGCCATCTCCGAGTTCTACTCTTCCGCCCTCTACGGCAAGATCGACGCCGCGGCCGAGGGCAGCGAGCATCCGCTGGTCGGCGCGCTGGAGCCTGAAAACTGGGCGCTGGTCGATATTAAGGACGGCACCTACTACATCGCCGAGTACATCGGCATCCTCGACAAGGCCGGCCGCACCGAGGAGCAGACCGAGAAGGTCAAGGAATTCTGCGACTGGTTCGGCTCCGCCGAAGTGCAGGCTGCCTGGGCCGAAGAGTTCGACTCCGTCCCCTGCAACAGCGACGCTGTTGATCTCGTCTACGGCGAGGACATCCCCGAGATCTACCTGCTGCCGAACTTCGCCCTTGAGAAGGTTGACGGCACCGATATGACCTACGCCGCCTACGTTGCCGCCCACTCCGCCGAGTGGACCAACATCATGACCAACCTGGGCTTCTACTGGGCCGACGCCTCCGACGCCAAGCCCGAACCCGATTGGGACAGCCTCGACTGGGCGGTTCTGACCCAGAAAGCCGCGTAAATCTCAATCCAAGCACAATGGCGAGCCGGGCAACCGGCTCGCCATGTTCTTAAATGGAGTGGCCAGTGGTCAGTGACCAGTGGTCAGGAAACGAAGGAGCGCGATACATATGATTCAATTAAACGACATCGTGGTGAAGTTCGGGGACTTCACCGCCCTGCACGACATCAACGTCCACGTCAAGGAGGGGGAGTTTTTCACCTTCCTCGGCCCCTCGGGCTGCGGCAAAACGACGACGCTGCGCACCATCACGGGCTTTATCGAGCCGGTCTCGGGTTCGGTGGTCGTGAAGGGGCAGGACATCACCCACGTTCCCATCGAAAAGCGCAACATCGGCATCGTCTTTCAGAGCTACGCCCTCTTCCCCACCATGACGGTGTATGACAACATCGCCTTCGGTCTCAAGATCAAGAAGCTCAAGAAGGACGAGATCGACCGCAAGGTGCGCGAGATCGCCAAAAAGGTCGACCTCTCGGACGAGCAGCTCAAGAAGGCCGTGTCCCAGCTCTCCGGCGGGCAGCAGCAGCGCGTCGCCATCGCGCGCGCACTGGTTACGGAACCCGCCATCATCTGCATGGACGAACCGCTCAGTAACCTCGACGCAAAGCTGCGTGTGCAGCTTCGCAATGAGCTCAAAAAGATGCAGAAGGACTTCGGCATCACGACGATCTACGTCACTCACGACCAGGAGGAGGCGCTGACGCTCTCCGACCGGATCGCGGTGTTCAACAAGGGCTATATCGAGCAGATCGGCACGCCGAACGAGGTCTACAATCACTCGCAAACCGAGTTTGTCTGCAACTTTATCGGGGACATCAACCGCCTGAGCGATGCGGTGGTGGCAAAGCTCAACGCCGAGGGCGC
>CAJOCV010000050.1:10985-27927 GCA_905233785.1 uncultured Oscillospiraceae bacterium
CGCGGCCGGTGAGGGGCTGCACGCCCTGCCCGGCAAAGTCACGATGCGCGAATACTACGGGCTTTACATCAAGTATTATATCGACCTCGGCAGCCAGACCATCAAGGTCATCGAAAAAAACGACGGCGTGCGCATCTACGAGGAGGGGCAGCAGGTCTCCGTGGTCATCGACCCCAGGGACGTGATGGCCTACGCGCCCTCGGGAGAGGACGTGGTGGCGCAATGACACAGTCGCTTGCGCGTAAAATCCGGCCGGAGCTTTTTGTGCGGCTGGTGGGCGTGTGCTTTTTCGCCTACCTGTTCTTCGGCTTCATGCTCCTGCCCTGTCTCAACACGCTGACCAGCATTTTCAACACCCGCAACGCCGCCGGAGAGCGGGACGCCTTTGCCGTCATCCGCTTCTTCCTCGCCGGTTCCATGGGCAAATACGTCTTAAACTCCCTGAAGCTCGCGGTGTGCCTCGTCATCACGGTGAACGTGGTGGGCGTGTCCATCGTGCTTTTGACCGAGTACTTTGACATCAAGGGCGCGCGTATCCTGCGCATGGGCTACATGACCACGATGATCTACTCCGGCGTTGCGCTGGTCACGGGCTATATGTTCCTCTACGCGGGTGACGGCATCCTGACCTCCGCGATGAAAAACGCCTTTCCGGACTTCAACACGGGCTGGTTTTCGGGCTTCAACGCGGTGCTGTTCACGATGACCTTTGCCTGCACCTCCAACCACATGCTCTTTCTGCGAAACGCCATCCGCGGCATCGACTACAACACCGTGGAGGCCGCGCGCAACATGGGCGCCAAGCCCTTCAAGGTGCTGTGGAAGGTCGTTTTCCCGACGCTGATCCCGACGATGTTCTCCCTCACGGTCATGACCTTCATTACCGGTCTCTGCGCCATGTCCGCGCCGACGCTGCTGGGCTTTGACTCCATTAACCCCGAGATCGTGCGCCTCGCGGGCTCCTCCTCGGCGGACGAGGCCTTCCCCCAGGCGAGAGCGGCGCTGCTGTCGATCATCCTCGCAATGTTCACGATCGTGCTGCTGACGGTGCTTTCGGCCTACGAGCGCAAGGGGCATTACCTCTCCGTCTCCAAGACGAAGGCGAAGCTGCAGAAGCAGAAGATCGCAAACCCCGTGGCAAACGTGCTGGCGCACATCTACGCCTATGTGCTGTTCATCATCTACATGACCCCGGTGGTGATGATCGTCATCTTCTCCTTCCAGACCTACAGCGCGATCCGTCTCAAGAAGCTTGATCTCAGCCAGTGGACGCTGATTAACTACTTCGGGCAGCAGGATTACGAATATCTCACCAGCCGCGGCAAGTACAAGACCCGCGAGGGCTCGATCTCCGGCGTGTTTGCAAACGAGGCCACGCTCGGCGGCATCAAGCTGAGCTTCATCCTCTCGGCGCTCGCGGCGGCGCTGGCCTGCGTGATCGTGGTAGTCGCCTGCAACTACATCTTCAAGAAGAAGAACAAGGGCACCGGCGTGGCGCTCGAGTACGCGCTGCTCTTCCCCTGGCTGCTGCCGACGATCCTGATCTGCTACTCCTACCGAAGCTACTTTAACTCCGACGCCATCTGGTACGTCGGCAATCAGAACCTCTACTACGCGCAGAACGTGCGTTTTCTGATCGTCATGGCCTATACGGTGACGAAGCTTCCCTTCTCCCTGCGCATGATCAAAGCGAGCTTCTATTCGATCGACGAGGAACTGGAGGACGCGGCGAAGAACCTCGGCGCGAGCGGGATCTGCACCTTCCTGCGGGTGAAGCTGCCAATCATCCTGCCCTCGGTGCTGGCGGTCTTCGCGCTGAACTTCAACGCCCTCTTCACCGAGTACGACATGTCCGCCACCTTCGCCAGCACCTACGGCACGAGCTACGCGATGGTCATTCAGGCCATGTGCCGCGAGGAGGGCTTGTACGGCTACAATGTCAACGCCTCGGGCCGCCGCTGCGCTTCGACGGTGTTTATTATGCTGGTGTCCGGACTGATCCTCTATCTCGTGTACGGCGTCGGTTCCCGCGATTTGGGCGAGCGCCTGGAGGCCAGGGATCGCAGAAGGAAACGGATGGAGAAGCTGACAGGCTTGTTCAGTGAAAAACGAAAAGTGAATGGTGAATAGTTAAGCTGTCGCTTCGCGACGATTTTAATCCGTCCCCGAAGGGGACACCACAACTGTTCACTGTTCGCTCTTCACTATTCACGATTCTAAATGTAAAGGAAAAATCAAGGCATGATTAAAAACATCGTATTCGACATGGGTCGCGTGCTCATTGAGTGGGCGCCGGAGGTCATCGTCGCGCGGGAGGGCTTGAACGCCGCGGACAGCGCGCTCTTGCTGCGGGAGGTGTTCCAGTGCGGCGAGTGGGCGGCGATGGATCACGGCTGGATGAGCCAGGACGAGGGCTACCGGCTGATCTGCAAGCGCCTTCCCGCACGGCTGCACGAAAACGCGCGGCACTGCGTCTTTGACTGGTGGAAGGCGGAGCTCAGGCCGATCCCCGGCATGGCGGAACTGGTGCGGGAGGTCAAGCGCCTTGGCTATGGGGTGTACCTGCTCTCCAACGCCACAAGCTGCCTCTCGGAGTACTTCCACCGCATCCCCGGCTCGGAGTGCTTCGACGGGCGCATTGTCTCGGCAGACGTGAAAATGCTCAAGCCCGAGCGGGAGATCTACGCGGAGCTCTACCGACAGTATCATCTCGACCCCGCCGAGTGCTTTTTCATCGACGACAGCATTCTGAATGTGGATGGAGCCTGGCTCTCCGGTATGCAGGCGACCGTGTTCTTCGGCGACATGCGGCGGCTCAGGCGGGAGCTCAACGAGGCTGGCGTCCCGGTCGAACAGCCGTAGCGCCGATCATTGATCGGCGAAGTACAAACGAACAGCCAAAACAAACAACAATAAAGGTGTCGCTTCGCGGATGATACGATCCGTCGCGAAGCGACACCTTAACTATTCACTGGTCGCGGGCGACCACAAGGGTCGCCCCTACGCCGCTGACCTCGCGGGCGACCGTAAAGGTCACCCCTACGGCACAACATCAGCCGTAGCTGTGCAGGCCGGGCATGAGGGTGTTGACGCCGGCGAAGGTGAAGAGCACCACGGGCACCGCGATCACGACATACCAGGCGAGCATTTTCGCGTTCGCGTTCTTGCGCAGGTGCAGATGCAGGTATACGGCGTAGATGATCCAAGTGATGAGCGCCCAGACCTCCTTGGGGTCCCAGGTCCAGAAGGAGGACCAGGCCTGCTCCGCCCAGATAGCGCCGGTCAAAATGGTCACCGTGAGCAGCAGAAAGCCCAGCGCGATCAGGCGATAGCTCAGAAAGTCCATCTGCCGGAGCTTGAGCGCGTCCGGCTCCTTCTCCCTGCGGCTGAGCAGCAGATAGCGAAGCCCCACGCAGCCGGCAAGCACGAAGGCCGAATAGCTGAACATCGCAGAACCGATGTGGAAGACAAACCAGGTGCTCTTGAGGGCGGGCATGAGTTCGGTGATCTCCATGGGCTTGAGCGCCGCGTAGGAGAGCACAAGGAAGGCCATCGGCATGGCCGCTACCGAGAGCCACTCGGCGTGAAGCCTTGCGCGAAACACGATCAGCAGCGCCGCGATGCCCCAGGAGAAGGCCATCGAGAACTCAAACTGATTCGCCAGCGGCACACGCCCGGCCTTAACGCCGCGCGCGACAAAATACACCGTGTGCAGCGCAAAGCCCGCGAGAAACACGAACCACGCCGCCTTGAGCAGCTTGTCCTTTTTAAAGCTCACACCCGCAAACTCCAGTACCGACGCGGCAAAATACAGCACCAACGCGGCGAAAAAGATGATGTTCAGCATTGTTATTCTCCCTTCTGCTCGAGCAAAAGCCGTATCTCCATGCGTGTTCCCTCCGGCTTGAGGCCGGAGACCGTATAGCCCTCCCCGTCCAGCTTGACAAGCACCGGCTGCATAAAGAATGTGATATACAGCCCCGCGATCATCAGGCAGAAGGCGAAGACCAGCAGCGCGTTCACAAGCGGCGGTGTGTGCTTGATGCGCAGGCCGGGGTACTCCACCGGCGCGTTGAACACATACTGCATCTCCCCCACAGTCAAATCCTCGCCCGGGAAGGCCAGCACCGGGGTATACTCCCCATCGGAGGCCAGCAGAAGCTGATACACCGGGTCGTTATAACTTCCGGAGGTGGAGGTGATGAGGGTGAAATTTCCGTCCGCATCCCGGACGTAGCCGGGATACAGCGCCTCGTACCAGAGGCCGTTTACGCCGTCCGCAGTCAGAAAGCAGGGTTCCGTGAGGGTGAAGACATCCTCGCCGCCGTTTGCGGTGTTGCGCACGGTGATGGAGCCCGCGGTGCCATAGGTCTGCTGGTAGATCTTATAGCTTCCGAAGGAGAGCGGGTGGTTCACGCTGACCGCGCGCCAGTCGCTTTCGCGCCCGTCGGGGAGTTTGACGCGCAGAACGCTCTCGAAATCCAGCTCGCCCAGCTCGTTTTCAATGTGGAAATCCCGCACCGCGATCTCAACGCCGTCCGTCATGGTGAGCGACTCACCGGGCAGGCAGCTTTGGTCAATGACCGTGGGCGAATAGAGCGCCGCCGCGCCGAAAAGCACCGTGAGCAGGATCGCAAGATGGGTGATAAAGCTCCCGTAGCGCCCGAAGAGGTTTTTGCTGTATACGCTTACCTCACCGAAGTCATTGCACTTGCAGCGGATGGATGTAAGGTAGCCGCGCACAAGCTCCACGCCGTCTGCGGTCAAGGCTTCCGCGTCCGGAAGCTTTGCCGTGCGGGGCAGCAGTTCCTCCCCCGCTTTGACGACGCTGCGAATACGCGCAATGGAGCAGAGGCTCAGATTCACGCACAGCAGCACCAGCAGCGCAACAAAAAACCAGCCGCGGAACACATGGTCAAGTCCCAGCATGAGCAGGTAGGCGTGGATCGCGGTATAATTCTGCGCGTACCAGGCGGCGCCGCGCTCCTGCGGGATCACGGAACCGACGACCGAGCAGAGCGCAATGAGCGCAAGCAGCAGGATGCCAAAGCGCATCGAGCGCAGAAAGGCTACAATCTTTTTCATACGTCCTCTTAAAAAACCGCCCCGCCCTTTCGGGCGGGACGGCCTGATTTCTGTTTTCTCAGTGCAGCAGCGCCAGGGTCTCTTCGATCAGCGCCTCAGACTTATCGAGGCACTCATGGGTCAGCCTGGAGTTATGCGCGCCTTCGCTGTTTTCCACAAAGACAAAGTTCCAGTAGAACTGCGCGTTGCGGTAGCTCATGCGGATGGCGTCCATCTCCTCGTCCGTGTACGCGCCGCTGTTTGCCGCATCGGCGATCTTGTTGATGAGCTCCTCCAGCTTGTAGCCGATCTCGTAGGTACGCTCCTCGGCCTTCTCCTGGATGCCGTGTACAAAGGAAGGCAGGTCGGCATGGCACTTGGAGCAGGTGCTGTCGATAAGCTCCTGATTATCGAGCGGGCTTCTCAGGTAGTGGTCGGGATAGCTGCTGCCGTCGGCGGCGGTGGCGGTGCCCATGTGGCAGTCGGCGCAGGTAAAGGTGCCGTAATGTACGCTGCCCTTGCCGGTGAAGGTCTCAAACTCGGGGTGGTTCACCATGATCTGGCGCACGCCGGAGCTTGCGTGGACATAATCGGCAAAAACCTCTCCGTCCACCATCAGGTTGTTGTAATAATCCAGGATGTCGTCCGGGTTCATGGTCGCAAGGCTGGTATAGGGAAGCGTGGTGGCCTTGGTGCCGGGAGCAAAGTAGTAGTCCACATGGCACTGGCCGCAGGTCAGCGTCGCGGCGTCGATCTTTTCCAGGTCGCTGCCGAGCGCCTTGGCGAGATACTGGTGCGTCACCATCAGGGTGCTGCCGGTATTGCCGTGGCAGTTATAGCAGCTCAGCGGCTCGTTTACCTGCTGCAGCACATCCTCAAAGGCGAGGGAATAAGCCTCATCGCCCAGCTCGTTTGCCAGAACGGTGAAGTCCGGGGTCTTGCAGGTGAAGCAGTTGGCCATCGCGTGGGGGCGGCCGGTGCTGGTCACATCCTCGATCACATAGGTGTGACCGCGGGCGCCGCCGTAGAATTTGGCAAAGCCGTAGCCCTCAAAGAGTGTGGAGATCATGGGGTAATCCGCCACATAGTCCTCGGCGGAATCGTTTTCGCTGTTCATGGAATAGGACGCGTAGATTTCGGGATAGGTGTTCTCCCAGTCTTTGGCAGTGAGCATGGTGATACCAGAGCCGGTTTTCTCAACCTGGGCAATGCGCACACCGCTCTCGGAAAGCGCGTTTGCGGGGGCGGCGGCAAGGGCAACAGGCCCCTTGGGGAAGACCGTGGTAAGCAGGACAAGAGACAGAGCCGCGCAGCAGACCATGATCGCCAGATCCAGCAGGAGCCTCTTCTTCTCCTTTTTCATAACAACCTCCAAAATTCACGCCGAAACGGCGCATTCCTACAGTTTCATTGTACTGTGTACGGAAGCATCTGTCAAGCAACAACAGCGAATAACAGGCTTCTACCCCTGTTTGGCTTTCATCACGAGGCGGCTCAATAAAATGCTCAGCTCGTATAAACCGATCATCGGAATGGCCACCATGATCTGGGAAACGACGTCCGGCGGCGTGATGATGGCAGCGAGCACGAAGATCAGGACAATCATCACGCGCCGGCCTTTGGCAAGCCACTCGGGCTTTAAAACGCCCAGCGCCGTCAACAGCACCGAAATCACCGGCAGCTCAAAAACCGCGCCGAAGATCACAAACACCGTCAGCAGAAAGCTCACATACTGCTGGATGCTGATGGAGGCCGCCACGTCCACCTCCCGGGAAAAGCCGATCAGAAAGCGCAGCATGAAGGGCATGCTGATAAAACGGGCGAAGGCCACACCCATCAGGAAAAACACCGTCCCCGCGAGCAGAGCCAGCACGATGCCCGTCCGCTCGCGTCGGCTCAGGCCGGGGCTGCAGAAGGCGTAAGCCTCGTAAGCCAGCACCGGAAAGGTCAGCGCCACCGCCCCTACGAGCGCAAGGTTAAAGTATACCAGCAGCAGCTCCTGCGGCGCAATGTAGACGTAAGCATAGTTGTATACCGTACCGAGGTCTGTGAGCGCCGTGACGATGCGCCCGGCGACGCTCAGGCACAGGAAAAAGCCCGCAAGCAGCACCGCAAGGCATACCGCGACACGGTTTCTCAGCTCCCTGAGATGCCCCGTGAGGCTCATGCTGCCATCGTCCTCGGCGGCTTTATTCCGTTTCATCCTCGGCCTTCTTCGCCTTCTCCTCGTCCTCGGTCATACCGTCCCGAAAGCCCTTGACGCTCTTGCCGAACATCTTCGTAAGCTTGGGGATCTGGGTGGGTCCGAAGATGATGATGACCACCGCTAAAATGATAAGCAGCTCCTGTACACCGAGTCTCATGTATTTTCTCCTCCGTTTTCTGTTTCAGTCGTAGCCGTGACCGCGGGCTCTGGTTTTGCTTCTGCTCTCGGCGCTTCTTTTTTCGCTTTGCCGATGTTGTTAATATCCGTTTCGACGCTCTTGAGGTTCCGGTTTAGTTCCCGGTTCAAATCCTCGAGCGGCTCCATGGCCTCCCGCAGGGGCTTTTGCGCCTCCTCCAGCGGCTCGACCACGCTCTCGCGGATGTCCTTTGTCATGTCGTCAGACGCCTTGCGAAACTCCCGCAGGGCGTTGCCCAGCCTTCTGGCATAGCTCGGCAGCTTGTCCGGCCCGATCACCAGCAGCGCCACAAGAAAAATCACGACCAGCTCCATCATGCCGATCTTCATGCCATCACCTCTATTGTTGATACAGTTATTAAGGGGCGCGCATCGACCGCCGTTTGCTCAAAACAGCGTGATAATGTGGCGCGGGCAGATGTCGGCGCAGTGGCCGCACTGGACGCACTTGCTCGTATCCACCTGGGCGACGTTATTCACGACGGTGATCGCGTCGGCGGGACACTCGCGCTGGCACTTCATGCAGCCGATGCAGCCGACCTTGCAGATCTTCATCACCTGCGCGCCCTTGTCCTGGTTGCGGCAGGCGGGCATAACGCGCTGGCTCTCGGGGATGAGCTTCACGATGCTCTTGGGGCAGGCGTCCACACACGCGCCGCAGCCCACGCAGTTGTAGCGATCGACCCTCGCGACGCCGTTTTCGATGTGCATCGCGTCGAACTTGCAGGCTCTCGCGCAGTTGCCGAGGCCGATGCAGGCGAAGGTGCACAGCTTGCTGCTCTTGCCGCCGAAGAGCATGGCCGCGCGGCAGTCCTCGGGGCCGGTGTAGTGAAAGCGCAGCTCGGCTGCGTCGAGGCTCCCGGAGCAGGGTACAAAGGCGACCAGCTTCTCCGCGCCCTCGCTCTTGACGCCCATGATCTCGCTGACCTTGGCAGCGGTCTCCGCGCCGCCCGCGACGCACTTGTTGCAGGGCGCCTCCCCCGCCGCGACAGCCTTCGCGTAACCGTCACAGCCGGGATAGCCGCAGCCGCCGCAGTTGGCGCCGGCCAGCGCCTCGCGCACGGCCTTCTCGCGCGGATCGACCTCAACATGGAAGATTTTCGCGGCAACGGCCAGCACCGCGCCGAAAATCGCGCCCAGCACGCCCAGGACGAGGACAGCTCTCAGAATAAAAATCATAGTCCTCTCCCCTCCTCAGAAAATCTTCATGCCGCTAAAGCCCATAAAGGCCAGCGCCACCAGACCCGCGGACACGAGGCAGATCGGGAAGCCCTCGAAGCACTCAGGGTACTCGGCAAACTGAATCCGCTCCCGCACAGAGGCAAAGAGCACGATCGCAAGCAGAAAGCCCAGGCCGCCCGTGACGCCGTAAACCACGGATTCGATGAAATTGTAGTTGTTCTGTACGTTCAGCAGCACCACGCCCAGCACCGCGCAGTTGGTGGTAATGAGCGGCAGGTAGATGCCCAATGCGGAGTAGAGCGAGGGGACGGACTTTTTCAGGAACATCTCCACCAACTGCACCAGCGCCGCGATGACGAGGATAAAGGCCAGCGTTTCGAGAAAGGCGAGGCCGAGGGGGATGAGGATATAGGTGTCGATGACCCAGCAGATCGCCGAGGCCAGCCCCATCACAAACACGACGGCAAGCCCCATGCCCGCCGCGGTGTCCACCTTGCTCGAGCAGCCCAGGAAGGGGCAGCAGCCCAAGAACTGGGAGAAGATGAAGTTGTTCGTCAGAATCGCGCCCAGAGAGATGGCCAGAATATTGGTAAGCATTTATTCGTCCTCCTCCTGTTTGGCTTTTTCCTCCGCGGCCTTGCGCGCGGCCAGGGCTTTTTTCTTCGCGCTCTTCTTGAGCGTGTACTGCATCACCGCGATCAGAAGCCCCAGCGTGATGAAGCCGCCGAAGGGCAGGTTCATAATGCCCGCGCCGTACTCGGAGGGGAAGATCTGGATGCCGCCGCCGGTGCCGTCGAGCGTGAAGCGAAAGCCGTTTGCCACGTCGATGAGGCCGCCGCCGAACTTGCCGGAGCCAACCAGCTCGCGGAACACACACATGACGACGAGCACCGCCGTGTAGCCCAAGCCCTGGAAGATGCCGTCAAAGAAGCTCGCGGAGACGGTGTTTTTCTGGCAGAAGGCCTCCGCCCTGCCGATGATGATGCAGTTTACGACGATGAGCGGGATGAACACGCCGAGCGCCGACGAGAGCGCCGGGAGAAAGGCCTGCAAAAGCAGGTCAACAATCGTTACAAAGCCCGCGATCACGACCACGAAGATCGCAAGGCGGATCTCGTCCGGGATGATCTTGCGGATGGCGGAGACCACCACGTTGCAGCAGGTGAGGATGATGAGCACCGAAAGCCCCATGCCCACGCCGTTAAAGAGCGTCGTGGTAATGGCCATCGTGGCGCACATGCCGATCTGCTGCACCAGAACGGGGTTATTGGTGATCAGGCCTTCCTGAAACTGTTTCTTGATATTCACGGTGCCTTCCTCCTTAACCCAATGATTTTACGACCGCGATGCTCGTCGCCACCGCCTCGGTGACGGCGTTGGAGGTGATGGTCGCGCCGGTGAGCGCTTCGATGCTGCCGCCGGCTTTTGACAGGGCGATGTCCTCCCCCTGGCCGACAAACTGCGCGCGGAACTTCACGCCCACCTCGCCGCTGCTCGCGGCGTTCGCGCCGAGGCCGGAGGTCTCGGAATGCTCGATGATGGCGATGCCGGTGCAGAGATAGGCGTTATCCACGCCGGCGACCATCGTGATGCTGCCCTGTGCGCCGGAGACCGTGGTCTGCACCACATAGCCCGACCCGTCGGAGGCCATACCCACCTGATCCACCGTCGGGAAGGCGGCCTTGTCAAAGCTCAGCTCCTCATAGCGCTCCGCCGGGAGCACCTGGGTGTAAGCCTCGATGGTCTTGGCGTTTTTCTGTAAGTAAATGCGTTCCTTCGTCACTTCGTTCACGACGCCGAGGATGCCGGCGGTGATGGCGCAGATCAGAAACAGGATGAAGCTGAGCCGGAGGATCTTTTTCACGTCAGCGCTCATTTCTTCGCCTCCTTTGCCGCCTTTTTCGCCGCCTTCTGCGCAAGGATGTCTTCCTTTGTCACGCCGAAGGGCTGGCGGCGGAAGGCCTTGTCGATCGCCCAGGCGCAAAGGTTCATGATCAAAATCGCGTACGTCGCACCCTCCGGATAGCTGCCGAACTTGCGGATCAGCACCGTCAGCACGCCGCAGCCGACGCCGTAGAGCAGTTGCCCCTTGAGCGTCACGGGGCTCGTGGCGTAGTCGGTCGCCATGAAGGTGGCCGAGAGCATCAGCCCGCCGGAGAGCACGGCGTAGAGCGCGTACTCGCCGCGCCCCATGTGCCCGCCGCCGAAGGCTAAGCTCAGCACAAACACCGTACCCAGGAAGGACACCGGGATATGCCAGGTGATGACCTTGCGGCAAACGAGATACACGCCGCCGATCAGAAGCGCGAGCGAGCTGATCTCACCCAGCGCGCCGGGCATGTTGCCGAGGAACACGGATTTCAGGCTGTACACGGCAGGCATGTAGCCATCGCCATAGAGTACGCCCAGCGGCGTCGCCATACTCACCGCGTCCACCGCGTTTTTCATACCGCGCGGCACAAGGTAATTGCCCGAGAGCGCGGTTGAGTACGAGGCCAGCAGGAAAGCCCTCGCCGCGAGCGCGGGATTCAAAAAGTTCTTGCCGATGCCGCCGTAGAGCTGCTTGACCACGACGATGGCGAAGAAGGTGCCCACCACGGGGATCCAGGCCGGGCAGCTCGCCGGCATGGTGAGCGCGAGCAGCAGACCCGTCACCACGGCCGAGAGATCGTCGATGCTCTGGCTCTTTTTCGTGAGCTTGCGATAGAGCCACTCAAAGAACACCGCCGAGGTGACGGACGTTGCCATCACGAGCAGCGCATGGCTCCCGAACTGGTAGACCGCCACCGCGACCGCCGGGATCAGCGCGATCAGCACATCCAGCATCAGACGCCGGGTGTCGCGCTCGGCGCGCACCTGGGGCTGGTAGGCGACATCCAGGATGATTCTGTCTTGTTTCGGATTCATTTCTTGGCCTCCTTCGCCTCGGCGGCGGCTTTCTCCTTTGCGCTCTTCGCCTGGAACATCAGCTTCGCAGTCTTAAAGGCGTGGGTCAGGGGCATACGCGCCGGACAGTTGAACGCGCAGCTGCCGCATTCAAAGCAGTCCATAATATGGTACTTCTCCATATTCGCAAAGTCGCCCTTGCTGTAATACAGGTACATGAACACCGGCTCCAGGCGCATGGGGCAGACCTGGATGCACTTGCCGCAGCGGATGCAGTGCGGCTCCTCCTCATGCAGATCCTCTTCCTCGGTGAAGAAGAGCACGCCCGCCGTACCCTTGATGTTCGGCGCGTCAAAGCTTGTGGCGCAGATGCCCATCATCGGCCCGCCGAGGACGATCTTGCGCGGGGTCTTGACAAAGCCGCCGCACTGCTCGGCCAGGTACCAGAAGGGCGTGCCCACCCTTGTCAGCGCGTTCACGGGTGCCTTCAGCGCGCTGCCGCCGACCGTGACGATGCGCTCGATCACGGGCTTTCCCTCGTACACGGCCTGATAGATCGCGTAGCAGGTGCGCGTGGAGACGACGTTCGCCCCCACACTGGAGGGAAGCCCGCCGGGCTTCACCGAACGGCCCGTGACCGCAAAGACCTGCATTTTCTCCGCGCCCTGGGGGTATTTGACCGCCTCGGGCACGATCTCGATGCCGTACTTCTCCGGGTGCAGGGAGTTTAAGAGGTCGATGGCGTCCTGCTTATTCTCCTCGATGCCGTAGTAGGCTCTCTCCACGCCGCTTGCGATACGCACCAGCTCGATACCCTTCAAAAGCTGTTCGGGGAAATGGAGCATGGTCAGATGGTCGCCGTTCAAGTACGGCTCACACTCCGCGCCGTTGATGACGAGCTTGTCCACCTTGCCGATGCCGCCGCGGATCTTGAAGGCCGTGGGGAACATCGCCCCGCCCATACCCACAACGCCCGCCTCGCGGATGCGCTTTAAGATGGCGTCCGGGTCACGGCGCTGCTCGGGGGTGAGGGGCGGCATGAAGTCCGGCTCATCCTTGTAATCGTTTTCAATGACCACGGCCATGATCATATCGCCGAGGGGGTGCGGGCGCGGCTCCACGGCCACCACGGTTCCGGATACCGGCGCGTGGATCGGCGCGCACACGGGCGCGCCATTGTCGCCGATCTTCTGACCCATCTTCACATAGTCGCCCTTTTTCACCAGCGGCTGGCAGGGTGCGCCGATATGCTGCGCCATTGGGACGACCACCTGAGCCGGCGGCGTGATTTCGGTGATCGGGATCTGGGGCGCTTTCCTGTAGTCGGGATGCACGCCGCCAATAAACGTTTGGGACATAAGCTTCACCTCATACTCTTATTGAAGCGCGTGGAAATTCATATATGTAATTTTAACACACTCTGTCACAGGCTGTCTACCCAATTTTCACAGATAATTCACATTTTTCATAGACAAGTTTGTGACAATCCGCGCAAAACCGCCCGCATTTCAGCGTTATGCACAAAAGCAGCCCGTCCGGATTGGACAGGCTGCCCGGTTTGACGCTTAGGTATGGATCGCTTCCAAAAAACGTGCCCCGTGGGGCTTCGTGCGTCAGTCTTGAAGCTTCACGGGGCATTCTGTTTTGTGGTTCTGTTGTAGCGCTTCGGTCCCTTTTATGGGGACGGGAGCGTTACTTTGCTTTGCCTTTGCCGCGCCTTGCGAAAAGCAGGGCGGCGACCGCCGCGGCAAGCGCGAGAAGGATCCCGACGATGGCAAAGGCCGAAGGCCTGCCGCTCTGCTCCGCTTCGGTCGTAGGAGAAGCCTCTTCTTCCGCGGCAGCCTCGCTCGGCTCGCTCAGAATCAGCGCATCTGTTGTCGGCGCTTCCTTCGTCTGATCCACAGGCGCGGGCTCTTCGCTGCTCTGCTCCGGCTTCTCAGACGGCGCCGGGGAGGGCGAAGGGCTCACCGTCGGCGTCGGGCTGGGTGCAGTAGTCGGCGTCGGGCTGGGTGCGGTGGTCGGCGTCGGATTGGGTGCGGTAGTCGGCGTCGGATTGGGCGCGGTGGTCGGCGTCGGATTGGCGGCCGCCGCAGGCTTCTCCACCTCGACAAGCGCGATATCCGGGTATTGCTTCAGCAGCTGCCCCAGCGGGGTCGTCGTATCGGTCACGACGGCGGTTCCGTCGGCATAGTGAACGACGAGCCGAACGCCATCCGCGAGATACTGCGTATAGCCCGCAAACAAGTCCGTATCGCCCCAGATTTCACAATCCTCCTCGGTAAAGCTGAACTCCATGACCGCGTCATCGACTGTCCAGTACCAGCCGCTGAAGGCATAGCGATATACGCCGTCGGAGTACGAGGCGGGGACGCTGGCCGGCTGCGTCGGGTGCTGACCGCGCGAAACCTGCTGGGATTCGAGCAGGGTGCTCAACGCGGGGTCGGAATAGAAGCGCACGGTAAAGGAATCCTCGGCGGTGGCTCGCGCCGTCGGGCCGCTCAGCAGCAGAATCGCGGCAAACAAGAATGAAAGGAATTTCTTCATGGTCATCCTGCCTTTTTTATCCGGCCGCTTTTCAGGCGACGAGGGTTTTCTGCACCGACGAAACCAGCGGCTCCTGCGCCACGCCGTCAAGCTCGTAGCGAATCACAACGACCGCGTGCTGATAGGTGCCGGAGCTCAGATTCTGCAGCCGAAGCGTATAGTCGCCGGAGCGGGCAAACAGCTCGACGTTGCAAGCCGTGCCGCGGCGGGTCAGGGTATCGGTCGTAATGTCGGCGTCGCTCCTGGTGAAGCCGCGATAAATGGTCACGGACTGAACCTGCGCGCCGTTGGGCAGGGACCACCTGGCGTGGAACGCCGCCGTGCCGGGCGCGTTGGAAGAGATCGTCGTTTTGACGGTGGGTCTTTGGCTCTGATAGGCCGAGGTCTCAGTGACAAGATGGTTATGCTCCGTCACGGCGAAGAGGTAGGTTTTGACGCCGTCCGCCAAGAGATTGTCGGGGTCTGCGCTGTCAAGATACCACGCGCTGTAAGCATCCACGGTCAGCGAGCAGATCTCGCCCCAGTGGTACAGCTTATCATTCGCCTCGCCGTTGAGGCTCACGCTGTATTCCATTGTCTTCGTCATCGAATCGGAATTACCGTGGCTGTCTGTCGCCGTATAACTGCGCACGCCCTTCGAATCGGTATAAACCGGCGTCACCGTCAGCGTATCGCATGTCCCGCAGGCGCAGGAATAGCTGACCTCGGCGACGCTTGCGCCGTTTTCGATCTTCCACTTCCAGCTCGGGGCGCTGTAGTCATAGCTGTGCGTGTGGGCTGTGACCGTATACACGCCGTTGCTCTCATGGGCTTCGTAAGCGCTCGGCTCCAGATATTCGCTGGGATCGAAGCCGAAGCTTCCGCCGGTGATAGACACGGCACCGCCGTCATTCACGCTGAGCGTAAGCTCGGTGCAGTCTCCGCCGGTGATCGTGAGCCGCGCCCCGTCTGAAACCGTGATCGTTCCCTTGAGCCGGGAACCGTCCGCTTCGCCGTTCAGGGTGAGCGTGGCGTTCTCGAGCGTGAGCCCCTGCGCCGCGTTGAGCGTATAGCCGGACAGCGCGATGCTCAGGCTTTTATTGATCTGCAGCTCGCTGTTCAAAATCGCGTCGGCCAGCAGCGCGATCTCGCTGTCGGCGTCAACGTGAGAAACCGCGTCGGCCAGGCTTTCGTATTCCTTCTCCTGACCGCCCTCCGTGCCGGAGGCGATCAAATCGCCGCCGGTGCCGTGCTCATAGCTGTCCTTCGAATAGGGCACCCAGCTGGAGACGCCGCTGTAACGTTTCAGGATTACCTGGATGGGCGTCTCGGTGTCGGTGATAAAGTCGGTGCCGCCGCTGTGAACCACGATCAGCTCATAACCCGGCGCGAGATACTCGACATAGCCGGCGTAAATCACCGCGTCGCCCCAGATTTCGCACACGTCGTCTTCAAAATCGAAAACCACGGCATTGCCCATCACATCCCAATACCAGTCGCCGAAGGAGTAGCGAATCCCGTTGCGCACAAAGTCCGCGGGAGCCGCGGGTCTGATTGGGTGCCCCTTATGCGGCACCTGTTGCGTGTCGTGAACGACCGTTTTTGTGGAGTCGGTGTAAAAAACCACGCTGTGCGAGCCTGCGGCAGAGGCGGGAACCGAAACGCCGAACACCAGCGCCAGTGCCAGCAGCAGCGCTATTGTATGTTTTTTCATGCTCTTCGTCCTCGTAAAAGAAAGGCGGGCGGTGTAAGCCGCCCGCCTCGGGTTTATGTTTGCTTGTGTGTACGCTCAGCGCAAAGGCTCACAGTTCAGGACCGTCGCCATTACCGTCGCCTTCACCGGCGCCCGCGTTCTCGGTAACAGAGGTGGTAATGACGTCCTCGGTGTTGAGGCGGAAAAGCTCGGCCTCGGCTTCAAAATACGCTTTCTTCATTTTTTTAACTCCTTTTATAGTTCTTTTACTTAATCACGGTTCTCACAGGATCGGAGACGAGCTTCAAAACTTCTTCTTCGCCCGCTTTGGTGTACTCGATGACGATGATCGCGTGCTGATACTTGCCGCTCGTCAGGTTGGACAGCTTCAGCAGATAGTCGCCGTTGCACGCGTAGAGATTAACGGGAACCTTGGCGCCCTTGCTCTCCAGCGTATTCGCGTCGATCACCTTATCAATGCTGGTATTGCCGCGGTAGATCGTCACGGACTTGACCGTAGAGCCGGCCGGGACGGACCACTTGGCCTGGAACTCGGCCTTGGTTGCGACAGTGCTCTTGATCGTCGTGTAGACGACGGGCTGCTGCTCCTCATTGTCGGTCACCGCAAAGGTGTAGCTTGTGATGCCGTCGGCCACCTTGTGCCCGCTGTTGCCTGCAACAGCAAAGTACCACGTGCTGTTCTCAGTCGCGGTCAGCGTGCAGATGTCGCCCCAGTGGTAGGTCGCAGGCTGCAGTTCGCCGTTGAAGGTAACTTTATAGGTGAGCGTATCGGTATGCGTACCGACATTGCCGAAATCGTCGGTCGCCGTGTAGGTGCGAACGCCCTTGGAAGTATCGTATACCACATTCTTCACTTCCACGTTCGCCAGCGTCTCGCCGCAGTCCTCGCAGGTGTAGGTCGCGTAAGCATTCATAGAGCTGCCTACCGGATGCCACCCCCATACGGGCTCGCCGTAGCTGTGCTCGTCGAAGCGTGCCGTGAGGGTGATGTCTCCGGTGATGACGGTATTGAAGTCAAAGGCCTGCTCCGCGCCCTCGGCAAACCAGCCCTTGAAGCACTTGCCTTCCTTTGTGGGATTGCTCGGCTTCGTGGCCTTACCATTGGGCAGAATCTGCTGCGCCGCGGGAGCCTCGCTCGCGCCATCGCCGGTCACGAAGGTGACGACGAAGAT
>CAJOCV010000051.1 GCA_905233785.1 uncultured Oscillospiraceae bacterium
CGTCACTCCGTTTCGATCTCGATCACAAGGGTCTGGAGTCCCTGCCGCTCAGCGTAGAGAATCGTGCTCTGGGTGCCGCCGGAGCAGCCCGTGTAGCAGGCCAGCAGCAGCGAGGAATGATCCACCATATAGCGGTTGCGCCTTTGCATACAGTCGGGCGTATAGTGGATCTGCAGCACATTCACCCTGTCGCAGGCATCGAGCAAACGGTTGTAGCGCTGCCGCTGTGCGATACCCCAGCGATCCGGCTGGCTTCCGCAGGGGACGACGGCCTCCAGCGTTACATCCCGATGCTCTGCGCGCAGCTGCAGCACCGCCTCTGCAAAATACATATCGCAGCCGAGCGCCATACCGCAAAGAAAATGCCGCCAGCCCGCCTCGTAAAGCCCCTCGAGCCGGGCGGCAAGCTCCATCTTCAGTTTTTCGCAGCGGGGATCGTCCTCCCGTGTCCCCCAGGGGAGGGACTGTGGCCGATGCCCCGTAAAGCTGCAGGTGATTGCCCGTTCGTTCATAACATTTCCTCGTTTCTTGATGTTCCCAGTATAATATAACAGACGGCGCTTGTCAAAGTCTCTCATATTCTGGAAACAATTTTATTCTCACCCTTGACAGAGTTGGGGAATCCTGTTAAAATGAGTCGTCTCAATCGGATAGGGTCTATCTGAAGCAAGATGTCGACCGCAAGCGCCGCATAAGCGGCTGGAGCCAAGGCCATACGGACAGCCGGGTCGAATGCCGAATCTCCGCGGAACGCGGCGGCAACTTCTGTTGCCTTATTGATTGCGTTAAGAGCGCAGTTTTATAAGTTGGTTACTATAAACCGGTATACAAACTTGTGAAATGGTCAATAAGAGTAGTAAAAGTAATCTTTGCTATATAGACTCTGAAGCCACTTGAGATGCAAAAGCCCTGAACGGGGGTCAAAGCATCTGTTCCAAGGTGATGTATACCAGTGTATACGTCGCCTTTTCTTTTTTGGAAAATCGGGAGAGAGCTATGAAAAAAATCATCGAGCTGAAAAATGTAACCAAATCCTTTGACGGGCAGGTCGTGCTGGACAACATCAGCCTCGACATTTACGACAATGAGTTTCTGACGCTGCTGGGGCCTTCCGGCTGCGGCAAAACCACGACGCTGCGTCTGATCGCGGGCTTTTTGAGCCCCGATCACGGCGACATTATCTTCCTCGGAGAAGACATCAAGGATGTGCCGCCCCACAAGCGCAACGTGAACACCGTCTTTCAGCGCTACGCCCTCTTTCCCCACTTGAACGTGTTTGAAAACGTGGCCTTCCCGCTGCGGGAAAAGCGCGTCCCCAAGGCGGAGATCGAGCAGAAGGTCGCGGAAATGCTCAAGCTTGTCGCCCTCTCCGGCTTTGAAAAGCGCAGCGTGACCAGCCTCTCCGGCGGGCAGCAGCAGCGCGTGGCTATCGCCCGCGCGCTTGTGAACAACCCGAAGGTGCTGCTGCTGGACGAGCCGCTCGCAGCGCTGGACTTGAAGCTTCGCAAGGACATGCAGTCGGAGCTCAAGAAGATTCAAAAGGCCACGGGCATCACCTTCGTCTTTGTCACGCACGACCAGGAGGAAGCGCTCTCCATGTCCGACACGGTGGTGGTCATGTCCGAGGGCCGCATCCAGCAGATCGGCACCCCCGTGGACATCTACAACGAACCGGAAAACGCCTTTGTGGCGGACTTCATCGGTGAGAGCAATATCCTCGACGGCGTGATGCTGGAGGACAATAAGGTGCGCTTCCACGGGCATACCTTCACCTGCGTGGACGGCGGCTTTGCCCCCAAGGAGCCGGTGGACGTGGTCGTGCGCCCCGAGGATGTGGACATTGTGCCCGAGGCCAGGGGGATGCTGCGCGGCGTCGTCACCTCCGTGACCTTCCTCGGCGTACACTATGAGATCATCGTGGACATCAACGGCTTCAAGTGGATGATCCAGACCACCGACTTTGTGGACGTGGGCGAGCGCATCGGCCTCTCCATCGACCCGGACGCCATCCATATCATGAAAAAGTCCGAATACTCCGGCATGTTCGGCGACTACTCCTCCTTCTCCATGGAGATGGACGAGATCGGCGAGCTGGAGGAACACGATCTTACCGAGCTCGGCGAGGTCGCCGCCGCAGAAAGCGAGGGCGAAGCGTGAAGAACAAAAACGCCGTCTCCCGGCGGGAACGGATCATCCGGCGGCTCTGCCTCTCGCCGTACTCGGTATGGGCTGTGCTGTTTATCGTGGTGCCGCTGATTTTCGTGGCTTACTACGCCTTTACCGACAACGATTTTCAGTTCACCTTCGCGAACATCACCCGCTTTTTTACCGCCACCTCCACCATTACGGATGATTCCGGCGCCGCGCGTGAGGTACGCACCTATCTGCTGATCTTCCTGCGCTCGTTAAAGCTCGCGGTGATCTCCACGTTTATCTGTCTGCTGATGGGCTATCCCGCGGCCTACATCATCTCCAAGGCCAGCGCACGGGTGCAGAGCATCCTCATCACGCTCATTATGATCCCCATGTGGATGAACTTTTTGATCCGCACCTACGCCTGGATGACGATTTTACAGGACACCGGTATATTCAACAGCATGCTCGGCCTTGTCGGCCTTCACCCCGTACACATCATCGGCACGGAGGCCGCCGTCGTGATCGGCATGGTGTACGACTACTTCCCGTATATGATCCTGCCCATCTACTCGGTCATGGCGAAGATGGACGAAAAGCTCATCGAGGCCGCGCGCGACCTCGGCTGCGGCAGCTTCGGCGTGCTGCGCCGTGTGATCTGGCCGCTGAGCCTGCCCGGCGTGTTCTCCGGCATCACGATGGTGCTGGTGCCCTCCATCTCCACCTTCTATATCTCCCAGAAGCTTGGCAACGGCAAGTTCTATCTGATCGGCGACGCGATCGAGGGGCAATATGTGGCCAATAACCTCCATTTTGCCGCCGCCATCGCCTTCATCCTGATGGTCATTCTGCTATTCTGCATGGCCGTCTTCCAGCGCGCCGCCAACAAGCGCGCCGCCGTCTGAAAGGAGGCGCCGCCATGAAAATGAAACCCCTCGCCAAATTCTACACCGTGCTCGTGATGGTCTTTCTCTTTGCGCCCATTGTGATCCTGCTGGTGTTCTCCTTCAACGAGGCCAAAAGCCTTTCGGTGTTCTCCGGCTTCTCCTTCTATTGGTACCGTGAGCTGTTCCGGGATTCCGACACGCTGGGCGCCGTGCGCAACACGCTGCTGCTCGCCGTGAGCGCTTCGCTCCTCTCCACTGTCATGGGTACCGCCGCCGCCGTCGGCATCTTTAAGCTCAGAAGCAAGTATCTGCGCACGATCATGGACACCGTGACGAACATTCCCATGATCAACCCCGACATCATCACCGGTATCTCTCTGATGCTCATGTTCGTGTTCGTCGGCCGTCTCTTCGGCGCGGCGACAAGCCTGAGCTTCTGGACGATGCTGATCGCGCACATCACCTTCTGCCTGCCTTATGTGATCCTCCAGGTGCTCCCCAAGCTTCAGCAGATGGACAAGTCCCTGCCCGAGGCGGCGCAGGATCTGGGCTGTACGCCGCTGCGCGCCTTCTTCAAGGTGGAGATCCCCGAAATCCTGCCCGGCATCGTCACCGGCCTGATCATGGCCTTCACCCTGTCGCTGGACGACTTTGTGATCTCCTACTTCACCGCCGGCAACGGCTTTCAGACCCTGCCCATCCGCATCTACAACATGACCAAGAAAACGGTCACCCCCAAAATGTACGCTCTGGCTACCATCATCTTCTTCGTGATCCTGATCCTGCTGATGATCTCCAATCTCTTTGATTCGGAGAGCGCAGAGACGGTCAGAAAAGCGAAAGAAAAGAAATCCAAAAAAATGAAGGAGAACACAAAATGAAAAAGCTGATCCCCATCCTGCTGCTTACCGCCATGCTCTGCGCCATCCTGCTCACCGGCTGCGGCGGCAAGGACACGCTCACCCTGAACGTCTACAATTGGGGCGAGTACATTTCCGACGGCTCCGAGGATTCGTTTGACACGATCCGTGAGTTTGAGAAATGGTATGAGGCCGAATACGGTCAGAAGCTCAAGGTCAACTACGACACCTACGCCAGCAATGAGGACATGTACAACAAGCTCTCCACCGGCGCTGTGAGCTATGACGTGGTCATTCCCTCCGACTACATGATCGCCCGTATGGCGGCTGAGAACATGCTGCTGCCCCTGGATTACAGCAACATCCCCAACTACGAGTACATTGATGAGAGCTTCCGCGGCCTGTACTACGATCCCGACAACGTGTACACCGTGCCCTACACCTACGGCGTGGTGGGCATCATCTACAACGCAAACGTGGTGGACGAAGCCGACGCTGTTGACTGGGATCTCATGTGGAACAGCAAATACGCCGGCAACATCGTGCAGTTTAACAACTCCCGCGACGCCTTTGCCACCGCTCAGTACAAGCTGGGGCTGGATGTAAATTCCACCGACCACGCCAACTGGGACGCCGCTCTTGCCGAGCTCAAGACCCAGGCTCCCCTGATCAAAAGCTATGTCATGGATGAAATTTACAACATGATGGAGTCCGGCGAGGCCGCGGTGGGCGCCTACTACGCGGGCGACTACTTCACGATGCTGGACGCGCAGAGCGACAGCGTTGACCTGCGCTTCTACTACCCCGAGCGCACCAACTACTTTGTGGACGCGATGTGCATCCCCTCCTCCTGCCAGCACAAGGAGCTGGCTGAGATCTTCATCAACTACATGCTCTCCGAGGAGCCCGCTATCGCCAACGCCGAGTATATCTACTACGCGTCCCCGAACGCCCTGGTCTACGAGAGCGCTGACTACGCCGAGGAGCTGGGCGAGGAAGCGATGGAGATCCTCTACCCGGGCATCGAGAACTTCAGCGAGCTCTACAACGAGTACGCCTACCGCAACCTTGACGCGGAGACGCTCGACTACGTGAATACCCTCTGGGAAGAGCTCAAGATCGCCTGATGCGGCGCACCCGCCCGTAGGGACGACCGTTGGTCGTCCGCCTGTCGCATCACATAAAACGCGGACGAGCAATGCTCGTCCCTACCTTACAGAAAATATCCTCACACGATTTGTGTGAGGATATTTTTTGCGCAAAAGCACACAATAACGTAAAAACAAAAGGAGCGAAACAGATGACGAAGAAACTCGGCAAGCAGAGCTTTTTGCTGCCCTCCGCCCCGGCGATCCTGTCCTATGCCGCGGTGGTGGGCAAGAAGGAGGGCGACGGGCCGCTCAAAAACTGTTTCGATGTGGTCTCGGAGGATTCCTATTTCGGGCAGGAGAGCTGGGAGAAGGCGGAGAGCGAAATGCTGCGGCAGTGCTTCCATCTCAGCTGCGACAAGGCGGGGCTGGCGCCTTCCGCGCTGGACGGTATTTTTGCTGGCGATCTGCTAAATCAGTGCGTCGCCTCCAGCTTTGCCATGAAAGACAGCGGGCTTCCCTATTTTGGACTCTACGGCGCCTGCTCGACAATGGCGGAGACGCTGACGCTCGCCGCCATGAGCCTTGACGGCGGCTTCGGAGAGCGCTTCTGCGCGATCACAGGCTCCCATTTCTGCTCTGCTGAACGGCAGTACCGCTTCCCGCTGGAATACGGCGGGCAGCGCACGCCCTCCTCCCAGTGGACGGTCACCGGCTCCGGCGCGGTCATTTTGGGGCGCGAGGGAAAGCTGCGCATCCGGCTCGTCACGCCTGGGCGTATCGTGGACGCGGGCGTGAGCGACGTAAACAACATGGGCGCTGCTATGACGCCCGCGGCTTACGATACGCTGCGCGCGCACTTTTCCGACACCGGGCGCAGTCCCGGAGACTACGACGCGATCTTTACCGGCGACCTCGGCGCGCTGGGGCACGACCTGCTCGAGACGCTCTTTGCCGCTGACGGCGTTTCCCTCGGCAAGCATTACGCGGACTGCGGCGTGCTGATTTACGATGCGGCGGCGCAGAAGGTGAACGCGGGCGGTTCCGGCTGCGGCTGCAGCGCGTCGGTGCTCTGCGGGCATATTTTGCCGGAGATGGAGCGCGGGCGCTGGAAGCGGGTACTCTTTGCCGCCACCGGCGCGCTCATGTCCCCCACCAGCGCCATGCAGGGAGCGAGCATCCCCGGCATCTGTCACGCGGTCGTGATCGAGAGGGAGGATTGATCGCATGGACGTTTTTCTGATGTATCTCAAATGCTTTGCCGTCGGCGGGCTTTTCTGTGTGATCGGGCAGCTCTTGATCGACTATACCAAGCTTACGCCCGCGCGCATCCTGACGCTGTTTGTAGTCAGCGGTGTCGTTCTTGGCGCGCTGGGGCTGTATCAGCCGCTGGTGGATTGGGCGGGCGCGGGCGCCACGGTGCCGCTCACGGGCTTTGGAAACACCCTTGCCAAAGGGGTCAAAAAAGCAGTGGCGGAGTCCGGGATTCTGGGCGCTTTCACGGGCGGCCTCACCGCCTCCGCCGGCGGCATCTGCGCCGCTGTGCTGTTCGGCCTCGTGGCAGCGCTCGTGGCAAAGCCGAAGGACAAGAATTAGTTTTCAGTTTTCAGTTTTTAGTTTTCTATTATCATGTTTTCCGACTTATAATAAAGTAAAAAAGACCCGATGAATATGCAGAACTGTTCTTGCACATTCATCGGGGCATTGCTTTTTTCAATCACCGATCTGTCAGAGGCAGCAAGCTTCCGTCTTGATCGTTCCGTCTGAAAACTGAAAACTGAATTCTGAAAACTAATTGAGCAGCGCGGCGGCGGCGGAGCCGGGAAGCGTAGTCTCGTTCCCAATATGAAACTCCGCGTTGATGCCGAGCTTGCCGCCGATCTCATCGCGGATGAGCTGCTCCAGCACCGGGCGATAGGCGCGGCCCTTCTGCACCAGAGAGCCCTCGGCACAGATGCAGGCGGGCTTACCGCCGTTTGCGCCCGCGCCGGTCAGCAGCAGGATCGCGGCAAGATTGGTGCACATGCAGCGGGCGGAACGCGCGAACATGGCGCGGCAGATCTCCTCCACAAAGGTCTCGTCCTCCTTCGTCTCGCAGACCTGCTCCAGCCGCTCGCCGCAGGCCCAGGCGTCGATCACGGCCGAGTCGATCCAGCCCATGGCGCGCACGCGCTCGGAGGCCTGGGGTGAGAGAAGTCCCTCCTCCGCCGCGGCGCGCAGCATCGTGTGGCACAGTTCACCCAAATACACGCCGGCGGTCAGCTTCTCAAAATGCTTCTCGCCGGGGTTATGGCTGCGCTCATCGAGCACACGGTCGAAGTCGCCGCCCTGAATGCCGTCATACATACCGGACTCCAGGTTCACAATCATGCTGCGATCGGAATCCAGTCCCAGCTTGCCGATGCGCCTTGCAGGCAGCGAGCAGCAGGTGTTGGTGCCCGTACCGCTGACCTGACCCACGAAGCCGCTGTAATCACTGCGCCGCACAGCGGCGAGGCCGCCCAGCAGCACCGCCACAGTATCGTTCAGGATCACGATCTTTGTGCCGAACACGCCGCGGCGCTCCAGCTCCGCCTTCAGGGACGCCGCCACCAGTTGATCCTCACAGCCGGTGATGACGACTTCCTTGTCGATGCGCTGCACTCTGCCGTCGATCTCGGGGGTAATGTCCGCCGAGAAGGAGAAGCAGAAGCCGACCTTGTGGGTTTTGTCCATCAGGGAAATGATGGCGTTGGCGGCGAAGGAGATAAACTCTTCCCAGGTTGCGGGGCGGTCGATGCCGGGCATTTTCCATTTGCTCAAGCCGTCCACCTTGTAGCCGGAGTCATCGAAGGTAATGAGCGCCTTGCGGAAGTTGGTGCCGCCGGCGTCAATGACCACAACCGGTTTATCCAGCGGGATCGCGCCGTCGTCGCTCAAATACGTGGGGATCATGGGCAAAGAGCCGCCCTTTCCGGCAAGTCCCCGCTCCATCTCCTCTTTCATTTTCCAGGCGTCGCGCGCAGGCTCCACCTTTTCCGGCTCCATGCCATGCCGTCTCAGAAATTCTGCTGCCGTGCTCATAGCGCTCTTACAGCGGGCGGCAGATGCCGCCCGCTTTCCTTTCTGTCTTATATAGTAACGGTTACCGTTTTTACTTCTCTTTCGCCGCTTCAATCACACCGCTGGCAAGGCCGGCAAGCCCCTGGATCTCGCTGGGGATGATGATCTTGGTCGCCTGGCCGTTCGCGGCGGCGGCAAAGGACTCAAGCGCCTTGATGCGGATCACAGCATCCGTGGGCGCGGCCTCATTAATGAGGCGGATGCCCTCGGCGGTGGCGGTCTGCACCTTCAGGATCGCCTCAGCCTGACCTTCGGCCTCGAGAATCTGCTGCTGTTTCTTCGCGTCAGCGCGCAGAATCGCGGACTCCTTCTCGCCCTCGGCCTCAAGGATCGCGGCGCGCTTCTCGCCCTCGGCGCGCAGGATCGCCTCACGGCGCTCACGCTCGGCCTTCATCTGCTTCTCCATCGCGTTCTGGATCTCCTTGGGAGGCAGGATGTTCTTCAGCTCCACACGGTTGACCTTGATGCCCCAGGGGTCGGTCGCCTCATCCAGGATGGCGCGCATCTTGGTGTTGATGATGTCGCGGCTGGTGAGGCACTGGTCAAGCTCCAGGTCGCCGATGATGTTACGCAGCGTAGTGGCGGCCAGATTCTCAATGGCAACCATGGGCTGCTCGATGCCGTAGGTGTAGAGCTTTGGGTCGGTGATCTGGAAGTAGACCACGGTGTCGATCTGCATGGTGACGTTATCCTTGGTAATCACGGGCTGAGGCGGGAAATCCGCCACCTGCTCCTTGAGCGTGACGACCTTGGCAACTCTCTCGATAAAGGGAACCTTGAGATGCATGCCAACATTCCAGGTTTCCTTGTAGGCGCCCAGGCGTTCAATAACGTAAGCCTTGGCCTGCTGAACGATGCGGATGTTGCGAATCAGGATGATCACAACGAGAAGGATCAATGCGACAAGTACATACCCCATAATAATTCTCCTTTTAAATTAATAATTCAAAATTTCTAAAATTTCATACGATTGGGTTTTTAGCGACCTGAAAGGGGCGCTCTTACCGTGGCAGCCTCCTGCCTGCAAACGATCAGCTTGACGCCATCAATGCGCAGGATGCTCAGCACCTCGCCGATCTCGGCGGTCTGTCCATCCTCCTCCATGCGAGCCGTCCAGGTTTTGCCGCCGACGGCGGTGGCGCCGGTGCCGTGAAGATTGTCGATCCTCTCCGTCACAACGCATTCTTTGCCGATCAGCATATCGGCATTGGTGGGCTTGACGCGGCTGTTCACATATTTTTTGACCAGCGGCCTCGTCACGGCGAGCGCGGCGACAGACACCACAAGGAACCACAAAAGCTGCAGCCACACCGGCGCGTGGAACAGCGCCGCAAGCAGCGCCGCCAAAGCGCCAAGCGCAAACCAGATAGAAATCAGCCCCGGAACAAGCCCTTCCACCACAAGCAGCACAATCACGGCAAGCAGCCAGATCAGCGCCATATTCGGGTTTTCAACCATGAGGGAACACTCCTTTCCGCAACCTGAGAATTCTGCCGTCTATCATTATATCTTGCCCTCCTGTTTTTCGCAAGAGCTTTTCGTGTTGGAAAGAAATTTTTATTCTTTCGTACTTTAGCTCTTTACATTTATGTTGCGCTGATGTAAGATAGGATATAATCGAAAACAAATCGAAACCGGAGGTTGGCATGAACAAACTCAACCGCAAGCCCCGCAATGATCGGATGTATGAAGCGATTCTTTCCCTCCGTTCTGTGGATGAATGCAAAAAATTTCTGGATGATCTGTGCTCTATTTCGGAGCTGATGGCAATGGAACAGCGCTTCCAGGTGGCCGCCTGCCTCAACGACGGTATGATCTATAACGACATCCTGGCCGAGACCGGCGCCTCCAGCGCCACGATCAGCCGTGTCAACCGGTCCCTGCAATACGGCAGCGGCGGCTACGACATCGCTTTTTCGCGGCTCAAGGAGATGGGCAAATGAGCGCTTACGGCTCGCTTGCGGCCTGGTATGACGCGCTCACGGGTGATGTGCCCTACTCGGAGTTTGCGGATTTCTATGAGACGGAGTTTGCCCGCAGCGGCGGCGAATTCCGTCTCCTTTTAGACCTCTGCTGCGGAACGGGGACGCTGACGGCGGAGATGGCGCGGCGGGGCTATGAGATGATCGGGGTGGATGCTTCGCCCGATATGTTGATGCAGGCGCGGGAAAAATGCGCCGATTTGCCGCTTCCTCCCCTGCTGCTGTGCCAGGATGCCTCTGAAATCGACCTCTACGGCACGGTGGATGCGGCATACTGTTCTCTTGACGGTTTCAATTACATCGCCCCCTCTTCTCTTCGCACGGCGTTTTCTCGCCTGCGCTATTTCATCCGCCCCGGCGGCCTTCTCTTATTTGACGTACACACGCCGGAATGGTTCCGCTCGCTGGACGGGAAAATTTTTGTGGATGAATCGGACGATGTGCTATGTCTCTGGCGGGCAGATTTCGACGAAGAGGACGACAAGATCGTCTACGGCATGGATCTCTTCGAGCGCCAGGGTCGGCTCTGGAAGCGCAGCGGTGAGGAGCATATCGAATACGCCCACGAACTGAGCTGGCTCACAGATACACTGACAGAGCTCGGGTATAAGGACGTTCGACTCTTGACCGATTGTCCCCAGAAGGATCAGGGGCGCGTGTTTCTCGCCGCGCTGCGGTGAAAAAGCGGTCAGTGAAAGTGTCACTTTTTACCATTTACTGTTTCAGAAAGGATTTTTTATGGATAAGATCATTCGCGCGACCGCCGCAGAAGGCTTTGTGAAGATGGCGGTCATCACCGCGCGGGACACGGTGGAGCGCGCCCGCGAGATTCATCACTGCTCCCCCACCGCGTCCGCCGCTCTCGGGCGCACACTCTGCGCCGCCTCCCTGCTGGGAGAGGCCATGAAGGAGGAGAACGCCACCCTCACCATCCGCGTGAACGGCGGCGGCCCGATCAGGAGCGTGATCGCCGTATCCGATTCCAAGGGCTATGTGCGCGGCACGGTGGGCGATCCGACGGTCGATCCGCCCCGCAGGCGCGACGGCAAGCTCAACGTGGGCGCCGCTGTCGGCGCTGACGGTATGCTCACCGTGAGCCGGGATATTGGCCTGCGCGAGCCCTATATCGGTTCCACCGAGCTGCGCTCCGGCGAGATCGCCGAGGATATTACCGCCTATCTCCTGGAAAGCGAACAGGTTCCCTCTGCCTGCGCTCTGGGTGTATTGGTAGACGCCGACCGCAGCATCAAGGCCGCCGGCGGCTTCATCGTGCAGCTCATGCCGGGCGCGGACGAGGAACTGATCGCAAAGCTGGAGGACAACATCTTCCTGATGGATCAGCTCACCACGCTTTTAGACGAGGACGGCACCGACGCCGTTTTTGCGCAGGTGCTCAAGGGTCTGGAATACCACCTGGTGGGCGAAGCGCCGGTTGGCTATCGTTGCTATTGCAGCCGGGAGCGTGTGGAGGACGCGCTGCGCTGTGTTGAAAAGAGCGAGCTGCAAGAGATGATCGACGCGGGGGAAGCAGTGGAGATTTCCTGCGAGTTTTGCGACGCGCGCTATGCTTTTTCACCTGACGATTTACGCGCTATTTTTGCGCAAAACGAAAAAAATGAAAAAATTGAAAAATAGATATTGACAAATCCGATTTTATCAGGTATTATGACAAAGCTGTCGCGGGAGCATAGCTCAGCTGGTTAGAGCACCTGCCTTACAAGCAGGGGGTCACTGGTTCGAGTCCAGTTGTTCCCACCACCACGTCAGAAGAAGTCCACTCCATTCCGCTTCCGCCGAAGCGGCGAAAGCTCCATATCCGTGGTCTCCTTCTTCCTTTCAAAATCAAAACCACTTCGTTGGGTTTTGATTTTGGCCGATCAGGTTTTTTGACAGCTTTGAATATGCCTCTGTAGCTCAGTAGGTAGAGCAGCGGACTGAAAATCCGCGTGTCGTTGGTTCAACTCCGACCGGAGGCACCACCCCGTTTTTAACGGGGTATTCGCGGGCATAGCTCATCCGGTAGAGCGCCACCTTGCCAAGGTGGAGGTAGCGAGTTCGAGCCTCGTTGCCCGCTCCAAGCATGGATTTGTGGGTTTCATCGCCCACAAATCTTATATGGCGCCATAGCCAAGTGGTAAGGCAGCGGACTGCAAATCCGCGATTCCCCAGTTCAAGTCTGGGTGGCGCCTCCAAAAAAATATACGCTCCGGTTCTCCCTCCGCGAGATAGTCGCTTTGAGGTGTTGGCCGTCGGCTTAATGGTATTTGAAATCGGCATGACCCGTGTGGTCACGCCGATTTTTTTATTTCCGGCAGAACGCCTCCTTCCGGAAGAAGGGTCTTCCCTTCTGTCGGCGATGCTTCGTGACACCGGAGCTGCTTCGCTCAAATACCCGCGGAATAATCCGCCTCCCATTCGGCTCTTTCCGTCTTAATAAAACTTAACTTTTCTTTTCTTTGCAAGTGATGTATAATAAACACATCGTAAGACAAAGGAGCATTTTCGATGAAGAACACCGAACAGCCCCCGATTTCCGGGCGGTATGAGACACGCGACCCCAGCGCTGCGCCGCAGCGCCGCGGGCGGAAGAAGAAAACGAAATTCAACACAACGGCGCTTTTGCTGGTCCTGGTGATGGTTTTCGGCGTTATCTTCGGCTACAGCGCCTATCGCCTGTACAGCATGATGAGCGAGTATCACGACTCCCGCGAGCGTTACAGCGCCGTGGCGGATTCGGCCATCAGCTCGGCTGCTCTCGCCCCCACGACCGCGCCGTTTGCGGTAAATCCCGGTGAGTCTGCCGCCGCGCTGCAATCGGCGGAGAGCTCCCCCATTCAGGTCGATTTCAACGCGCTTTTGCAGCAGTGCCCGGACATCATCGGCTGGATTTACTGTGAGGATACGGTCATCAACTATCCAATGGTACGCGGCAGCGACAATGACTATTACCTGCACCGCTTCATCGACGGCAGCTACAACGGCGGCGGAACCCTGTTTATGGACTGCAAGTGCAATCGGGATTTCTCCGATCCCAACTCCATTATCTACGGTCACCACATGAACGACGGCTCCATGTTCGCAAGCCTGAAGAAATACCGCAACGATCCGGATTACTACGGCAAGCACCCCACCTTTTACATCAACACTCCCACGCAGAATTACCGTATGGACGTATTCGCAGGCTTTGTGTGTGACGCGGACTCTGACACCTACACCATCGGCTTTGCCGACGACGCAAGCTATGACAGCTGGCTTGCGCGCATGATCTCTCAGTCTGATTTTACCACAAATGTCCAGGTAAGCTCCGAGGATCACATCGTCACGCTCTCCACTTGCTCTTATGAATGGTACGACGCGCGCTATGTGGTGCTGGGCAAGCTGGTGCCGATCGGCTGAAAAATGGAAGATTTCGGCCAAAGCGACTTAAGAATTCTTATGTTGTATTCTCGCGCAAAGCAAATTATAATGGCATTGTAAAAAGTCGAAGAAAGCTTTTCGACAGAATCCATTGATTTTTGAGGTGAATGGAAATGAAAAAGAATTGGAAAAGCGCGCTGAGCCTTCTGTTCGTTCTGATCTTCATGCTTCAGATCGCGGGCATGAGCGCAAGCGCAGAGAACACCGGTGCGACCGCGCCTCTCAGCGTTGCGGTCTACATTCCCTATACGGATGAGAACAATGTAGAGAGCATTCAGAAACTCGACGGCGAAACCGTCAAGCTACCCGAGGGTCTGAGTCTGGAGCTGCAGCTCGGAGACAGCGCGATCGGCTCTGACGCTGCGCTTACGCTGCAGAGCCTGATGGACAACGATCTGCAGCTCACGCCGCCCGAGGGCTATTACGTTTCCGAGCTGTACATCAGTCCGAACCTGTGCGACCCCATCGCGCAGATTTCTTTGGAGGGGGAAGCGGCCGACTCCGGTACCGCTATCACACTCAAAAAGGAAAAATTTGTTGACGAGTTCGGTTATTTTGACAGCACCCGGCTCTCCGGCACCGGCGACAGCTATACGCTTTTCATCACACTGGAAAAGCTGGAAAAGGTGGAGAATTTCAGCGTCTCCTACCGCTGTGGTGATGTGGAGGCAAGCGTTCCCGCCGACAGCACCGTCCCTGCGGGCACCAGCATTACCGCCGCCTCTATGAGCGATGTCGAGGGCTGGCGCTTCACCGGGTGGAAGCTCCGCTATCTCTGCAACGGTGCCGAGAGGGAGCTTGCCGCCGGAAACTCCCTCCAGCCCTACGCCGATTGCGCGCTGATCGCTCAGTGGGAGGCCGTGCAGCAGGAAGAGCAGCAGGAAGAGCAGCAGCCCGAGCACGAGCATAGCTGGTACGAGTCCGCCAACACCGCGACCTGCACCGAGGCGGGTGTGCGCACCTTCGCCTGCACCGGCTGCGACGAGACCTATAGCGAGCCGTGCGACGCACTGGGCCACAACTATGTTGCCGGCGAGGTCGTCGCCCCCACTACGGAAGCCGACGGTTACACGGTTTACACCTGCTCCCGCTGCAACGACAGTTATCACGGCGACATTACCGCAAAGCTTACTCCTCATGAGCATAGCTGGAGCCTCGTCTCCGATACCGCCACCTGCGAGACCGCCGGCGTAAAAACCTATGCCTGCAGCGGCTGCAGCGAAACCTACACCGAGGAGAGTCCCGCCAAGAACCACGCCTGGAACGAAGGCGTCGTAACCACTCCCGCCACCTGCGAGCACGTGGGTGTGAAGACCTTCACCTGCCAGAACGATCCCAGCCACACCAGGACTGAGGAAATCCCCCTCGCCGAGCATGTCTGGGACGAGGGCGTTGTGACCAAGGCAGCCACCTGCACCGAAGCCGGCGTGAAGACCTATACCTGCCAGAATAACGCCAACCACACCAGGACAGAGGAAATCCCCGCCCTCGGTGGGGAGCATAGCTGGGACGAGGGTAAGGAAGACAGTGAAAAGGGCGTTACGGTTTACACCTGCACCCGCTGCGGCGCCACCAGAACCGAAGCACTTGTACCCAATCAGAAGAAGGGCGGCGATGTGACTGTCAATCAGCCGATAGAACTGGAGGACAGCAAGCTCAGTCCGGCAGCCGCCGCTCGTTCCTGGACGCTTGGCAGCAATACCGATTTCACCTTTACCGTGGACTATGAGTACACCAAGCTCCAGTCCGTCATGATCGACGGCACAGCGCTGACGCTCAACACCGACTTCAGCGCCACCTCCGGCAGCACCGTCATCACTCTCAAGCAGGAGAAGCTGAACACCCTGAGCGCCGGCAACCACACGGTTGACGTGAACTATAGCGACAACGCTCATATTCAGTTCACCCTCAGCATCGCCTCCGCCCCCGTGGTCAAGACCGATATTACGATCAAGGCCAAGGATCGCACCGAGGTCTACAATGGTGAGAACATCACTTCCAACGAGTACGAGATTCTTTCCGGCGCACTGCAGAGCGGTGACAGGATCGAGGCTACCTACGGCGGCGGTTCCGTCAACGTAACCACCGGCGCCGCCAGTACGCTCACAGTCGTCATCAAGGACGCGGGCGGCAACGACGTCACCGCCTCCAAATATAACGTCACAACCAGCGGCGGCAATGTCATCGTTAACCCCCGTCCCCTAAATCTTCAGGGGCAGCCCGCCGAGAAGTCGGCTGACGGCAACGCCTACAATCTCAACGATTACGCCACCCGTATCAGTTCCAACAAGCTTGCAAACCAGAGTGTCGCTGTGAGCCTTGCCATCTATCAGAACGGTGCGCAGGTCAGCTCCGCGAAGGATGCCGGTACGTATGATATTATGCTCACCGCCTTCAGTGTCAAGGACAGCAACAATGTAGACGTTACCGCTAACTATTCCAATGCCGTGCCTCCCTACAAACTCGGTACGCTGACCATCACCAGTACTCCTGCGGCCATGATCCCTGTCACCGTCACCGCCAAGTCCCAGACCTGGACCTATGACGGTCAGCCCCACGACTGCCACGAGTATACTGCTTCTGTCGCGCTCCAGGACGGCGACACCATGACTGTGAGCTTCGACGCGGCCAGCACCATTACCGATGTGGGCACCGTTGCCAACAAAATCAATGCCGTCACCATCAAGGACAGCAACGGCAACGGCGTCGCTTATGCCCTCAACGGCGTGGGCTCCGGCAAGTACAGCGTTACCGTGCAGGACGGCACGCTGAAGGTCGATCCCTTCAAGCTCACGCTCACCGCCGTCTCCGCCGAGAAGTATTATGACGGCGCCGCCCTCAAGAACGACAATGTAAAGGCCAGCGCTCTGATCAGTGGGCATAAGTTCTCCGTTGTACGCTTTGCCGTTACCGACAGTCAGGGCAACCTCATCAAGAACGGTCCTGTCTCCGTCGGTACCTATACCAAGAAGGTCACAGACGTGACGATCCTTGACAGCAGAGGCGCCGATGTTACCAGAAACTACGATATTACAAAGGTAGACGGCACTCTCAAGGTGCTTCAGGGCAACGGTAACGCGAACACCAAGAGCCCGAAGACCGGCGACGAAAACAGCATGGGGCTTTGGATCGCCTTGCTTGCGCTCTCCGCCGTAGTCGTGCTGGGCATTGTGGGATTTTTCTTCTACAAAAACAGGAAGCAGAACTCCAGCAAACGCGCTCCCCGCAAGACCCGTCCCAACGATGACAAACAGTAAAACAGAAATTGCGGAAGCCGGGGTCAACACCCCGGCTTCTGTGCTCTTGTTTTCCTGTTCGGTGCATATTATAATAATAGTATATTTGCATAATAAAGGATGATTCTGCATGGATACCGTATTGGATTACATTCGCTGGCGCGGAGACGTTCCGATCACCTATGACGGTGTGCGCGACGCCGACATCCTCGTGCTGGCGCTTCTGAGCTATCTGGATCTCAAACCCGTCTGGAAGGAACACACAGAGCCGTTTTTTCTTCGGGACTGTCAGCGCATGGTGGATCAAGGCAGCCTGCATGTGCTGCTGACCGGTCAGGGGCTCGGTTATGAGGAGATC
>CAJOCV010000052.1 GCA_905233785.1 uncultured Oscillospiraceae bacterium
ATGGATTTGACCTCTGTCCCGGCAAGCTCGATCCCGGCCTCATAGCGTTCGAGCACGAAATAGTCATGAAAAGCCTTGCGGTTGTCCGCTATTTTTTTGGTGCCCTTCTGCTTCGGCAAGCATCTCACTTCCTTTCGGGGTGACAGTATACCACAGTTCCTTGTAAAAAGGAAGAAAAATTTGTTAAAATCAGAGTTTTACAATCTCCGCCGTACAGGCTTCGATGCTTCCGCTGTAAAAGCCCTTGCCCGCAGCCGAGCATTCGGCGGTATATTGGACAGGCGCGGCGGAGCGATTGACAACCACAAGATACGCCCCGTCCTCGGCGGGCAGCCCGAAGGCGTCTTTCCCATCCTCGATCCAGCGCAGGATCAGCAACACATCGGGCGAGGCGGCCATAAAGCGGGCATAGCCTGTACTGAGCGCAGGGATGGTGTTGCGTTTGGCGGCCAGCGCCGCATAGCAGTCATGCAGCTCCCGATCGCCCAGGCGGAAGGGAGCGCGGTTAAAGGGATCGCACACGCCGGTCATGCCCTGCTCGTCGCCATAGTAGACACTCGGTACGCCGGGCACGGTAAACTGGATAGCAGCGCATAGCTTCTCGAGCTCCACTGCACGCCTCAGTCTCTCGGGCGGAAACTGCAGTCGAAGCTGATCCTCCCGTGAGAGGCTGCGGATCACGGTATCGGTGGCCAGCGCGCTGCGCAGTCGGTCGGTATCGTGAGAGCCCAGCAGGTTCATCAGGGAGTAATAGAGCGGCTTTGGATAGTTCATCTGCTGGCTGCGCAGGAAATCGCGCAGCCGGTAGGCGTCCATGCGCCAGTGGGCAAAATCCAGCACCGCGTAGCGGAAGGGATAGTTCATCACGGAGTCGAGCGAGTAGCCGAGGGCATAGTTGCGGCGGCTGCCATAGCTCTCCTTCAGAACCGCATCCTCCCATACCTCGCCGAGGATGGGCGCGTCGGGCTTTTCCTCCTTGGCGGCCTTGCGAATCAGGCTGAGCACCTCATCGGGCAGCTCGTCCGCCACATCCAGCCGCCAGCCGGCGGCGCCGCGGCGCAGCCAGGTTTTCACTACGCTGTCCCTGCCGGTAACCACCATATCCTGCCAGACGGGGTTCAGCTCCTCCACCTCGGGCAGATCCTTGAAGCCCCACCAGCTCCGATACTCGTCAGGGAAGTTTGAGAAGAAATACCAGTCGTAATACGGCGAATCCTTCCCCTGACAGGCGCCCTTGCCGGGATAGTGGTTATAGCGGTTAAAATAGATGCTGTCGGCGCCGGTGTGGGAAAACACGCCGTCGAGCATGATGCGAATGCCCAGCTTCTCCGCCATCGCGCAGAGGTGGGAAAAGTCCTCGTTTGTGCCGAGAATCGGATCGACCCGGCTGTAATCCGAGGCGTCGTAGCGGTGGTTGGAGCGCGCCTCCACGATGGGGTTGAGGTAAATGCAGCTCACGCCAAGCTCCTTGAGATACGGAAGCTTCTGCTCAATCCCCTTGAGCGTGCCGCCATAGAAATCGTCCGGGCTGTAATTGCGTTCAAAGGGGCGCGGTTTCCAGCGCACAGGCTCCTCCAAACTACCGTGCAGCTCCGGAGTCTGCCCCAGCGCCGTGTGGTAGGCGACGCCGCGCTCCGCTGTACCGTCGTTTGAGAAGGCGAAGCGATCGGGGAAAATCTGGTACATGACGGCGCGGCGAAACCACGCCGGAGTCTCGAAGTCCTTCTTATATACTGTGAGACGGAAGCCCTCAGCCTCAAAGCCAAACAGCCGCCCCTGATGCCCGCTGCCGCTGGGGCAAAGCCAGTGCGCCGAATCCGCCGTTTCGATGCGGAAGCAGTACCACAGAGCCCCCGCCTCATTGGGCGCCTCGATGGTCGCTGTAAAGCCCTCCTTTGTTGGCGTCATAGGGTACTCCCCACCCAGATCGTCACCTCGCAGGATCAGGAAGGCGCGCCTCGCTTTCCCGCTGATCATGCGGACATTCAGTGTAAGCTTCTCCCCCTCCCGCACTGCGCCCAAGGGCTTTCGGTAGCGCGCATCCCAGGCGTCATGCGCCGCCATCAGACTTCCCCCGCAGCTGCGCAGAATGCTGATGACATGGGCGGTGCGGGGCTGGATGCCGTACATACGGGCAAGCTCAATGCCGCTGGCGCGCAGATCGCCGCAGCAGCGGGCTGTGACCTGGTATGCGTCCTGCAGGGAGAAGCCGCAGTCATCCATCAAAAGGCGCATGAGCTCCGGCGCCGCGAGCGGGTTATCGTGATCGTAAAAGCGTTCCGGCAGGGCGGAGATGGGCACCCCGCTCTCCACGCAGGAGCGCGCCGCCGCGTATACGGAGGCTGCCGCCTGAAAGTACTGGGTAAACATGGCGGGACAGTGCGGCTCTCTCAGGATCTGCGAAATCACATCGTCGCCGCCGACAGGCTTCCAGCAGCCGTCGCCCCAGGCGGCGATCACCGGACGGCGGTCACGATAATCGACGGAAAGGGTAAAATCATCCGTCCACTTTTCCTCATAACTGCCGCCAAACCAGATCGTGAAATTCCCGTTATGTGCGCCCTCCCAGACTGTGTGCGTTCTCAAAACGTGCATAAATAGAGCCTCGCATATTCTTCCGCGGAATGTTCAAAGCCGAAATCCGCCTTCATGTCATTCTGGATCAGACTGTCCATAACCTCCTTGTTCTTATAGCAGCTCAGCGCCGCGCGCATCGCGTCGCGCATCTCCCAAGCGTCGTAGTTGGCAAAGCAGAAGCCCGTGCCCTCGCCGGTGTAGCGATTGAAGGGCATGACCGTGTCGCGCAGTCCGCCGGTCTCACGCACGATGGGCACGGTGCCGTAACGCATGGCGATCATCTGACTCAGGCCGCAGGGCTCAAAGCGCGAGGGCATGAGATAGAAATCGCTGCCGGCGTAGATGAGGTTTGCCAGGTTCTCGTTATATCCGATATAGGAACAGACACGTCCCTTGTAGCGGTACTCGGCGGCGCGCATGAAGTTTTCAAAGCGTTCCTCCCCGCTGCCGAGCAGCATAAACTGCATCTCCTCGCGCCCCATCAGATCATCCAGCACGCAGGCCACGAGGTCAAAGCCCTTCTGCTCAGTCATACGGGTAACCATGGCGAAGATGGGCACCTCGGGATCAACATGTAGTCCCATCTGCTCCTGCAGCGCGGCCTTGCAGGCGGCCTTGCCCTTGCGGTGACCCCGGTCGTAATGTGCGGGGATGCGAGGATCCTTGCGGGGATTGAAGAAATCCTTGTCGATGCCGTTGATGATACCGGAGACATCGTCCGCGCGGGTCTTGAGAATGCTCTCCAGCCCTTCGCCGTAGTAGTCGGTCATGATTTCGCGGGCGTAGCTGGGGCTGACGGTGTTGATACGGTCGGCAAAGACGCAGCCGCCCTTCATAAAGTTGGCGCAGCCGCCCAGCGCCATATAATCGTCAGTCAGGTACTTATCCTCAATGCCCAGCAAATCCTTGGCAAAGGCATAGCTGAGCTTGCCCTGGAAAGCGATGTTATGAATGGTCAGGATATATTTGAGCCGCTCCTGCATGCAGCCGGGGTACTGCGTCTTGCCCAGCATAGGGAGCATGGCGGTGTGCCAGTCGTTGCAATGGATGACCTCGGGCGCGAAGTCGAGATTCGGCAGCGCGTCCATCACCGCGCGTGAAAAGAAGGCGTACTGCTCGATCTCACCCTCGCCGCCCCAGTAGATACGGTCGCCAAAATAGTGCTCATTATCAACAAGATAAATGGTAACGCCATCCAGTTCCAGCTTCTCAATGCCGGCGTATTCCCGACGCCAGCCGAGCTGCACATAGAAATAGAACAGATGCTCCACGCGGTCGGCATACTTGTTTTTGATGCAGCGGTGGTACGGGATGATGACGCGGGCGTCGAAGCCCAGCGCCTGCAGAGACTTCGGCAGCGTCCCCACCACGTCGGCAAGCCCCCCGGTCTTGGCAAGCGGCGCGCATTCGGCCGCCGCCAGCAGGACGGCGGGCAGCTCGCTTCTGCCCTTGCTCTTTAACAGATCACGAAATTCTTTTTTCATCTTTCCTTTTCCTCTTCCTTGACGGTCTTCTTTCTTGTTACCGTCTGTTTGTATTCAAAGAATACCGCGCTCATGGGCGGCAGTGTGATTGCGGCGGAGGCCGGCATCCCCAGAAAGCCCTCCTTGCGGCTGCGGATCGTCCCCTCATTCAAAACACCCTCGCCGCCGTACTGCTCGTCGTCGCTGTTGAGGATTTCCTTGAGAGTTCCGGGCGCCGGCAGGCCAAAGACGAAGCCGTCATAACGCACGGGCGTGAAGTTACAGACGCAGACGACGCCCTTCTTCCGATTCTTGCCGGTGCGCAGAAAGGCCACTGAGCTGCGGCCCGCGTCGTCCACATTCAGCCAGGCAAAACCGTCCCAGGAGCGGTCTACCTCGTACATGGCGGGGTAAGAGGTGTATAGTCTGTTGAGCGCCTTCATATACTGCTGAAGCTGCGCATGGCGCATATAGCCCAGCAGCAGCCAGTCGAGCTCCTGCTGCCAGTTCCACTCGATAAACTGCCCGAACTCGCTTCCCATGAAGGTCAGTTTCTTGCCCGGGTGAGCAAACTGGTAGCCGTAGAGCACCCGCAGAGAAGCGAACTTCTGATCGTATTCCCCGTACATTTTGCCGATCATGGAGCGTTTGCCGTGCACCACCTCATCATGGGAGTAGGCCAGCACATAATTCTCCGAAAAGGCGTACATCATGGAAAAGGTGAGCTTGCCGTGGTTATAGCTGCGGAAATACGGGTCCATGGACATATAGTCGAGGGTATCGTGCATATAGCCCATGTCCCACTTCATGCAGAAGCCGACGCCGCCCATGTCGGGAGGGGCTGTAATGCGCGGGAAGGCGGTGGACTCCTCGGCAATGGTCACAGCGCCGGGGTACTGAGTCAGCACAGCGTGATTGAGCTTGCGCAGAAATCGCAGGGCATGCAGATTCGTGCTGCCGCCCTCCTCGTTCGGGGTAAACTCCCCTTCCCGCCGGGCATAGTTCAGATACAGCATGGAGCTTACGGCGTCCACGCGGATACCGTCGATATGATAGACCTCAAAGAACTTGCATGCGGAGGAAATCAAAAAGCTCTGCACCTGCTTGCTCTCATAGTCAAAAATCAGCGTCCCCCATTCCGGGTGCTCGGCCATGCGGCGCTCCTTGCACTCGAAAAGCGGTGTGCTGTCGAATTGGGCGAGGCCGTGCGCGTCCTTGGGAAAATGCGCCGGCACCCAGTCGAGAATCACACCGATGCCCGCCCCGTGCAGAATGTCCACGAAGCATTTAAAGTCCTCGGGGTTGCCATAACGGGAGGTTGGGGCATAATACCCCGTGACCTGGTATCCCCATGAGCCGTCATAAGGGAACTCCGTCAGCGGCATCAGCTCCACATGGGTATAGCCCATCTCCGTACAGTAGTCGGCAAGTTCCCTGGCGATGTTTCTGTAGGTGTTTCCGCCCTCCACGTTTTTCCAGGAGCCGAGGTGCACTTCATAAATGCTCATGGGCGTCTGCATAAAGCTTTGCGAGGCGCGCTTTTTGAGAAACTTCTGATCCCCCCATGGGTAGTCCTTCTCCGCCCAGACCAGGGAAGCGTTATCGCTGCCATTCTGTGCAAAGGCAGCAAAGGGATCGGACTTTAAAAAGCGTCTGCCGTCAATGCCCTCGATACAGTACTTATAGCACTGACTGTCCCAGACATTGTCCAGAAACACCGCCCAGACGCCGCCCTCGAGCTTCTCCATAGGCGTCGCGTCCCAGGCCCAATTGTTAAAATCGCCTACCAAGGTCACGCTTTTGGCGTTGGGCGCCCAGACCAGAAAACGGTGCATCTGAAGCTCCGGAATGAAGACGCACCCGAAGGCGAGCCAGGCCTTGCGCGCCTCCCCAATGTTAAAGAGGTAAATATCGTCGCGGGGGATATGTTGCATGAGTCTCTCTTCCATATCGCATATCTCCTTTTGTTTTTGCACTGATTTTCGGTTTAGGGCGCAAGGGCTTTGCCAGAGCGAAGCTCTGTCAAAAACGTATCGCAAAGTTGTTTTTTCACCGTGTGAGGCGGCAACTGACAGGCGTTTTCCCTTTGATTTCCCGCCTCGCATGACGGCAAATCAAAAGTCTCCCCTTTTTTGGCGGCTTTGCCGCTTCAAAAGCGCCTTGAGCCAAGCTATGAAAGACCTTGCGCCGGGTACGATGAGAGCAGCTTACCGTCCCCCGTGAGGGGGGCGAACAGTTTCTTTGTTTATTATAGCGCGTTTCTCAGTCAATTCCAAGGCTTTTTTCACAGTTCGGTACAGAGTTTTACGAAAAAAACGAGGGGCTGCGTTTGCAGCCCCTCAAGGGGAGGGAATCACTGTTTTTTGGATTTGGGAAGCAGTGCGACAATCGCGGCGCCGGAGAGCAGCATCACGGCTGTCCAGAGCAGGATATTGCTATCGTCACCGGTCTTCGGGCTGGACGAGCCGATGTGCACGTCAAACTGCGCAGTGGCCTCGCCATCCTTGTAGAGCAGAGTAACAGGGTAGTTGCCCTTGGCCAGGGTATTCAGGAACGCAGCGTTGATGGTGACGACGGTTCCTTCGTTGATCTTGGCAAAGCTATAGTTGCCTGCATTGAGTGTGGTGTTGCCGATCTTGACGCCAGCAAACTTCTCATAGGGTCCATCCGCATGGAACCTCAGCGTTTTTCCGCTGTTGGTGTACCAGTCCACCGTAGCCGCGTTCGCGTCGGTTACGGAAACGTCATTGATCTTGAACACCCGGTAGTCCACCAGCACTGCCACGGTGCAGCGCAGACGGTAAGTCTGTCCGCCCAAGCCGTACTTGAAGAAGAAGTTGTGGCTGCCGCCCTCAAGGCTTTCCAGGAACGTCGCGGGAAGAGTAATCTTGTTGCCGGAAACCGTGTAATCGGTGCCGGCGGCAAGCACTGTGCCGGGGTTTGCGTCGGTGGTGTCCATAATGATCTCCAGCGGCTGATCGGACACGTCAAACACCACGTTGGTACCGCTGCCCTTGTAGTAGCGCGAGGGGCTGAAGGTGACGTTTGCCCAAACGTTCAGCGGGAACTCCACATATCCGCCGCCCGTCAGATCGAAGGCCAGAACCAGCGCCTCTGCGGGCAGGCTTTCCAGGAAAGCCGCGTTCTTGGAGATCTCCACTCTGCCGCCCGCGGCATAGTAGTTATAATCGCTGCCGTCGGACAAGGTCGTAACAAGCGACTTGGTGGAGGCGTACTTGACGCTCAGGCTGTTGAGGCCGGGGGACACGGCAAAGGTCAGGGCAACATTCTTGCTGGGCTGTCCCTTGTAGTAGTCGGCAGAAGTCTTGCCGGAGAGATTCTTCACACTTCCGGGAACGGAAGCGACCGTATAGGGATAATCCGCATCCTTGGAGGCCGCGGGGTTAACGCCCTGGCCGCAGACCGCGGCGGGAACCGCGCTCTTGAACAGGCCGCCCGTCACGCCGCCGACCTTGTTGGCGGCACTGCCGGTATAGGTGATGGCGGTAAACTTGCCATCGGAGATGTTGGGGCTGACAAGACCCGCAGTACCGTCCACCGTGATGTTGCCGGCGCTGCTGTTGCCGCTGATGTTCAGAATCGCCTGCGTACCGGTAGAGGCGAGGTTAATATCGCCGCTGACCTGGATACCGTTCAGTACCAGTTGACCGTAGACAGTGATATTGCCGTTCACACTGCCATACTGATTCGTGTCCACTTTTTTCAGCGTGAGCTTTACGCCGGCGGGAACCGTAATATCACCGGTGATGGGGTAATTGCAGGTAATGAGCATATCGGTCACCGTGCCGAAGTCGGTGATGTCCCAGGTCAGCTCATGCTCCAGCCAGTAGCCGCCGTTGATGCCGGCCGCAATGGCGCTGGAAATGGAGCTCCAGCCGTAGTCGTTATTGCGGATCGTGACATTGTTGGGCTCGTCCGCCACAACGTCAGGCTGCTGCTCAACGATGATTTCGTCTTCGCCCTCTTCCCCGTTGTTTTCACCGGAGGGTTCTTCGTTGTTTTCGCCGGAGGGCTCTTCGTTGTTCTCGCCGGAGGGCTCTTCGTTGTTCTCGCCGGAGGGCTCTTCGTTGTTCTCGCCGGAGGGTTCCCCGTTGTTTTCGCCGGAGGGCTCTTCGTTGTTTTCGCCGGAGGGCTCTTCGTTGTTCTCACCGGAGGGCTCTTCGTTGTTCTCGCCGGAGGGCTCCCCGTTGTTCTCGCCGGAGGGCTCCCCATTGTTCTCACTCTCTTCCACAACGGGCTTTACAAACTTGTAGACACCGGGGTTATCCTCCACCGCGCTGAGCTCATAAGCCGCAGCCGCGTTGGCGCGAAGATCGCCGCCTTCGTTGGAAGCCCACATCTCGTCCAGGAATACCACGCCCTCGCCGTCGACCGCGACAGCAAAGGAGAAGGTCTCCTCATCGGTGGAGCGGGTCTTGACTTCAAGAGCACCATTTTTGATTTGTGCGTTGTTTTCAAGAAAAACAGCCCACTCCTCGTTCTGCTGGGGAATAAACACCAGCGTGCCGCCCTTCAGGTTCAGCGAAACCCCTTCGGGAATCGTGATCGGCGCGGTCAGCGTGAGCTTCATTTCCTTGTCTGCAAGCTCGACCTTCTGCCCCTTCTCGGCAGCTTCAAGCGCATCGCTCACGCTGGCATAGTAATCGGTCTCGTCCTCGGAAACCCGGATCATGGCAACGCCGTTGGCGCTGCTGACGGTTTTGGAGCCGCCCCCGACATCGTTGGTGGAATTGACGCCGCCATTTACAAGCAGTTCGCCGGACTGCGCAGGCTCCTCAGGCGCTTCCGCGTAGGCGGGGACGACCGCGAAGCTGCAGCACATGACCACAGCCAGAAGAACGGACAACAATTTGGCACTGACTTTCATGTTGTTTCTCCCTTTCTCATTACTCAACTTACTATTATAAAATAAATTTTATAATCTCTTCCTGTCATATCGGCGCAACGATAGACGCACCGAATACGGCTTGTAGATACTGTACCACGTTCTTGCCGCATTTGCAAGAGCATTCTGAAGTTTTTTGCTATATTTTTTTACCTCTTTGTAACTATATCGAACGTCAATAGTCATCTCTTTCGTTGTCGTATTCTAAAAAAGCTCAGTTTCTGCGGTTTTTTGGGTCTCAATGACATGGAGTCCATCTTGATTATTACAAATTGGAAACGTATTTTATCATTTTCGAGGAGGCGCCGAAGCAGTCGTCTTCGGCACCCTCCGGAAAATTTACGCCATGAAAGCCGGCTCTTGCGTGGCAAGGATTGAAAAGCCCGCTCCCCGCCCTTTGCGGGGCAAGCGGGCGCAGTTAAGGCAACACCGCATCATTCGGCGAGAGCGAATTTCGAGAAAAACTGAGTTCTGATGATGGCACTCATTGAGCAGGAATACTTTGTGTATTGCAAGAAAAAGTGACGAAATCAGAGCGCAGTTTTTCCGAAAGGCGCCGATGACGGATTGTGCGGTGCTGCCTTAAGCAAAAATCTCTCCCGCTCTTGCTTTCTCGGCAAATTTAACATATAATAATGAAATCAGAAACAGAAACGAAAGGCTTGTCCTATGAAGAGGCTTTTGCAAACGCTGCTCCTGCTGGCACTGCTGCTGGCGTTGGCCGTGACGGTGGTTTTCCGCATCGACTCCCCCGCGGTGCAGACCGCTCTGCTCCCCGTGGAAGAGGCACCGCCGAAAACCGCGCCCACAGCAGAACCGACCACGGCGCCGACACCTGTTCCCACGCCCGAACCGACGCCGGAACCCACGCCCGAACCGACGCCGGAGCTGTTCACCATCAGCGCCATCGGGGACTGCACCCTGACATCGCACCAGAAGCTCGCTCCCTCAAATCCCGCGTCCTATGCGGGCATGATGGGAGAGGACTACGCCTATCCTTTTTCCAACACGCTCTCCTATTTCGATCACGATGATCTGACGATCGCAAATCTTGAATGTACGTTTTCCGACAATCGTCTCTATTCGAGCCAGCAGTTCCATTTTCTCGCGCCGACGGCGTACGCCAATATCCTGCTGCAAGGCGGCGTGGACTTCGTGACGACGGCCAACAACCATATGCTGGATTTTGGTCAGCAGGGACTGGACGATACCTGCGCCGCGCTGGAGGCTTACGGCATCCCCTACGGGCGGGACGGACAGAGCCAGCTCCTCGAGACGCCGACGGGGCTTCGTGTCGGGCTCTACACCGCCTACAACAACTACGCGCCAAGGCGCGATGTCGCCGCGGAAGCCGTACGGCAGCTTCGTGAAGACGGCGCGGAGTATGTGATCTGTATGTTCCACTGGGGGCAGGAGCTGCACTACCGCCCGAACCAGGCGGATATGGAGCTTGCCCACGCCTGTGTTGACGCGGGTGCGGATCTCGTCTATGGCAGCCATCCCCACTGTCTGCAGCCGATCGAGGAATATAACGGCTCCCTGATCCTCTACTCCATGGGCAACTGGAGCTTTGGCGGCAACACCACCCCCAGCGACATGGACACCGCCATCGTACAAGTGACTGT
>CAJOCV010000053.1 GCA_905233785.1 uncultured Oscillospiraceae bacterium
AAAAAGCTCTATGACAAGCGCGACAGCGACGCCGAGCGGCAGTCCAGACGGGATATTGACCGAATGATGAAAGAGAGGAACTACGAATGAGCAATCCTGTTGTCACCTTTGAAATGGAAAACGGCGATGTCATCAAGGCTGAGCTCTACCCCGAAATCGCGCCCAACACCGTCAATAACTTCATCGCCCTCGTGTCCAAGGGCTTTTACGACGGCCTGATTTTCCACAGGGTCATTCCCGGCTTTATGATCCAGGGCGGCGACCCTAAGGGCAGCGGCGTCGGCGGCCCGGGCTACTGCATCAAGGGCGAGTTCAATGCCAATCGCTTCCAGAATAACCTCAAGCATGACCGCGGCGTGCTGTCCATGGCGCGCACCATGGCGCCGAACTCCGCCGGCAGCCAGTTTTTCATCATGCATGAGGATTCGCCTCACCTCGACGGGCAGTACGCCGCCTTCGGCAAGGTCATTGAGGGCATCGAGGCTGTCGATCACATCTGCGATGTGCGCACCGACTATAATGACCGTCCCAGAGTGCCCCAGGTGATGAAGAAGGTCACTGTGGAAACTTTCGGCGTGGAGTACCCCGAGCCGGAGAAGTGCTGATTGCTTAACGCTGCCTGTCCTCCCCCCCAGCGGGGGAGGGACAGAACTAAAACTCCCGTAAACAAAAACGAAGCCCAGCGAAGCGGCTTCGTTTTTGAGAGGAAGACGGAGGGAGCAGAGCGCAGTTTTCCTGGCACCTACGGAAATCCCTAAAGGGACTAGCTTTGCGTCGCCAAGGAAACGGAGCGTTGCGAGTTTCTAAACTCTCGTAAACAAAAACGAAGCCCAGCGAAGCGGGTTCGTTTTTGAGAGGAAGACGGAGGGAGCAGAGCGCAGTTTTCCTGGCACTTACGGAAACCAGGGAAACGGAGCGTTGCGAGCTTCGTCTGACGACGAGGGGGTGTACTGGTTTCGACGGGGGCGTGGAGGCAGGAATAGCGGGCGGATGCGCCTACCATCCTTAAAATGGGCATTTTTATAAATTAAAGAACAACGATAACACTGTTCTTCTCGCTGCTTAATCAGTGAGCGTTCCACCCGGGAGTCCCACGGCCCGGGATGGGGCGTCGATGAGTGGGGAACGTGCGTACAGTAAGCTTTGCCTGTGCCACGCATGATGAAGCTACCGAATCTCTGAGCATGGCGGCCTGCGCTCGGATGAGGGAATGCAAACGACCGCCTGCGCCCGGAGAAGTTCCTGTTAAAATGCTTTCGGACGGGGGTTCGATTCCCCCCACCTCCACCAAAAGGGTACGAAAAAGATGTACCCGTCGAAAAAGGGCTGAGAAAAAACTGCGTTTTTTCTCAGCCCCAGTTTTTAGGGTAACGCTGAATCAATCGCCTTCGGCATCATATTCCATAAAATTTGCGCCATGATTTCGTCGATTTTTCTTGCCATACACAGAGTATTCCTGCTCAATGACTGCCTTCATCAGAACACATGCTTTCGCGGAAGCTGCACTTGCCGATTTTGTCAGCGCTTGCCCAAAAAAGTGCTTGACACAGCTTGCCTCTCATGTTACACTGTTCAAGCCGCATTGAAGGGGCATTAAGCAAGCTTTGGCTTCGCCCCAAGAGCGAGTCCTGAAAAGAGGGAGGAAATCATTTATGAAGCATGCTGTTATCGTGACCGGCGGCAAGCAGTACCGTGTGGCTGAGGGCGATGTGATTTTCGTCGAGAAGCTGGATGTCGCTGCGGGTGAGTCCGTCAAGTTCGATCAGGTTCTGGCTGTTGTTGACGGCGAGAATGCCAAATTCGGCGCTCCTGTCATCGAAGGCGCTTCCGTCACGGCAAATGTCGTGAAGAACGGTAAGAGCGCGAAGGTTCGCGTGTACAAGATGAAGCCTAAAAAGGGCTATCGTCGTACGCAGGGTCATCGTCAGCCTTACACCAAGGTTCAGATCGAAGCCATCAACGCTTAATCTATTTCCGCACTTGATTTTGACTTATGGAGGTGTAACCTAAATGGCACATAAAAAAGGTATGGGTTCTACCAAGAACGGCCGCGACTCCGAGTCGAAGCGTCTTGGCGCCAAGAGAGCCGATGGGCAGTTTGTCCTGGCCGGCAACATCCTTGTCAGACAGCGCGGAACCAAGATCCACCCGGGCACCAACGTGGGCAAGGGGAAGGACGACACGCTGTTCGCCCTCGTGGACGGCACTGTGAAGTTCGAGCGCATGGACAAGGAGCGCAAGAAGGTCTCCGTTTACGAAGAGATCGCTCAGTAAATGACTCAAGAAAGGCCGGACAAGCGTCCGGCCTTTTTCCGTGTTTCAGAGGAGGGGAATACCATGGCATCCTCATTTGTTGACAAGGCTCGTATTACCATCCGCGCCGGAAAAGGCGGGGACGGCGCTGTGGCCTTTCACCGAGAAAAATATATCGCGGCGGGCGGCCCGGATGGTGGCGACGGCGGCCGCGGCGGGGACGTTGTCTTTGTCGTGGACGATAACATGTCCACGCTGATGGACTTTCGCTATAAACGCAAATATGTGGCCGGAAACGGCGCAAACGGCATGGGCAAGCGCTGCTACGGCAAGGACGGGGAGACCCTGTATGTGAAGGTTCCCCGCGGAACACTCGTACGTGACACAGAGACAGGCGGCATCATGCACGATATGTCCGACGGTGAAAACTGGGTCGCCGCCAGGGGCGGCCGCGGCGGCTGGGGCAATCTGCACTTTGCCACGCCGACCCGCCAGGTGCCGCGCTTTGCCAAACCCGGTCTTCCGGGTGAAAGCCATGATGTCACGCTGGAGCTCAAGCTGCTGGCGGACGTGGGACTCGTGGGCTTTCCCAATGTGGGCAAGTCTACGCTGCTGTCTGTTGTGAGCAAGGCGCATCCCAAAATTGCAAATTACCACTTTACGACGCTGTTTCCGAATCTCGGCGTCGTGTATGTGGACGAGGGCGTTTCCTTCGTCATGGCGGACATTCCCGGCATCATCGAGGGCGCGTCCGAGGGTGCGGGACTGGGGCACGACTTCCTGCGGCATATCGACCGCTGCCGCCTGCTTGTGCATCTGGTGGATGTCTCCGGCAGTGAGGGACGCGATCCCGTTGAGGACTTTGAGGCCATCAATGCCGAGCTGCGCGAGTATGATCCCGCGCTTGCCGAGCGCAGCCAGATCGTGGTTGCCAACAAGTGCGACCTGCTGGGCGGGGATCGGGAGAACATCGAGAAGCTCAAGGCGCATGTGGAGGCGCTGGGCTACGCCTTCTTCGAGATGAGCGCCGTCACACATGAGGGCGCGCGCGAGCTCGTCAAAGAGTGCGCGCACAGGCTCTCCACGCTGCCTCCGATGCTTTATTATGAAGCCGATTATATACCGCCCGAGCCGACGGTGGATACTTCCGAGGAGCTATCCATTCTCCACGATGATGATCTTTGGATCGTGGAGGGTCCCTGGCTGCAGCGTCTGGTCGCGACGGTCAACTTCTCAGACTACGAAAGCCGCATGTACTTTGACCGCGTGCTGCGGGAAGCCGGCGTCTTCGAGCGCATGGAGCAGATGGGCGTCAAGGACGGCGACACCGTAAGTATGTACGATCTGATGTTCGATTACCGGGAGTGATTTTTCAGAATTCAGTTTTCAAAGGCAGCACGTGCGCAATCTGAAAACTATAAAACGATGGGGCTGTGAAAAAACGAAGTTTTTTCACAGCCCCGTGATTGTTATTCGGCAGTGTAGTTATCGAAATAGCCCTGGATCAGGACGATGGGCGTTCCCTTGTCGCCGGAGCCGGAGGTCAGGTCGCAGAGCGAACCGATCAAATCGGTGAGGCGGCGAGGCGTGGTGCCCTCGGAAGCCATCTGACCCACAAGGTCGCTGTCCTTCTTGGCGATCTCGTCCTTGATGGCGTCGCGCAGCGCGTCGCCGGAGAGGGCGGCAAAGTCGTTGTCGGCCAGGTACTTGAGCTTGAGCTCGTTCGGCGTACCCTCCAGACCCGCGGTATAAGCAGGGGAGACCACGGGGTCAGCCAGCTCCCAAATCTTGCCGATGGGATCCTTGAACGCGCCATCGCCGTAGACCATCACTTCGATGTGCTTGCCGGTCTTCTCCAGAAACTCCTGCTGGATCGAGACCACAAGATCCTGACAATCGCGCGGGAAGAGCTTGACCTTATCCTCGGTGGCCTTGTTGGAGCCGAGCAGACCGTACTTCTCGTTGTAGCCGCTGCCGCTTACGGGGGAGGTCATGATCTGATGCAGACCGAAGACGCGCTCGCCGCCGGCGGCCTTGAGGATGCGCCCGGTGCGCGCACGGGTGTGAATGTCGCAGTGGATCACGTTCTTGGTGTAGTTCAAAATCTCGCGCGCGTCGTTTGCAAAAATGACCTCCACCTCCGCGCCGCAGTCACGGATCAGATCGGAGTAGTATTCTACATAGTCCACGCCGGTAAAGCGATGCTTGCGGTAGCCGAAGAGCTCGCGGTACTTCTCAAGCGTCAGCACATCGCGGTAGGGATCAACGCCGCAATTGTCCAGCGCGTCCCAGTCTACTAAGTGATTGCCCACCTCGTCGGAGGGGTAGGAGAGCATCAGAACGACCTTCTTGCAGCCCTTGGCGATGCCGCGCAGGCAGATGGCAAAGCGGTTGCGGCTGAGGATCGGGAAAATAACGCCGACGGTCTCTCCGCCGAGCTTCTGCTTCACATCGGCGGCAATGTCGTCAACTGTGGCATAGTTTCCCTGTGCGCGGGCTACGATCGCCTCGGTCATGGCGACCACGTCGCGGTCATGCAGGCTGAAGGGCTCGGAGCTGGCAGCCTCCAGTACGGACTCGGTTACGATCTTTTTGAGATCATCGCCTTCGCGGATGATGGGCGCACGGATACCGCGGGAAACAGTACCAACCATACGGCTCATAAAGCAACACCTCTGTGTATAGATTTTTTACTCAAGTAATATACTACATCTTTGTTCGTTTGTAAAATAATTTCTGCCTGAAGAATATGAAAATATCGCAGCTTTCCGGAGGAAAAAGATTATGAATAATACACAAAGCGCTCAGCTGAGCTTTCGCAGCTTCTCTTCCAGCCAGCCGAGGATGTCCTGAAAAACCTCGTCGCGGTTGATTTCATTTAGCATCTCGTGCCGTCCGCCGGGGTAGAGACGGATCGTCACATCCTTGAGTCCGGCCTTGCAGAAGGCCTTATACGCCTTGTCCACGCCCGCGCCATAGTCGCCGACGGGATCCTCTTTCCCGGACATGAAGTAGATGGGGGCGTCCTTGTTCATCATGAGAAGGTTTTTCTGACTGCCCATAAACCGAATCCCGCTCATCATGTCCCGGTACAGGCTGACCTTCGCCACAAAGCCGCAGCGGGGATCCGAAATATATTGATCCACACGCGCGGGGTCACGGCTCAGCCAGTCAAAGGGGGTGCGGGCGTCGGGGATGCGCTTGCAGTACGAGCCGAAGGCGAGATCGTTGAGCTGCTGCCCGTCGGCGCGAGGCCCCTTGGCTTTCACAGAGAGCTGCGCCGCCGCAAGCCCCGCATACACCAGCGCGGGACTCTGCTGACCGGTACCGCTGAGAATGGCAGCGTCATACTTGTCGGGATAGCGTATCAGGTAGCTGCGGGTCAGAAAGCTCCCCATGCTGTGACCAAAGAAAATGTAGGGCAGAGTGGGGTATTCGCTGCGCATGAGATCGCGCAGCTTGTCCATGTCCTTCACCACATAACTCCAGCCGTCCTCCTCGGCGAAGAAGCCCAGATCGGCCTCATCCGTGACGGATTGGCCGTGCCCCAGGTGATCGTCGCCAACCGCAACGAAGCCGTGCTCCGCGAGAAAGCGCGCAAAATCGTCATAACGATTGATGTGCTCGGCTATGCCGTGCTCAATCTGAACGACAGCAAGCGGCGCAGTATCGGGAACACATTTGCGGGCGTGTATCCTGTTTTTGCCTGTGCTGGAAGTAAAATAAAAATCCTCAAAAAAAGGCATGGAATCTTCCTCCTTCTTATGCTATACTGCTTAAGTAAACGATGATGCGATCGGCAAGAGCGAATATGCGAGAATATTTGGGCGCAGCGTCTGATGAAGGCGCTCATTGAGCGGGGTTCTTCGTGTATTGCAAGAAAAAGTGGCGAAATCATGGCTTAAATGTTCCGGGAGACGGCGCAGCCGATTTCATCAGCGTTTCGCTGAAAAATATTGTACTCTACTCCCGATTATCCGTCAAGGAGCGCTTATGAAGGTCTATATCAAATATTTCGTGAAGGACATTATCCCGGTTACGAAGATCGAAAAAGGGGACTGGATCGACCTTCGCGCCGCTGAGGATGTGAAGATGAAGGCGGGGGACTGGGGCTATATCCGCCTCGGCGTCGGTATGATCCTGCCCGAAGGCTATGAGGCTCATGTTGCGCCTCGCAGCAGCACCTTTAAAAACTACGGTATCCTGGTGTCCAACAGCTTTGGCATCATCGACAACTCCTTTTGCGGGGAGGAGGACGAATGGCGACTGCCGGTCTATGCTGCGAGGGACACCGAGATTCACAAGAACGATCGCATCTGCCAGTTTCGCATTCTGGAAAAACAGCCGGATTTTGAGCTGGAGACGGTAGAGCACTTGCGCAATGTAAGCCGCGGCGGCTTTGGCTCCACAGGAATCAAGTAGAGGAGCAATTTTATTTGTTTTATTCGCTAAATCCCTATTGCATTTTTTTGTGCAGTATGCTATTATCAAGTTGTAAACAAGTTCATATCCCTTGATGCTCTCTGAATACCATGTAAACAGGGAGCGGAGGAACTCTGGAGAATCTCATGTTGCATGAGTGCCGAAGGTGCAAGGTCGTGTTGACCGAATCTCTCAGGCCAAAGGACAGAGCGGACAAAACGTGCAGTCGCGGCTGTGCCGGCGTCCTATCCAGAGTTGCTTGAACGGCAACTCTTATTTTTTTGGAGGAATCGAAATGCTTCAGCTGGTACAGACAATCAATGCCTATCTCTCCGACTACATCCTGATTATTCTCCTGGTAGGAACCGGTCTCTTTTTTACCTTGAAGACACGCTTTGTGCAGGTCAGATGCTTCAAGGAGGGCATGAAGGCTGTGTTCGGAAACGTCAAGCTCAAGGGCGATAAGCAGGCCAGCGGCTTGAGCTCCTTTCAGGCGCTGGCCACCGCTGTGGCGGCGCAGGTCGGCACCGGCAACATCGTCGGCGCCTGCGGCGCGATCCTGGTCGGCGGCCCGGGCGCGATTTTCTGGATGTGGATCATCGCCTTCTTCGGCATGGCCACCATCTACGCCGAGGCGGTGCTGGCGCAGGAGACGCGCAGGGTGGACGCTGAGGGTACGGTGCACGGCGGCCCGGTCTACTACATCAAGCGCGCTTTCCCCAACGGTTTCGGCAGCTTTCTCGCGGGCTTCTTCTCGGTGGCGACCTTCCTTGCGCTTGGCTTTATGGGCAGCATGGTACAGTCCAACTCCATCGGCGCGGCCATCAGCAACGCCATCCATGTGCCGAGCTGGCTCGTCGGCGTGTTCGTGACCGGCGCGGCGGCGCTCATTTTCATCGGCGGCATCCAGCGTATCGCGGCTGTGACGGAGAAACTTGTCCCGGTAATGGCGGTTCTCTATCTCGTGGGGGGGCTCATTGTCCTGATTTGCAAGGCACAGCAGCTCCCCGAGGCCATCGGCATGATCTTCCGCTACGCCTTCCAGCCCAACGCCCTCATCGGCGGCAGCATCGGCTATGCCCTCAAGACCGCCATCAGCCAGGGCGTCAAGCGCGGCCTCTTCTCCAATGAGGCCGGTATGGGCTCCACGCCGCACGCACATGCCATGGCGAACGTAAAAAAGCCCCACGATCAGGGGGTTGTCGCTATGGTCGGCCTCTTTATCGACACCTTTGTCGTGCTCACCATGACCGCCCTTGTCGTCATCACCACCCTTTACGCCGGAAACGGCGTCCTGGCCTCCGGCGCGGCCGAGGGCGTCAACAAGGCCAATATGGCGCAGCTCGCCTTCTCTTCCGTATTCGGTGACGGCGTCGGCTCTCTCTTCGTGGCGGTTTGCCTGCTGTTCTTCGCCTTCTCCACCATTCTGAGCTGGAACTTCTTCGGAAAGGTGAACGTGCAGTACCTCTTTGGCAAAAAGGCGATTCCGGTTTATTCCGCTGTCGCTCTGGTGTTTATCTTCCTCGGTTCCCTGCTCTCCAATGATCTGGTGTGGGAGCTTGCCGACATGTTCAACCAGCTCATGGTCATCCCCAACGTCATCGCCCTGATCGCACTCTCCGCGCTGGTCGTCAAGGCGAGCAAATAAGTGAATAGTGGCCAGTGGCCAGTGATCGGTTTTGAGTTTTGAGGAGAACGTAAAATGTGAGGGGATTCGTGCAAATAACGAATTCCCTCACATTTTTACTGACCATTGGCCACTGGCCAATAAAAATCGCCATGAGAAAACGACGTTTTCTCATGGCGATTTTTTCACCAAGAACGATTACAGCAGGTTCAGGATCAGAGTCAGCACAACAAAAGCCAGCGCGAACCACTTCGTGGCTTTGGCGAGCTTGGCGTCAAGCGTCTTGGCCTTGCCTTTGGACATGAAGGTTTCGGCACCGCCGGAGATCGCGCCGGAGAGACCCGCGCTCTTACCGCTCTGCATGAGCACGATGGCTGTCACGGCCAGACCGGAGAGAACCTGAAGGATAGTGAAGATAACGGACACTGCAGACATGTATTTCAACCCTTTCGATCGTATTCTGCAATAAGCCTATATACTGTAACACATGAGATGGCGAAATTCAAGTATTTTTTTCCTGTTTGATGTGAAATTCGATCCAGCAGCTTTCAAAGCCGTCATTGTAGAAGTAGCGCTGTGCCAGCGTACCGTTTTCAAGCCTGAGCGTGAAGGCCTCCACATCGCGTTCGTCCAGCCATATGTAAAAATACGCCGCGTCCTCCTCACCGATTTCCGGGATCATGGCGTCCCCCTCAAGGCGGACGCCAAGCGTCAGCAGAGGACGCGCGGAATCGGGGTCTTCGCGGTTATATAGCTCAAAAAAGCAGCCCTTTTCATCTTGCCCGATCGTCCCGCGAATCAGCCGCATTCCGTTTTCCAGCTTCCCTTGCCCCCGGTGGTCGGTGATCGACAGAATGCCGACCCAGCGGCTGTGAGGCGCGAGCGTGTCGTTTGCATGCATGGAGGAGACAGGGGTGAGGGAGCTTGAGGCCGGGACGTGTGGGTATTTCAAGTTTAAGAAAAGCAGCAGGATGGAAAGAAAGACAATCAGCGCGATGGAAACGGCAAGGGTCAGCTTCTGCGCTCGAGTCTTTTTCTGTTCCATGGTATCGCCTCCTGTTTATCAATGTATACGAAAACGGGAGCATTTGCAAGAGAAAATGACTTTACTCTCTTCGTTTTCCTGTGCTATAATACGGCGATTCGTTCGGGAAACGGAGGGAACAGAATGGCACGCGGCACGAAAGAATCTCTGGCGCTTGCTCTCAAGCAGATGATGAGCATCAAGCCAATCGACAAAATCACGGTCAAGGATCTCGTGGAGATTTGCGGCGTCAATCGGCAAACCTTCTATTATCATTTTGACGACGTATACGATCTTTTGGAATGGGTCTTTGAAGAGGACGCCAACCGTGTTCTGCCGCATACGGTGGTCTTTGAGCACTGGCGGGAGGACGTGCTGGTTTTTATGCGGTACTTACAGGAGAACGCGGTCTTCACGCTCAATATCTATAACTCCAACAACCGGTTCTATATGCTGCGCTATCTGGAGGAGAAAATGGCCGCCTGTATCCGCAGCTTCGCGGTGATCGTCTCGGAGGGGATGAACATCGACCGGCAGGATTTTGAGTTTGTGGTGCAGTTCTATGCCAAATGCGCCATCGGCTTCATCGCCCAGTGGATGGATCTCGGGATGCAGTTTCCCAAGGAAATCACGACGGAGCGCATCCTGTACACCATGGATAACAGCGTGGAGAGTATGCTGCGGCGTTTTACGCTGTAGGGTCAGGAAATAGTGAATCGTTATTGTGCGCTTTGCGAGCAATCGTGTTTCGCCCCGAAGCGCCGTAACCCTTCACTATTATTTTGCGGAGCAGACGCTGAAGCAATCGTCTCCGACTGCTTCAGCGTCTGCTCCTGATTTTGTTCATTATTTTGTATTGAAAGATCAAAGAAGATAGAGTAAAATATATCAGTTACCTGAGCGGATGGGAGGCTTTTGTCATGGCAGAGCAGAAGACGAACGTGATGCGCGTTCTCGAGCAGAAAAAAATCCCCTACACAGCGCACAGCTATCCCCACGGGGACGAGGCGGTGGACGGCGTCACCGTGGCGCAGATCACGGGGCAGGACCCGGCAAAGGTTTTTAAGACGTTGGTTGCCGTGGGAGCCAGCAAGAAGCTTTACGTTTTTGTGATCCCCGTCGCCATGGAGCTGGAACTCAAGAAGGCCGCGAAGGCGGTGGGGGAGAAGT
>CAJOCV010000054.1 GCA_905233785.1 uncultured Oscillospiraceae bacterium
CCCCCTCTGTGTGGAAGACGGTGTTCTGATGCGCAATCGTATTCAAACGTATCAGGGTAGTGTCTTTGCTGCAACGGCAGGAAAGCAGGGAGCTTCTCTTTTTCCGAGAAACTCCCTGCTGTTCTGTATGGTTTAGTGCTGTACATTTTCGTGCAGCTGCTGCATCATGCGCGCCATCACCGGACCCATGATCCGAGCGTGGGCTTCGATCAGCCGGTGGTCAAAGTTTGGCAGAATACGGGGATGGTCGTCGATCAGCAGCGTCGGCTCCTCGCCGTCCCGGCAGGCGGGCCAGGCGGGGATGCCCTCGCCGTTGGGATCGCCCGTCCGGGCAAACTGCATCAGACTGCCAAAGGCGAGAGCCTGCACCCGCTCGGAGAGCCCTTCGTCCGCCTGCGGGCCATGGGGGTATTCCACCAGGTCGATGTTGTGGAAGAAATAGGGAATGTCGCAGCAGTGCCAGGGGGTGTTGCCGCCGTCGATGGGCTGATCCATGTTGAAGAGATAAGACCAGGTGCAGTCGTTGAGACGGCCGCGCTGAGCCAGGTAGGCGATCTCCGGGGCGCGGAAGATGAAATCCAGCCGCAGCAGGTCGATCAGCTGCCGCTCCGGGTAAGCCTCCCGAAACAGGGGGATCAGCTGCGCGGCGCCCTCTTCGCCCAGCATCTGGCGGATGGCGGCCTCCTGCTCCTCTTCACGCATGCCCGAGCGGTCGTAAGGGGAGGGAGTAAAGGAAGTAAATTCTCCGAAAACACTGCCCACCAGCAGCGGGATGTGCTTCGTCTCTTCACGGAAGCCGCGGACGCCGGGCTCCCCCAGATAAAAGGCGTTGGGATGGGGCTTGCAGCCCACATACTTGCCGGCGGCCTCCAGCGCGGGCTTGACCTTGTTGTAGGCCTCGGCCAGCAGATGATAATCCACCGTCTCCAGCTCCTTGACGCCGGAGAGCTTCAGCTCCGCCATCAGAGCCTCCGCCAGATCCCGGCCACTGCCCACCGCGTCGCCCAGCATGGGGCCGATCACGCCGCTCATCACCACGCCCCTGGCGTACAGCCCGTCCGCCGCGGGGGACTGGAGCAGGGTCGTGACCTTGGCGCCGCCGCCGGACTGGCCGAAAACAGTCACGTTTTTCGGATCTCCGCCAAAGGCGGAAATGTTGTCCCGGACCCAGCGCAGGGCGGCGATGATGTCATCCCCGCCGGCGTTGCCGGAATTGGCGTATTCCTCGCCGTAATCCGACAGGTCAAAGTACCCGAGAATGTTCAGCCGGTGGTTGACGGAGACCACCACCGCGTCGCCAAAACGGCTCAGGTTGGCGCCGTCATAGGCCAGATGCTCGATGGAGGAGCCGGCCTCATAGCCGCCGCCGTGGAGCCAGAAGAGGATAGGACGCTTTTTTTCATCGGTGCCCGGAGTCCAGATATTCAGATTCAGGCAGTCCTCATCCATGGGCCAGAAGCGATGGGGCACATGGAGCTCCCCATTCGGCCGGTCGTTGGTGAGCAGGGGGCAGACATAGCCGTAGTTGCTGGCGTCAAAGACCCCGTCCCAGGCTTTCACCGGCTCCGGCGCGTGAAAACGCCGTGCCCGGGCGTAGGGGATGCCCTTGAAAATAAGAAGGCCGTCGTGCTCATAGCCCTTGACGAGCCCCCGGTCGGTCCGGACCAGAGCGGCCTCGGCGTCGCAGCGGAAACTGTGCTTCATGGCAGGATCCTCCATTTGATAAGAATCATCTGATGACGAGAAAAGTATATCAGTTCTCCAAAAAAATGCAAGTATGTCGGGAGTGCGCTGCGGAAAATTGACAAACGATGCCGCACAAGATACAATATTGGTACAAGAAAGGGGGGCCGGGCTGTGCAGAAACTGAAACGCTTTTTTTCATCCTCGCTCAATCGCGTGATCCTTCTGATCTTCGCGGTGCTGATCCCCCTGAACCTGTTGACGCTCGTGCTGGGACGACGGGTCATTGAGGAATCGGAAAAGCAGATCGGTCTGGAGCTGCAGCACACGCTGACGCTCTATCTGAACCTGGCGGACGAGGCCACGAGGCGCGTCGATACCTATCTGGCCCTGCTGTCCATCGACGATCCGGATTTCCTGCGATTGCGGGACAAGGAGATCGACAGCGAGGAGGAGCGCTACCGCCAGGTGCAGGCCGTGGTGGCTCTGCAGACTAAGCTGAAGGATAAGAAGGAAGATGAATTTCTGATCAGCGGGATCTTCGCTTTCTTCCCGAAAAAAGAGCTCTTTGTCCAACAGGGCAGTTACTCCTCCAGAGGCGTCCAGGTTCGGGATCAGATACTGGAGGAGATCAAGGAAGACTCCGGCGCGTCTCTGCGGGGCGGCCGCCTGCTCAGTGTGGGCGATCGGACCGTACTGGCCACAGTGAGTGAGCATCGGGACGTTTGGTACGGCTCCTGGATCGAACTGTCGGATTTCGCCCGCCAGATCCCTCTGGAGGAAGGGCGCATCCTGGCCTTTACCGACCGGGAGGGCCGGGTGCTGTACGCAAGCCGGGAACTGCCGGAGCAGGTGGAACCGAGGGCAGGCCGGCAGAAGATCGGCGGGCAGAGCTATCTAATCTCCGCAGCGGCTTCCCCCTCCGGAGAACTGTATGCCCTGGAGCTGGTGCCCGCCCGTCAGATCAGCGGCGCGCTGCCCTTTGCCATCCGACTGCTGCAGATCCTGTCCGTGGCGGCGGTGATCGCCCTGCCGATCCTGCTGCTGGCCATGCAGCACTGGGTCGTAAGCCCGGTGGCGCAGCTCAACCGCGCCATCGAAACCGTAGAGGGCGGCGACCTGGACTACCGCATCCCGGAGAGGGAACAGGGAACCGAGTTCAACCGCATCAACCGCAGCTTCAACCACATGATGGATCAGGTGGAGGAGCTGAAGATCAGCGTCTACGAGGAACAGCTCCAGGCGCAGAAGATCAAGATGGGCTTTCTTGCCCAGCAGATCAAGCCCCACTTCATCCTCAACACGCTCAATATCCTCTACAGCTATGAGCGGGAGGAATTTCCCCTGATCCAGAAGATGATCCTGTATCTGTCCCGTTACTTCCGCTATGTGGTCAACGCTCACCAGGACTTTGTGACCCTGGGCCAGGAGATGGAACATCTGCGTAACTACTTCGCGATCCAGAAGCTGCGCTTTGTACAAACCTTTGAGGCTGCCGTGGACTATGACGAGGAGCTGTACGACTGCCTGGTGCCGCCGCTGCTGCTGCAGAGCTTCGCGGAGAACGCCATCAAGCACGCGCTGATCCCCGATACGATCGTGCAGATCCGGGTGAGCGCGGAGAAGACCGAGGCCGGCCGTCTGCTGCTGCGTGTGACCGATACGGGTCCGGGCATCACCGATGAGGTGCTGGAGCGGATCGAGCAGTTCCGGAAGGAGCACCGCTTCCGGAGCGATTTGGGCGTGGGCATCCAGAACGCCATCGACCGGGTGGAGCTGCTCTACAGCGGCGCCGGGAGCGTGGAGCTCAGCCGGAGGCCGGAGGGCGGCACGGCGGTGGAGATCGAGCTGCCGTTTTTGAAGATGCACAGCCGGCTCGCGGACGCGGACGAAGAAACGGCATGATCCGGATCGGGAAGGAGAGAAACGAGCATGAACGTGATTCTGGTCGATGATGAAGCGGTAGCCGTCAACGCGCTGCGAAGACGGGTGGACTGGCAGAAATTCGGCGTGGAGGAGGTTTCTATCGCAAACTCCATGCGCCAGGCGCAGGAACTGTTTTCCGCCAAGGAGATCCACGTGATGCTCTGTGACATCGAGATGCCCCAGGGAAGCGGACTGGATCTCTTCGAATGGGTCAAGAGCCATTACCCGGCGGTGGAATGCGTCTTCGTCACCTGCCACGCGGATTATGATTACATGCGTAAGGCCATGCAGCTGGGCAGCGCGGACTATATCCTGAAGCCCATCGAGTATGAGGAGCTGGAAGGCATTCTCGGCAAAGTGGCACAGCGGGTGCAAAAGAGGGCGGAGCGGGACACCGGAAGTCAGACCGGGGACCAGGAGGTCCGGATCCCCGCCCACGTGCTGCAAAAGCTGGCCGCGGAAGAGAAAGGAAGCCCGGGCGAGAGTGCGGTCTCCGCCGTGACGGACTATATCCACCGTCATCTCCATGAACAGATCTCTATCTCCGGGCTGGCCGAGCAGGTATACTTAAACGAGCAGTACCTGGCCCGACTGTTCAAAAAGAGCGTGGGCCTGTCCATCCTGGAATATGTGACCCGGGAGCGGCTGAAGCTGGCACGGGAGCTGCTGCGGAGCACCGACTATCCCATCAACAGGGTGGCCGACAGCGTGGGCTACGACAACTATTCCTACTTCACCCGGCTCTTCAAGCGGGAGACGGGCATGACCCCGCAGGAATACCGCCAGCGGGGCAGGAAATCCGATGAAAAACCCGCGACTTTGTGAAATCTGCACAAAAATGTCCTCTTATTTTTGACGTGATCCCCGGAAAAGTCAGGATTGTGCTACAATCCGGTCCAAAATCTGCTATCCAAATTTCGGATCGATTGATAAAATTGCGTCAGCAAATCCGGCTTTTTCAAGGAAAACACATTAAAAAATGGGAGGACATTTTTATGAAAAAGACTCTGGCACTTGTGCTGTCTGTCCTGATGCTGGCTGCCCTGCTGGCCGGCTGCGGCAGCAGCAACAACAGCGCTCCCGCCGAGGTTTCCGGCGAGATCGACAAGGAAGAAGCCCCCTACGAGGTCAGCATTCAGTTCGTCGGCCTCTTCGAGGAGAACAAGGACATTGCTGAAGTTGAGAAAGCCCTCAACGCCATCACCCTCGAGAAGATCAACTGCACCGTCGATATCGTCCCCGTCTTCATCGGCGACCTGCCCACCACCACCTCTCTGGGCGTGGCCGGCGATGAGAAGCTGGACGTTGTGGCTGTCGGCCTGACCAGCCCCATGGACAACATGGTCTCTCAGGAGCTGCTGCTCCCGCTGGACGATCTGCTTGCCGCCCGCGGTCAGGACGCCCTGAAGGTCACCGAGCATGTGGCCAAGGCCCAGAAGATCAACGGCGTCACCTACGCCATCTCCGGTTATCCCTATGCCGCCATGTGCGGATCCTTTGTCTACAACAAGACCATGGCCGACGAGTGGGGCCTGGATATGCACGACGGCATGACCATTGCCGAGCTCACCGAGGCGGCCAAGGTTGCCCATGAGCACGGCGTGTACATGACCTCCTACTCCAACTCCAGCCAGCTCAACTACAAGTTCCAGCTGGGCGGCGACTACTTCGGCACCAACGGCGCTTTCGGCGGTATCCTGGATCCGGCCAACAGCACCACCATCGTCAACGTTTTCGATTCCCAGGAGTACCGGGATTTCTGGAAGCAGAACAAGGATTGGTATGACAAGGGCTACACCCCCTCCGACATGCTGACCGACTCCACCACCGTTCAGGAGCTCTTTTCCAACCAGAAGCTGTTCGGCACCGCCACCGGCTACACCACCAACCAGATGGCTTCCTGGGTCAACCCCAACTTTGAGGTAGACATCATCAGGACCAGCGATCCCATCATCTCCACTGCCGGCGCCCGCGAGTTCATGCTCGGCATCGCCGCCAACTGCAAGCGCCCCGACAAGGCCATGGACCTCATCAACCTGATTTATGCCGATCCCGATGTGGCCAACCTCCTCATGTACGGTGTGGAAGGTCTGGACTACGTGGCCGTTGAAGGCACTCAGAACGTCATCACCGCAGTGGGCACCGGCAACGAGGACCACAACGGCTACTACGCCCCCTTCGTGCACTACGGCGATCCCACCGCGATCAAGATCGTCGCTCCTCTGACCGATTCCTACCCCGCCGACACCAAGGCCTTTGAGAACGAGGCCAAGATGAGCCTGACCTTCGGTTATGACTTTGACGGCAGCGCCTTCTCTGCCGAGGCCGGCGCCATCGCCAGCGTCCTCGAGCAGAAGCTGCCCGCCCTGAACGCCGGCGCTGTGGCCGACGTGGACGCCGCTGTGGACGAGCTGGTGGCCGCTCTCAACGCTGCCGGCATGCAGGACGTCATCGACGCCAACCAGGCCGCTCTGGACGCCTGGCTCGCTGCCAATAAGTAATTCCCTGACGATATGAACCGAAATCATAAGGCTTCCCACTCCCGGGAAGCCTTATGAAGATTGAAAAGAGGGGGAACGGTATGGATCAGAAGAAGAAAAAAACCAACTTCAAACAATGGATCCCGTTTTACATCATGGGCCTGCCCGGCCTGATCTATCTGTTTATCAACAACTACCTGCCCCTGGCGGGCCTGCAGATCGCTTTTAAGACCTTCAGCTATTCCAAGGGCATGTGGGCCAGCCCCTGGTGCGGGCTGAAGAACTTCAAGTTCCTCTTCCGCACCGCCGACGCCTGGATCATGATCCGCAACACCCTGCTTTACAACATCTTCTGGATCATCCTGGGCGCCGTTCTGGGCGTCACCGCCGCCATCCTCATCAATGAGGTCGTCGGCAAGCTCAAAAAGAAATTCTACATGACCGCCATCCTCCTGCCCTATCTGATGAGCATGGTCGTCATCGCCTATCTGGTCTACGCCTACCTGTCTCCCACCTCGGGTCTGTTCACCAAGGCGCTGGAGCGCTGGATCGGCAGTGCGCCGGCCTTCTATCAGGAGACCAAGTGGTGGCCCCTCATTCTGACCTTCGTCAATCAGTGGCGGCAGATCGGCTTCGGCATGATCCTGTATATGTCCACGATCCTCGGCATCGACCCCAGCCTCTATGAGGCCGCCACGCTGGACGGCGCCACCCGCTGGCAGCAGCACAAGAAGATCACCATCCCGCTGATGATCCCCACCATCGTCATGCTCTTCATCCTCAGCCTGGGCCAGATCTTCCGCTCCGACTTCGGTCTGTTCTATCAGGTGCCTATGAACCAGGGTGCGCTCTACCCCGTCACCCAGACCATTGACACCTATGTCTACCGTGCCCTGCTCAAGACCAACGATGTCGGCATGTCCTCGGCGGCCAGCTTTGTGCAGTCCGTGGTGGGCTTCATCTTCATCGTCGGCGCCAACAAGGTGGTCAGCCATCTGGACGAGAACAGCAAGCTGTTCTGATAGGGAGGAAACGCTATGGTTAAAACAAACAAAGGCTGGAACATTGCCGCCAACATCGTCATGGTCCTGCTCAGCTTCCTGGCGCTGGCTCCCTTCGTGCTGCTGATCATCGCCTCTCTGACCGATGAGAGCGTGGCCATGACTTTCGGCTACAGCTACTTCCCCCAGAAGTGGTCGATCTCGGCCTACCAGTACATCGCCAGTCAGGCCGGGCGCCTGGGCCGGGCCTATATGATGACCATTCTTGTCACCGCGGTCGGTACGGGCGTCGGCGTCATGATCACCGCGCTGCTGGGCTATATGCTCTCCAACCCCGCCCTGCCGGGGCGCAAATGGCTGAATCTGTATGTGGTCTTCACCATGCTCTTCAACGGCGGTCTGGTCCCCACCTACATCATGTACGTCAAGACCTTTGCCATCAAGAACACCATCTTCGGCCTGATCGTGCCGAACCTGCTGTGCTCGGCCTTCCTGGTGATGCTGGTGCGAAACTACTTCGAAAACAGCATCCCGCGGGATCTGTATGAGGCCGCGCGCATCGACGGTGCCAGCGAGTTCCAGACCTTCTTCCGCGTGGCGCTGCCCCTGAGTACCCCGATCCTCGCCACCATCGGACTGATGATGGGTCTGGCCTACTGGAACGACTGGCAGAACGGTCTGTACTATCTCTCTGATCAGAGCGCCAACCTCAAGACCATTCAGAACATCCTCAACGATATTAACACCAATATCGCGTATCTCGCCAGCAACTCTACCGCAGGCGTATCGGTGACGGATCTTCCCACTCAGACGGCCCGTATGGCCATCGCGGTGGTGGGTATCCTGCCCATCCTGGTGATCTACCCCTTCTTCCAGAAGTACTTTGCCAAGGGCATCACCATGGGCGCCGTCAAGGGTTGAACCGTTCCGATCCGATCCCACAGCATGAAACATTGAGAAGGAGGCTGCCCTTGCCCAAGCGACGACAAGGCGGCCTCCTTGCTGCATTTTTGCCCCCGTTACCCCATCTGCAAAAGGGAGGATACTATGAAAACAATCACCACTCGCTATGGAAGCATCGAAGGCCTGGAGCGGGAGGGCTATGCCCTGTTCCTGGGCGTCCCCTATGCCAAGCCCCCGGTGGGGGCGCTGCGCTGGCACCGTCCGCTGCCGCCGGAGCCCTGGGAGGGCGTGCGGGAGGCCAAAGCTTTCCCCAATCGCAGCATGCAGGAGATCCATGAGGATCCCTTTTACGACAAGGAATTTTACGATGAGGCCGCCTACCAGACCCCGGTCAGCGAGGACAGCCTCTATCTGAACATATGGACCCCGGCGAAGAGCACCGGGGAGAAGCTGCCCGTCGCCTTCTGGATCCACGGCGGCGCCTTTATGGGCGGCTTTGGGCATGAGAAGGAGTTTGACGGCGCGGCCTATTGCCGCCGGGGCGTGATCCTCGTCACCGTCAACTACCGTCTGGGACCCTGGGGCTTCCTGGCGCATCCCCTCCTAAGCGCCGAGGCCGGGGCCGAGGGCGGCCCCGCCGTCAGCGGCAACTACGGCATCCTGGACCAGATCGCCGCGCTGCGCTGGGTGCGCGAAAACATCGGAGCCTTCGGCGGCGATCCCGAAAACATCACGGTCTTCGGCCAGAGCGCCGGCGGCATGAGCGTGCAGACCCTGCTCACAAGCCCGCTGACCCGGGGCATGATCGCACACGCCGTGCTGCAGAGCTGCGTGGGGCTGAGCTATGACCACGATCTCCGCTCCGCCGAGGAGCTGGGAGAGCGGTTTGCCCGCAACGCCGGGGCGGATAGCCTGGAGGAGCTGCGCTCCCTTACGCCGGAGCAGGTCTTTGCCGCCGCAGGGCCCATCATCATGGCGGGCTTTCCCAAGATGGAGCTGCCCTATACCCCGATCATGGACGGCTGGGTTCTCACCGAGGGCTATGACCGCGCCATGAACGAGGGCGGCACCCATCCGATCCCCACGATCGTGGGCTCCACCCTGAACGACATCGCCACGCAGCGCGAGGCGGTGGCGCGTGGGGAGCGCGGCAAGGTCTACGCAGGGTCTCTCGCCTGGGCAGAGGCGGAGAAGCGCCACGGCCGCCCGGTCTGGCTCTATGATTTCCGGCGGCAGCTGCCCGGCGACGAGGCCGGCGCCTTCCACTCCTCGGAGCTGTGGTACATGTTCGGCACCCTGGATCGCTGCTGGCGTCCCATGACCGAGGGCGATCGGATGCTCTCGGAGCAAATGCTGGATTACTGGACCAATTTTATGAAGACCGGCGACCCCAACGGCGAGGGGCTGCCCCGCTGGGAGGCTTTCCGCTCGCAGAAGGACGGCATGGTCTTCGACCTCTGAGGAACGAACGATGGGAAAATGGCTTTCACCCGACTCCAAGGTCTATCAGATCCTGAGCACCGCGGCCGGCTTCATCGCCCTGAACATTCTGTGGCTGCTGTGCTCGGCGCCGCTGCTGACCGCCGGGGTCTCCACCGCCGCCCTGTACACGATCACCCGCAAGATGGCCAGGCACGAGTATCCCAGCATCCTGCCGGACTTCTTCAAGGCCTTCAAGGAGAATTTCAAAAAGGGCATGCTGGCAAGCCTCGTGCTGCTGCTGCCGCTGCTTTTGCTGCTGCTGTATCTGTTTCTGGGCCTCTCCGGGGGGCTGGCGGATCAGCCTCTGATGCGTGGCCTCTGCTGGGTCGCCGCGGCGGTGATCGGCGTGTTCAACTCCTACCTCTGGCCCCTGCTGGCCTGGTATGAAAACAGCCTGGACAACAGCCTGCGAAACGCGGTGCTGCTGCCGCTGAGCAATCCCTTCATCGCCCTCGCGGTGACGGCGCTGAACCTGCTGCCGGTGTATCTGCTGCTGCGGCACACTTACATGTTTTTGCGCATCAGCTTTCTCTGGCTGGTGGCGGGCTTCGCGCTCACCGCCTTTATCAACACCCAGCTGCTGCGCCTGCAGTTTCGACATGTGACCGGGGAGGACGACCTGTAAGCGGCTTACCTGAAACGATACAAGGAGGATAACGATGGCTTTTTCAAAGGATTTTCTCTGGGGCGCGGCCAGCGCCGCCCCTCAGATCGAGGGCGCCTGGAACGAGGACGGCCGGGGAGAGAGCATCTGGGACACCCTGGTGCATGAGGGCGGGCACGTCAAGCACGGCGAGAACTGCGAC
>CAJOCV010000055.1 GCA_905233785.1 uncultured Oscillospiraceae bacterium
TGGTGGACGATACAAGACTCGAACTTGTGACCTCCCGCACGTCAAGCGGATGCGCTACCAGCTGCGCCAATCGTCCAGCTCTCTCAAGCAAGGGGTATTTTAACGCATGATCCCGGAAATGTCAAGCATTTTTTCCGCGATTTTTTTAAAAATTTAAGAGGGGAACGGATCACGGGGATGCCGATCAAGTTGACATTTTTCTGAAGGAATGGTAAGGTTGTACACGAGGAGACAGGAAAATGAAAATTCATGTTCTGACCTGCGGATATATACAGGTCTCTGAGACAGTACCGTACGGGAACGCCATCGACCTGAAAAATACAGCCGAGCAGCTTAGGCTTCCGCTCAGAGCGCGCGTGACCTTGCCGGTGAACACTTACCTGATCGAGCAGCCGCGAGGACTGATTCCGGTGGACACCGGCCGGCGCCGGGAGATCAGTCCCGCTGGCGTCTATATCTGCCGGAGAATGAGGTATACAAGGCGTGACGACCCCAGAGCCTGTGGGTTCATGAGCCCATAGAGCGGCTGTGTCGCCGTGCTGTGCAGATAGGATCCTGATGAGCCGTGCATCCTGCACGAGCCGGCCGGGCGCTCTGCTTTCGTGGCGGGATCGCTGAATATGAAGGGAGAAAGAACATGGACAGAATACGGAAAGCCACCCCTTCGTTTCTGCTGCTCACGGTGCTGTTGCTCTGCGCGGGATGCGGGAGGAAAGAAGCCTTGCCGGTTCCGACACGCGAGGCGCGCGCGATCATTGAGGAGATGGTCTTAGACTACGGTGGCTATGGCGCGGAGGCGAACGCGCACATTGACGAATTGCTCAGGCAACTATCCGCGGTGGACGCGGAATGCGCCATGCGCTGGGGGCGCATCATGAAGCTCTGGCAGGAGGGAGAGCCCGCAATCAACTACGACACACTGCCGGAGGGGCTTCCGGATACGGACGAGCTGGCGCTGGTGGTACTGGGCTATCAGCTCAACCCGGACGGCTCCATGCGCGACGAATTGATTGCGCGCCTTGAGGTGGCGCTGCGCTGTGCCGCGCAGTACCCGAACGCCTTCGTTGTCTGCACCGGCGGCGGGACGGCGGCAGAGGATAAGAGCGCCACGGAGGCGGAAGAAATGGCGGACTGGCTTATGAAACAGGGCGTCTCGCCGGAGCGGCTGCTGATAGAGAACCGCTCTCTTACCACGGCGCAGAACGCCATGTATAGCCTCGCGCTGCTTGCCGAGAAGACGCCGCAGGTGAAAGCGTTGGCTATCATCTCGAGCGATTACCACATCGCGACCGGGAAGCTGCTCTTCGATGCGGAGGCGATCCTGCGCGCGCGGAAGCCGGAGGACGAGGCGATCCGAGTCGTCTCCCATGCCGCGTGGAAGGCACCTTCGGGGAGCCTGCCGCCGATGTTCCAGGCCGGAGCGCTCCTTGAGCTCTCCGAAGATCGCGATTCAGCCTTCTATCCTTACGATGAAAGCTGACGATTCCAGATATACACCATCTTCACCGCTGACGCAACAATGGCTCAGGCGGCCTCTCTTGCGTTTCGGCCGATTATTTATCCATGGCGCACGGGGAGATGATACCTGCTTGCCGCAGAGACAAGCGGGGGAAAGCGCGGCTGCGGACAGGACCTTCCTTATCCTTCAATAATAGCTGTTGCAAAGGTAACGATTCAGTCCCGTTCCGGGACTAAATCGTTAGAGGGGATGCACCCCGCTGCGCGCACTCGCGGCGGGGGAACGCTCGCACACTTGCGGGGCGATGATTTTGTTTGCCGCCTTCCGAGGCGGCAAATCAGAGGGGAGTGCCCCTCTGAACTCCCCCCAAAGCCACGCAAGACTGAATCGTTACTTGCAAAGAACGAAAACAAGTAGTATAATAATAATATAATAAAAGTGCAAAGTACGCTCTGTAGAGAAAGGGGCGATCGGTCATCGGTACCCGATGCGACCATTGCAAGAGAATCTATAACGATCGAAGAGTTCACTGTCCGCGCTGCGGCACACCGAACTGGGGTGTTGATCCCAATGTCCCCAAGACTCTGGACGATTTCCGGGATTTTTGCCAAAAACGGAGGATCCATTACCGGAATCTGCATTTCCACCTCCTGGAGGATTATGCCGAGCCGAAGGCTTATGGGCTTTACCAAAATGATGCCGGGCAGTTCGTCGTATATAAGAATCATTCCGACGGCAAACGGGAAATCAGCTATCAGGGAGAGAGCGAGAGCGAAGCGGTGCGTGATCTCTATGGAAGCCTCTGCCGTTGTTTGCGGGGGACAGAGGGGCGCGGCTCCCACCGGAGCTCCCAGGCCGGCTTTGAAAACGGAAAGAAAAAGCAGCGTCGGCTCATAAGAGGAAAGATGATTACCTATGCGGTGATTGCGCTGCTGCTCTTTGTACTGCTGTTTACGATGCACAGTGCCATGAACGGCGACAATTCTCAATCCGGCAGTGAGACGGTGATCTGGCTGGATATGGCATGGAGAGTGCAAAGCGATAATTCCCTGACGGCGTTGAACGCCGCAGGGAATTTTTCGTACCCGCTATTCAATTCTTGACATAGGTGGTATAATCAAGCAATCCAAATGATAGGAGGTATGAAAGTGAACGCAAAGAAGGCGGTACCGGGGAAGGACGGCAATCGGTATGTCCCCTTTGAAGCGCGCACGGGCGAGAGCTCGGTGGTGTTCTTCACACGGGATTTGTCCGAGGAGGGGCTGAAAAAAGTTTATGACAAGGTCAGCGCCGTGCTGTGCGGCAAGGTGGCGGTGAAGCTGCATACCGGCGAGGCCGAGGGGCCGAATATCATTCCCCGCCCATGGGTGAAGGAGCTGCTGGCTTCTCGTCTGCCGGACGCGACGATCATCGAGACCAATACCTATTACGAGGGCAGCCGCTACACCACAGAGGATCATCGCAAGACCCTGGAGATAAACGGCTGGACCTTCTGCCCCGTGGATATTACGGACAGCGAAGGCGTGGCCGCGCTGCCGGTCAAGGGCGGCAAATGGTTTGAAGAGATGCACGTCGGCAAGAGCATGCTCAACTATGACTCCCTCCTGGTGCTCACACACTTCAAGGGGCACACGATGGGCGGCTTCGGCGGCAGCAACAAGAACATCGGCATCGGCTGCGCCGACGGGCGCGTCGGCAAGAAGGAGATCCACTCTCGTGTCGGCATGTGGGACATCGCGGAGGAAGAGCTGATGGAGCGCATCTCCGAGAGCACCAAGGCCACCGTCGATCACTTCGCGCCGCACGTCTGCTTCATCAACACCATGCGCAACATGTCCGTGGACTGCGACTGCGCCGGTCCCGAGGCCGCGCCGGTGGTCACACCGGATGTGGGCATCCTCGCCTCCCTGGACATTCTCGCGGTGGATAACGCCTGCATCGACCTGCTGTATCACCTGCCGGACGGCGGCGGCAAGGAGCTCATCAAGCGTGTGGAGAGCCGCCACGGTCTGCGCCAGCTCAGCTACATGAAGGAGCTCGGCATGGGCAATGACCGCTATACCCTTATCGACCTCGATAACGGCGAGGTGGAGATCACCGCCGCCGAGGCCGTCAAGGACGTAAAGCCCGGCTGGAAGCCCGACCGCTACAACACCTTCTGGGGACGCAACAAGCGCAGATAGTTTTCAGAATTCAGTTTTCAGTTTTCAGACGAGAAAACGAACAAGACCGAAACAATCTGCATTTCCGTTGACCGGCATAAGAAGGGAAAGCTGACGCTGTTGACGATCGGATGCAGTCTAAGGCAACACCGCACAATCCGCCTTCGGCGCCTCCCGGAAAAATTGCGCCCTGATTTCGTCACTTTTTCTTGAAATACACAAAGTATTCCGTCGAAAAAGCGCCTTTATCAGAACTCAATTTTTCTCGGGATTCGCTCTCGCCGAATTATGCGGTGTTGCCCTAAAAATTTTTCCTGATCTTGAAATGCTGCGAAAGAGTTCCGGATTTCTGCCTGAAAACTGAATTCTGAAATCTGAAAACTGAAAATCGGGGCTGTGAGAGAACACCGTTATCTCACAGCCCCGATTTTATCAAATTTACTTGCCGACGGCATCCTTGAGCGCCTTGCCGACCTTAAAGCTGGCAACGCGGGAAGCGGGGATGCGGATCTCCTCTTTGGTCTGGGGGTTGCGGCCGACGCGCTCACCGCGCTCCTTAACCTCAAAGGCGCCGAAGCCGACAAGCTGTACCTTCTCACCGGCAACAAGCGCCTCGGTGATGACGTCAAATGCGGCGTTGACGGCCTTCTCGCAGTCCTTCTTGGACAATTTGGTCTTCTCCGCGACTGCGGCAACAAGCTCTGCTTTGTTCATGTATCAATTCCTCCTGAAGTATGATGTGTTGTTTGAGATTAGCTTATTTCGTTGGTAGGATCAAGACGCGCCGGTTTCGCCGCTGATACGGCAATGACCCGGGCGGCCTCTCCCGGCCTTCGGGCAATTCAACGTCCCGAATGACATGCGGACCCCCCTGCGCTGCAAGCTTTCCTGTGTCGCGGCGCGCCCTGCGGTGCATGGGGATTTGCTCGCTTCTTACCGCCATGGAGAGAGCCTTGATAATCTACCACACTTTATGGCGATTATCAAGTATTTTTTCTTATCAAAGACCTGCTTTTTACTTCATATGAAGAAGCCGCGCGACCTTGGCGCCGCCGGGGATCAAATCCATGTCCTCGCGGGTAATCATCCGCATGGCGATGGCAAAGATCAGGTAGACCACGACGGCGAACCCAATGGCGATCGCCATGCAGAAGAGCATATGGAGCCGGGGCGGGCCAAAGCGCAAAAAGCGATCTGTCAGGCCATAAAGCCCCCAGGCGCAGCCGCCCATCACTGCCGAGCATAGGAAGGGCTTAATCAAAATATGGCGCAGCTTGGGGTTTTTATCCAGCACAAAGCACATGAACACAAAGTTCATCACCGCCATCACGACATAGCTCACGAGCGTCCCGACCGGGGCGCCGTAGATGTTGATGCGCGGCTGGGCGACAAGAAAGTAGTTGAGCGCTACCTTGACCACACCGCCGACAATCATCGTAATCATGGGAAGCAGCTCCTTGCCGCTTGCCTGGAGAATGGCGTTTTCCATCAGCACCATACACACGAAGAAGGCGGCGACGCCCATGACTGCGAGCAGCGTCGGCCCTGCGGGATGGTTGTCGTGGTAGATGACGTTCATGATGGGCTTTGAGAGCACCGCGAGCCCCACGCCCATGGGCATGGCCAGCACCGCCGCGATGCGCATCGAGTCCTCAGAGATCCTGGTGGCAAGGTCGTTTTCACCCTTGACGGTGGCCGCGGTGATCGCGGGCACCACGGAGATCGTCAGCGGCGTGATGACGGCGGCGGGGAGGTTGAAGATGGTCTGCGCCTCGCCGTAAACGCCGTTGAGGACGTTCGCCGCGTTCAGAGGAAAACCCGCCGCGGACTGGAGCCTTCCCATCGTGAGTCCGGAATCCACCAGATTCAAAATGGCCAGCACACTGCTGCCCAAAGCGATGGGGATGCCGATGCGCAGGAAACGGGAGAAAATTTTGCTGTCGGGCTCCGGCACGTCCGGATGCTCCAGCACACTCTCGGTGTAATGGCGGCGCTTGTAGATCACCATGTATAAGAGCGCGGCGGCGGAGCCCGCGGTCACGCCGAAGATGGCGGCGGCGGAGCCCATGGGCTTGCCGCGCATCGAGTGCATCACGAGCCAGGCGAGCGCAAGTCCCACCACGACCTTGATGAGAACCTCCAGAACCTGCCCCACGGTGGTGGGGATCATGTTGCCGTAGCCCTGGCAGTAGCCCCGGTAGGCCGAAACCAGGCACACCAGCAGCACCGAGGGCGCCATGGTACGGATGCTCATGGCGGCGGGGGGATTGTGCAGGATACGGTGGGCGATAAAGTTCGGGAAGAGCAGCATGATGAGCGTGAAGACCAGGCCGATGACAAAGAAGGTCCACCAGGAGACACGGAAGATACGCCGCGCCTGCATGGGACGGTTCTCGGCGTTGGCCTCGGAGATCATGCGCGCCAGGGCGATGGGCAGCCCCGCCGTCGAAAGCGTGAGAAAGACGTTGTAGACGTTGTAGGTCTGCATGAACATCGAATAGCCGTCCGGGCCGATGATGTTCGCCACCGGCATCTTGTAAAAGAAGCCGAGAATCTTCATGATGATGACGCCCAGCGTCAGTATCGCCGCGCCGTGCAAATAGTTCTGGCCTTTGTTTTCGGACATAAGCGTTCCTCCCGGTTGTGCTTGCTGACTATCACTATACTGGGATAATGTTACGAAATCAAGTGTTTACTGGCCACTGACCACCGATCACTGACCGCTGATCCTCCGGGCCACATGGACGCCGCTTGCCGAGGCATGGCTCAGCGAGTGCGTCACGCCGGAGCAGTCGCCGATGACGTAGAGCCCTTTGCAGTTCGTCTCAAGGTTTTCATCTATGGTGACTTCCATGTTGTAGAACTTCACCTCCACGCCGTAGAGCAGCGTGTCGTCATTTGCGGTACCGGGGGCGATTTTTTCGAGGGCGTAGATCATCTCAATGATGCCGTCGAGGATGCGCTTGGGGATCACGAGGCTCAGATCGCCGGGAGTGGCGGCGAGCGTCGGCGTCACAAAGCTGTCGCGGATGCGCGCCTCGGTGCTGCGCCGCCCGCGCACCAGGTCGCCGAAGCGCTGCACGATCACACCGCCGCCCAGCATGTTGGAAAGCCGCGCAATGCTCTCGCCATAGCCGTTGGAGTCCTTGAAGGGGACGGAGAAGTGCTTGGACACCAGCAGCGCGAAGTTTGTGTTCTCCGTGTGCTTGCTGGGATCTTCATAGCTGTGGCCGTTGACGGTGACGATGCCGTTGGTGTTCTCGTTCACCACTACGCCGTGCGGGTTCATGCAGAAGGTGCGCACCAGATCTTCAAACTTCTCCGTGCGGTAGACGATCTTGCTCTCGTAGAGCTCGTCGGTCAAATGGGCAAATACGTCCGCCGGCAGCTCCACGCGCACGCCAATGTCCACCCGGTTGGAGAGCGTGGGGATGTTCAGGCTCTCGCAGACCTGCTCCATCCACTTGCTGCCGCTGCGCCCGACGGAGACGACGCACTGTCTGCAAGCGTAGTCGCCCTTCGCGGTATGTACCAGGAAACCATCGTCCCTGCGCTCAAGGCTTTCCACGGCGGTGTTAAAATGAAAGTCTACCTTTTCCTTGAGCTCGTTGTACAGGTTTTCGAGCACGATATAGTTGATGTCGGTTCCGAGGTGGCGCACCTGCGCGTCCAGAAGGTGCAGCCCGTTTTCAAGGCACATGCGTTTGATCTGGGTGTTCGCGGTGGAGTAGAGCTTCGTACCCTCGCCGCCGTGGGAGAGGTTGATCTCATCCACATACTGCATCAGCTCGATGGCCTTCTGCTTGCCCACATATTCATAGAGCGTGCCGCCGAACTGGTTTGTGATGTTGTACTTGCCGTCGGAAAACGCGCCGGCGCCGCCAAAGCCGCTCATAATGCTGCAAACCGGGCACTTGACGCAGCTTTTGACCTTCTCCCCGTCGATGGGGCACTTGCGGCGGCTCAGTTCCCGACCCAGCTCGAACACGGCGACAGATTTTTCCGGCGCGCGCTTTTTCAGCTCATAAGCGGTGAAAATACCGCCGGGGCCCGCGCCGACGATGATCACATCGTATACCATACAATCCCTCCAAAAACAGGAACGGCTGTGGGAACCCACAGCCGTTCGGCTTACCAAATATCCTTGATTCATTTTAGCACAGCCCAGGGGCGAAAGTCAAGCCGCAGACGCCTTTACAGCCGCTTTTTGCTTGACATTTTCCGCCGATCTGCTTATGATAACGACGGGTGTTGCCAACACGGTAGGCGGTCAGTCCTCTCCATCCCGGAGGGGCGCTTCTTTCCCCTCCAAGAGAGGGGTGATGCGTATGCAGATTACATATTCAGAGCTTTTTCAGTTCTGCCTTGTGATAATCGGTATCGTCAGCTTGTTTCTACAGGCAAAAAATAAGAAGTAACCGCCGTACAGCTTTCCCAGGCTCGGCGGTTACTTCGTCAAACTGAGGGGACTGGCCGTTTACCGGCAACACCTCTCTATATGTATTATACTGCGTTGTTGTTGGCGTTGTCAATGGCGATTTTGCTTCTTGACATGGAAGCGGGGGGGGGGTAATATAGACATATGCTTTGACGTCTTGTGACGAGATAAGTTTATTCTTGAGAGAGGAGAAAAATGATATGGCGAAAATGGTGAAGCCCGAGGTGCAGATCATTCGCTTCGGGGAAGATGTGATCGCTACATCCACACCCATAACGAGTTTTGAAGGTAGTGGTCAAGGCTCCACTGGCGGACTACCAACTACTGATCCTTCTTTTCCTATGCCGTGACGGGCGGGGAAGCGTTCGCTGTCCCGCGCAGAAAACGCCTGCCCCTTCCGGGGTGGGAGTCAGACTGCTTAAAAAAGTTCCAGGAAACTCTCAAAACTCAAAAAGCTCCCGGAAAAGCGCTGCTTTTCCGGGAGCTTTTTTCATCACGCGCCGGGCTTGCCGAGCATGCGGAACATGTTTTTCTTGCAGGCTTCCACGCCGGGCTGGTCAAAGGGATTGACGCCGGACATGTAGCCGGAGAGGGCGCAGGCAAGCTCGAAGAAGCTGACCATTTCCTCTATGAAAGAAAGTACCGAGGATGCAGAAAAGATGAAAAATGCTGTGACTGTAGCGCTTCCTGCGCCCCAGGGCGTAGAGGATCGCGCCGATGGAGTACATGACGCCGCCGAGAATCAGACAGACAAGGCCGCCGCGCCCCATGCTAAGCCGCAGGCCGGGAATGCCCAGCAGGATCGACCAGCCGCTTGCAAGATGGCAGAGCACACTCACGACCTGATAACGGTCCACATCAATCGCCGTAAAGACGATGCCCAGCACCGAGAAGGCGAGCACGATGCCGAGCAGCTCCCAGCCGCGCGCAGCGCCGACGCCGAGCAGCGAGACCGGAACATAGGTGCCCAGCACGAGCAGATAGACGTTGCAATGGTCGATCACGCGCATGACCTTTTTTCCGTTCAAGCGTCTGGACAGCGCGTGGTAGACGCAGGAGATGGTGTAGAGCTGGATCATGGCCGCGCCGAAGATCGAGACCGCGACCTCCGCGAGCGCTCCGTGCGCCCGAATGACCATCAGAACCAGCGCCGCGACCCCAAGCAGCGCGCCGACCCCGTGGGAGACGGCATTGAAAATCTCCTCTCCCAGCGTATAGTCAGGAATGCTGATCTCCCGTTTTCTTCGTTTTTCCAATTTTTTATCCCTTTCCGTTCGATGAGGATGTGATGGAACACATCCTCATCCTTTTTACGATTCAAAAACGTCGGCAGGCTCAGTATTCGATTTCCTGCTCTTTTATCCAACGCTCGCCGGTGCTTGCAAGATATTGCGTCAGCGTGAACTTCACGGTGCCGTGCTCCGGCATCCAGTCGGGTCGGCGCAGCAAAAGCTGGTTCGTGTAGCTCACGGTCGGGACGTATTGGTCGGTCTCGGGGTCATACAGCTCATATTCGTCCCGGTAGAGGATGGTCTCAAATTCCTCGGGCGCGGCGTGCCTGCCGTTGCAGGAGATGTCAACGCTCACGGTCAGCGGGTCTGTGACGGCCTCGGGATCGTTGATGACGTAGCGGATGTCCTCGATCTGCTCATAGGGGATGACGATAAAGCTGTCCTGCGGGCGCTGCTCGTCCCAGTCGAAGTTCCAGTAGCTGAGGCCGAAGCCCAGCTCAAAGTCCGCGTCCACGGTCTGGGTAAGCTGCTCCTCGGCGCCGTCCTCGCCCTCGTACCACAGGTTTACGGTCAGCTCAAATTCCGGCCAGGCGCCGCGCTCGTCATACTCCTGCATGTGCTCCATGAACACGTCGCCGGTGCTGAGCGTCGGCAGCTCAAAGACGCCCTCCGCGACCTCCTCGTCCTCAAGGAAATGCTCATACACCGTAAGGTCAAGCGCCTTCTCCCGCACGAGAATCTGCGCAGAGTGCAGCGCGTCCGTATTGCGCAGCGTCACACGCCCGTGATGCTCATGCGAAAAGCAGAAAAAGTCCACCGCAAGCTCCGGCACCCGGCTGACCGGTTCCGGCGTGGGGCTTGGCGTGGGAACCGGCGTGGGGCTTGGCGTGACTTCCGGCGCGGGGCTTGGCGTGGGGCTCAGCGTCGGTTCGACAGTCGGCGACGGGGGAGGGGAGACCACAATCTCAGCCGGCGCGGGAACGCGCCGCGTATACAGTGTAACGCTCACAAGCGCCGCCGCGGCCAGAGAAAGCCAACGCCGCCTGCGTCTGCGAGGCGCGCCGCCTTCTGCCGTACTGCCGGGGGGAGAAAACTCCGCCTCCGCGCGCGGCGGGTGAAATTCCTGTTCCTCCGGGATCGGAGGATATTCAAGCTCCTTCTCTTCCATGGCGCTCAGCGCTGATGCACGTCGATCTGCGGGTAGGGGCACTCCACACCCAGCTTCTTAAAGCCGATCAGCAGATCGCGGTTTAAGATGCGCGGCACGGAGAAAATGTTCTCCTCCGGCACCTCGACAATAAACTTGAGCGTCACGCCGGACGCGCCCAGCTCCTGCACGCCGAGATAGCGCGGCGCGGAGAGCATCACGTCCTTATGCGCGGTATAGATTTCCTCCATCAGCTTCGGCAGCTTCTTCTCCAGCGCCTCAAGATCCGTCTCGTAGGGGATGTCGATTGAGCTTGCCGCGATGGAGGCGTTATCCGAGCGGTTGAGGATGTTCTTCATGTCGGAATTGTTGACGATCTTGATGTTCTTGCCGGTGTCCATGATCTGGGTGGTGCGGATGCCGATTTCCTTGACCGTGCCGCGAAAGCCGTTGACCTCCACGATGTCGCCCACGTTATACTGGTTTTCAAACAGCATGAACACGCCCGTCACCACGTCGGCGATCAGGCTCTCCGCCCCGAAGCCGATAACGAGCGCCACGACGCCGACGGAGGCGACGATCGTGGTCACATCCACGCCCAGGATCGAAAGCCCCCAGCAGAGGATCACGATCGCCGCGGCGTAGCGGGTAAGGCTGGAGAGCAGCGTGACCAGGGTGCGGCCCCGGTGCGCTTTGGGCTTCAGAAGCCCCAGCACCCAGGCGATGAGATTGGCGCAGAACAGCACGAGCATGGCCATGCCCAGCGCCTGAATCACGGCAGTCGGCAGCGCGAAACGGTAAATGGCATAGCAGGCGGCAAACAGCAGCAGGAAGACAAGGCAGCTGACAAGGCCTCCGGGTTTCTTTTCTCTCTCGGTTTTCATAGGAACACTCCTTCCACTCTGGATGTCTCCATTATAACGCCTCCTGACAGAGAATGGAAGTGCCACTTTGCCGGTATTTAAACCAATGTATTGTGCAGAGTGCCGATGCCCTCGATTTCCACGTCCACGCGATCGCCGGCTTTGAGCCAGGGGTATTTGCTGTGCCCGCCCTCCAGCGCGACGCCGCTGGGGGTGCCGGTGTAGATGAGATCGCCGGGCATGAGGGGCATATAATGGGAGGCATAGCTTACGATTTTGGCGCAGTGGAAGATCATGTCAGTAATGTCCCCGTTCTGGCGCAGCTCGCCGTTGACGTAGCTTCTGATAGAATGGGGCTGCTCGGGGTCGAATTCGTCCGCCGTCACGATACAGGGACCGGCGGGGCCGAAGCCGGGCATGGTCTTGCCGATGAGCCATTGGGAGGTGCGCTTTTGGGCGTCACGGCAGCTTAAATCGTTGCCGCAGGTGTAGCCGAAGATATGACCCATGGCCTCCTCCTCGCTAACGCCCCAGGCCTCTTTGCCAATCACGATGACAAGCTCGGCCTCATAGTCATAGCTGTCCTCCCAGGCGGGAAGGCGCACCGCCGCGCCGTCGGGCGCGAGCGCCTCGGGAAATTTGCAGAAGAGCGAGGGCACCGGCGAGACAGGCAGCCCCGCCTTTTTGGCGTGCTCCCGGTAGTTGAGCCCCACGCAGATGAGCTTTCCCGCCTTGCCCACGACGTTTCCGTAGACCGGCGACTCCGCCACCGGCGCCATGCCCTCGGCGGCGAGCAGCTCCAGCGTGGAGCGATCCGCCCCCGCGATGACCTCGTCCATCCGCAGGCCGCTTTGGGAGGCGTCAATGACGCCGCGCTCGGTCAGGATACCCAGATGCGTTTCTCCGTTTATCAGGAGATTGCAGAGCTTCATACTGTTTCCTCCAGGCAGATTTCCGCCGCGCCGCCGCTTTTGAGGGTGATGTAGCTGCTGCCCTCAAACAGCCCATCCGTGAACACGATATGATCCTCATCATAATCCATCGCAAAGAGCGTGTAAGTCCCCAGGAATGCCGCGCCGCTGTCAGCCTCTCCGCAGGCGCAGAGGGAGAACAGCACAAGAAGCGCCAGACAGAACGCGATCCGTTTTTTCATGGTCTTATTCACCCTTTCCCGTCAGAATCGTTTGGATTTCCCGCGCCATCGCGAGATAATACTGATATTTCCGAATCTCCTCACGGTTGCGGAGCGTGCAGCGGAAGCCGTAGGAATAGTCCGGCATCTCGTACGGGCTGCGAAGGAAAACGTGCAGCAGCGACTCGTTGTCATAGACCTCCGCCCGCTCTTCCTTGACAAGGCCGGGAAGACTCAGCAGATGCGCCGCCAGCTTGCGCCCCGGATCGGTCCAGAGACGCCGACCCTCGTTATGGATCTGTACGGCTCCGTCATTGAGCTGAATGTTTATCGTTTTTATGTACGGGTGCTTGAGCTTCAGGCGAAGCGTGAAGGTCTCCATGTAAAGGATATGGGGCGGATCGTAGCTGAGCTGCTGCCCGTCCACGGTACGCTTCTCCTCCCGGCTCGTCTCGGTGATGTCGATCTCGAAATCCTCGACCTGATCGAACTGGATCACATCCGGCCCCAGGTCGATCACGTCGTCCATTGAGCTGACCTTCCGCTGGCTGCCGAACAGCCCGCTGCTCGTGTCCGGGAAAGCAACAAAGACTTTATCCTTCTCGTCGATCAGGATCACGCCGAACTCCCCGAAAACCTTGGTAAACGGATAGACCTTTGCCATGTCGGCATAGATCTTTCGCACCTCGATCTGCCCCTTGAGATGGAGCGCGTCTGTGTTTTTGTAATCGTCGAACCATACTGACAGCTTCTTCGTACAGTCCCTGCAGACCTTGCCGTCCGAACACTTTTTGTCCAGCAGCCCGGTTTTTCCGCCGCAGAGCACACAGTTCTCTTTCTTAAACAGTCCCACGGGATCTCTCCTTTCCAAGATTACAGAGTTTCCTGCCGCTTCCAGTACTGCTTTCAGTATAGCGCATTTCAGTGCGTAAGGGAAGCCGTAATTTCGCCCCAAAGCTCTAAAATCCGAAAACGCAGGACGTAGCCCTCCTCCTCGGTGAGGATGCCGTAGTCCTCGCGCCCCATCACGCTTTGGAGCCGTTCCCCCTCCGCTGCCGAGAGGCAGAGCGGCGGAAACACCACGCACCACCAGTTATGCCCTTCGCCCGCGCCCAGCACGACGCGCAGGGATTCATATTCCCCGGCGGGGAGCGAGAAGGCCTCATACTGGCGCAGGGGATAGCGCTCCCTTGAGAGCGTAACGGTCACCGTCCGCCCTTCGGCGGCGCTCTCGGCGGCGGCACGGATGCCCTCCAGCTCAGCGCCCAGGATTTCCTTTGCCGTATCCCGGTCAGGCGCGTCCTTCAGCCTCGGCGCGAGATATTGAAGCACCGCGTCCCGCACACGCAGCTTGAGCGCCTGCTCGGCTTCCTCGTCGGACGCCGCGATCACATGCAGCCGCACAAGGCTGTCGCTGATCTCCGTCTGCTTTCCCTGCGCCCAGACTCCCAGCAGCAGCGTCACGCACAGCGCCAGCAGCGCCGCCGTTTCCCAGATTTTGAATTGTCTTTGCATAACAAAATACCGTCCATTCTCTTATGTAGCAACAAGAGTATGGACGGTATTTTCATATAATAAACTGAAAACTGAAAAATGGATCACTAACCACTGCTCACTGACCACTGGCCACTAAATTCGTCCAACAGGTTCGGCCACGAAGGTGAATTTATATTCCTTCGCCAGAGCCTTTGCCGCGGCCTTTGCCGCCGCCTCGTCGGTGTAGACGCCGAAGACCGCCGAGCCTGTGCCGGTCATGATGGAGCCGAGGGCGCCGAAATCCAGCATACGGCTCTTGATCTCCGCCACGGTACGCATACGACGGTCGCTTACGTCCTCAAAGACATTGTACATCCTGCGGCACACTGCCGTGAGATCGCCCTGCTCCAGCGCCGCGAGGATCCCGGCGGTATCCGGGTGGTGGCGCAGGGGAGCGCTGTCCAGCTTGCGGAACAGCTCCGGCGTGGAGATCGAAAAGTCCGGCTTGCAGATGACAATTCTGCAGTCCGGCAGGGCGGGCAGCGGCGCTAAAAGCTCCCCGCGTCCGGTCGCGAGCGCCGTACCGCCCGCGACGCAGAAGGCAACGTCAGAGCCCACCAGTCCGGCGAGCTTCTCCAGCTCCGAAACGGGAAAGGGTTGGCTGTACATGCGGTTCAAGGCGCGAAGTACCGCCGCCGCGTCCGAGGAGCCTCCGGCCATGCCCGCGCCTACCGGGATGCGCTTGCGAAGGCTCAGCAACAGCCCCTGCCCCTCGTCTCCGACCGCGGCGAGAAATACCCGCGCCGCCTTGACGGCGAGATTTCTCTCATCCGTGGGAATGAAGCGCAGATTGCTGCGGGCGGTGAGTTGCCCGTCCTCCGTCCGGCTCACCGTGATCTCGTCACAGAGGGACACCGTCTGCATCACCATGTTCATCTCATGATAGCCGTCAGGGCGTGTTTCACCCACGTCGAGAGAGATATTCAGTTTGGCATAAGCCTTTTCCCGAAGCTCCATAAGCACCTCAGTTGAATAAGTAAACACGCAGCTCATACGGCCGCGTGGTGAAGCCGTTGGCGATCACAAAGTTCATATCGTAGTTTGCCAGCACGCATTCGCCCTCAGTGAGCCAAATTCCCTCCGGCGCGTCAAAACGCACCTGCTCGGCGGTGAAGGAACAGATCACCAGCAGCCTCTGTCCCTGGTATTTGCGCTCGTAGACATAGAGCTTCTTATCCTCCGGCCGGTGCTCCCGGTAATCGCCCCAGAGGGCGACGGGCGTGTCCTTGCGGAAACGCAGGAGCTTGCGGTAGAAATTCAGCAGAGAGTTGGGGTCGTCCTCCTGCGCGGCGACATTGATGGTCTCGTAGTTGTCGTTTACATAGAACCAGGGCACCGCCGTGGAAAAGCCCGCGTACTGCGCGTCCGACCACTGCATCGGCGTTCTGGCGCTGTCGCGGCAGCCCTCCTGCACCATGCGCAGCACGTGCTTGCGCGGCAGAAATTTAGAGGCGACGCGGGCGGAGTTGTGTGTCATCACGTCCTCATAGAGGTTCACGCTCTCCAGCCGCAGATTCGTCATGCCGATCTCCTGCCCCTGGTAGATAAAGGGCGTGCCGCGCTGGAGGATATACATCGCGGCGAGCATCTTGCCGCTCTCATCATGGTAGCGCTCACTGCCGTAGCGGCTGATGATACGCGGGTGGTCGTGGTTTTCGATGTAAAGCGCGTTCCAGGCCCGACCCTCCAGCTTCATCTGCCATTCGGTAAAGGCGCGCTTCATCTTGCGAAGGTTGAAGGGCATGCGGATCATGTCCGTCATAAAGCAGTCGGCCTCCATGTGGGAGAAGGCGATCATCTCGTCGAGCACCTGGTTTTCGCCCTCCGTCACATAGCGCAGGGCGATGTCCGCGTTCGTATACGGGCTTTCGCCGACGGTGAAGCAGTCGTAGAAATCCAGCACGTCCCGCTTAAACTCCATCAGATAGTCATGCACGGCGGGGAGGTTCGAGTAGTGCTTCATGCCGTTGGCCACGGGAAGCGGCGGAAAGCTGTTGGGAAGCCCCGGGGTCTTCGCGGTGAAGGTGATCACGTCCTCGCGGAAGCCGTCTACTCCCATGTCCAGCCAGAAGCGCATGATCTTCTTGACCTCTTCGCGAACCTGTGGGTTTTCCATGTTAAGGTCGGGCTGCTTGCGGGCGAAGAGGTGCAGATAATATTCGTCCAGCCCCTCGTCATATTCCCAGGCGCCGCCCTCGAGCACGGAAGTCCAGTTGTTGGGCGGCAGGCGCTTTCCGTTAACCGTGCGTCCCTTGCGCCAATAATAGTAGTCGTGATAGGGATTATCCTTCCCTTTTTTGCTCTCCAAAAACCATTTGTGCTCGTCGGAGGTATGGTTCACCACAAGATCCATGAAAACCCGCAGACCCCGCTCGTGCGCGCTGTCGAGCACCTCACGGAAAACCTCCAGATTGCCATAATCCGGGTGGATGTCCATATAGTCTGAAATGTCGTAGCCGAAATCCGCGTTGGGCGAGGGGTAAAGCGGGGAAAACCAGATCGCGTCCACGCCAAGGCTTTGGATGTAGTCAAGCTTATTCAGCACACCCCACAGATCGCCGATTCCGTCGCCGTTTCCGTCGCAGAAGCTGCGTGGCCAGATCTGATACACAGACATTTGTTTGTACCATTGCCGATTCGCCATCATCAAACCCCCTTCGGCTGATTCTGACAAATATAGTAGCACAAATTCGCTTCCACTTCAACCGTTGCGCTATAAAAAGCTTCGACAAAATCTCAAAAAATTCGCAAAAGTTGACAAAATGGTTAAAAAGTGATATAGTCTTACCCGTATCTTGGAAGTCGCGCATACCCCGGCAGAGAAGACCGGAGGTGTAGACAGTGCGGTTTTGTTTCCTGAAAGGATTTTCCATGAAAAAAGCATTCATTTCGGCGCTCGTGTGGCTGCTTCCGCTGCTGTGCTTTGCGCCGCGAGCCTGCGCGGATGTGACTTTCCCCGATCCCGAGCCGGTCGAGGTGGGGCAGACGATCAACCACCTGGCCGCAAGCGTGGAGCCGGGAAGCTCTGTCACCGTTTCGGCGGGCAGCCTGCCGCCCGGTGTGGAGCTGGCGTTCGACGAGGGAGAGGCCGGCACCGACATCTACCTGCGCGGCATCCCCACCGCCGCGGGCGACTTTGACGCCGTGCTCAGCGTCAATGACGAGCGGAGCTTTCTTTTGAGCGTGGGTGTGCGGCCGGAGATGCCGAAGGTGATCGCAGGTCCCAACGTCAGCTGCTTTGTGGGGGAGAACATCCACGTTTCCGTTACCGCGAGCGTCAGCGACGGCGGGACTCTCGGCTACCAATGGTACGCCAGCGACGGCAGCTCTTACAGCAGTCTCATCGAAAACGCGACCGAGTCCTTCTATGAACCGGGTACCGCCTATGCCGGCACGACGTATTATTACTGTGAGGTAACAAACACCAGCAACGGCGTCACCGTCTCCACCGCCTCTCCGATTATCAGTGTCACGGTGAACGAACGGCAGGTGACGCAGCTGCAGCTGCTGAGCCTGCCGGAAAAGACCGAGTATGTTGCAGGCGAGCTGCTGGACACCGCGGGTCTTGTTCTCCAGCTCAGCTACTCCGATGGCAGCAGTGAGACTCTTACCGCCGGATACCGGGTTTCCCCGACGCTGCTGGACAATGTGGGCACGCAGACTGTTGAGCTGAGCTACGAGGGCTTTGTTGCGCGTTTTGAGGTCACGGTGCAGGAGCCGCCGGAGCGTATAGAGAGCATCGAAGTGCTGACGCTCCCCCGGCGCACAAGCTACGTCGTGGGCGAGACGCTGGATCCCGCAGGACTCAGCGTGCGGGCGACCTTGAACCGCGGTACCCGCGATATTACGGAGGGGCTGCGCTGCGATCCGATGTATCTCGGGCAGGAGGGCATCCAGACCGTCACCGTGTACTACGGGGAGCACAGCTGCGCCTTCACCGTCACGGTGGAGAGCGAGGAGCGACCGGGCTATCTGTCCCTGCATCAGCTGCCTGAGAAGCTCAGCTATCGGGTGGGGGAGGCGGTGGACACCCGCGGCCTGGTGCTGTATCTCGTTTCCAATCACAACAACGTCACCGCTGTCACGGAGGGCTTCGAATACTCTCCCACCCGGCTGGAGGCTGTCGGGCAGCAGATCATTACCGTGAGCTACGCCGGCTTTACCGTCAATTACACGGTCAACGTGAGCGAGGCCGTTGAGAGTCCTTTGCCTGCCGAGACGCCGCTGCCGTCGCCGCCTGCGCAGAAGGCGACGCCGCCTCTCAGCGCGCCGACGCCTCAGCCTGTCAGCGGCGTCGGCAGCCGCCGGAGCTTTGTGGGGGTGATCGCGGCGGCTTCCGCCGCGGCTCTGGCTGCCATCGGCGTCTATGTATATGTGATGAATCGCGGGGGCTTCGAGCTTTTGGAGGAGAGACTGGAGGCGTTTTTGCGCCGCGGGAAATAAGGTAGCGATGAAGCAAAGGCCTTCGGCGCCTCCCGGGAAATTTGCGCCCTACCGCAGTATGCAGAACTTCTAAAGGCGAAATGTATAGTATGATTTCGTCACTTTTTCTTGCAATACACAAAGTATTCCTGCTCAATGAGTGCCATCATCAGAACTCGTTTTTTCTCGGAATCTGCTCTTGCCGCATTATGCGGTATTGCCCTAAAAATATGGGGATGTGAAGAGTCCGAAACGACTCGGGGTTGTTGCAAGATACGCGCATAGCCCAGTCACCACCGGGGAGGGGCTCGTGTCCCCCCGACAGCACGAAGTATTGTCTTGAGAAAATGTTCGGCGAATTCGCAGATTGTACGAATTCGCCGAACATTTCTTTGCTATACGAGCTCTGGTTCGCCGGGAGCCAGGGTTTTCGCATTTGTTTCGCATTTTGCAATGTGCTCGATAGCGTGACTTTTTCACATCCCCTTTTTGCCGGAAGGTTTGGGAAAAGGAGAGGCGGCGGGTGACTTTCCGTCTGCCTCAAGGGGAGCAAATCGTTTCCGCCGGGTAAAACTCAAAGCTCCGCAATGACCTCGCACTCGAGCAGCACGTCCTTGGGAAGCCTTGCCACCTCCACGCAGGAGCGGGCGGGATATGGCGCGGTAAAGTACTGGGCGTAGATGGCGTTGACGGCGGCAAAGTCGCCCATATGCTGAAGGAAAACAGTGGTTTTTACGGCGCGGCTCAGATCGGTTCCGGCGGCCTTGAGCAGCGCGGAGAGGTTTTTAAACACCTGATGCGCCTGCGCCTCCAAGCCCATGGCGATCTCACCGGTCTCGGGAATGATGGGGATTTGCCCGGAGGTAAAGACCAGATTGCCCACGATCTGCGCCTGAGCATAAGGTCCGATCGCCGCAGGCGCCTTGTCGGTAGTTACGGTTTTCATATACAAATCTCCTTTTCTATTCAAGATCCACAGCGTAGCCCTTCTCCACCAGACGGTCAACGAGCGCTTGCCCGTGCTCTTCGCCGCCAACCTCGCAGGAGATATGAACGCTGGTTTCATTTGGATTCAGATTTTCTCGCAGCTTGTCATGCTCTACGGCAAGGATGTTGCCGCCCGCGTCGGCGATGACCTGCAAGAGCTGTACAAGACTTCCCGGCCGATCCACGATGATGGCGGTGAACTTGATGCGCCGGTGCCGGGCGACGAGACCGCGCTCGATGATGGACTGGATAAAGCTCACGTCAATGTTGCCGCCGGAGAGGACGCACACAACGCGCTTGCCCTTCACATCAAGCTTCCCGGACAGCACCGCTGCAAGGGACGTGGCGCCCGAGGGCTCGACCACCTGCTTGCAGCGCTCGATGAGCAGCAGGATCGCGTTTGCGATCTCCGCCTCCGAGACCGTCACCACATCGTCCGCCAGACGGTTGATGATGTCCACGGTGAGATCGCCGGGCGCCTTCACGGCAATGCCGTCGGCAATGGTGGAGGCCGTCTCCGCGACGATCAGGCGCTTTTCCCGGAAGCTTCGCGCGATCGGGTCGCAGCCCTCGGCCTGTACGCCGTAGACCTTGACACGGGGGTTGATGAGCTTCACCGCCGAGGCGATGCCGGCGAGCAGACCGCCGCCGCCCGCGGGAACCACGATGGCGTCCACATACGGCAGATCCGAGAGGATCTCCAACCCCAGCGTACCCTGACCCGCGATCACGTCCGGGTCGTTGTAGGGATGCAGGAAGGTGGCGCCTTCGGCTTCGCAGATGCGGCAGGCCTCGCTGAAGGCGTCGTCAAAGCAGTCGCCCGCGGTGACGACCTTTGCGCCGTAGCCCGCCGTGGCCTGCAGCTTGGCGATCGGAGCGGTTTTGGGCATGACGATCGTGGCGGGGACGCCGAAGCGCGCCGCCGCGTAGGCCACGCCCTGGGCGTGGTTTCCGGCGGAGGCCGCCACCACGGGGCCGGATTTGCCCTGCTCGATCAGAGACGCGATCTTGTTGCTCGCGCCGCGGATCTTGAAGGAGCCGGTCTTCTGTCGGTTTTCGCACTTCAGGTAGACTCTTCCGCCCGTCATAGCGGAGAAGGTAGAGGAAAGATCCAGCTCGGTGTGGTGCAGAATAGGCTTGAGCCGCTCCGCGGCTTGTTCCAGCTCCCTCAAAGAAATATCCATGACAAAGCACTCCTTTCCATATCCTCTTGGAAAACACTGATGAAATCGTTTGCGGCGTCTCCCCAACAGAAAGCCAGAGGAAGATTTCCGAGGGGCAGCATAATTATAACACGGAAATCCGCGGGCTGCTACCGATATTTTTGGGGAAGCGCTGGTGAAAGCGGCAAGAGCGAATCCCGAGAGAATTTGAGCGTAGAGTCTGATGGCGGCAG
>CAJOCV010000056.1 GCA_905233785.1 uncultured Oscillospiraceae bacterium
ACCTCATAGATCGGGAAAATACGGAATATCTGTCGGGATCGGCTTTTTCATCTTATAGGAGATGCCGTTTTCCTCCAGCTGCCGCGCGAAGCTCTTCGCGACAGTGTCTTCCCTGAAGCTCTGGTTGAGGGAGACGAAGATTTTCCCGTTGATCGCGGCGATCTCCGCGGTCAGGCCGAGCGTGCAGGGAACATGCGTCCAGAACTCCAGAATATACGGGCTGAGCGCTCTCTGCTGCCACTGCCCCACATAGCTGACCACGAAGCTGAAGTGCTGCTCCGCGCCGGAAATCATCTGTCCGAAGCGCTGCTTTTTGCTCTCCAGCGGTATGGGCGCCTGCATCAAGCCCCGGCTGATACTCGCAAATACGCCCAAAGTGCGCGCGACCCTCTCCGCGTCGGACTGCACAAAGGTCGCGCCGCGGTGGACGGTGCACTGGCGGTCAAAGGGCATCGCCTTGACGCGCTCTGTGAACGGAAAGGTGACGTTTGTTACGCAGTTGTGGTGGCTCTCCACGCCGTTCAGCATGGGTCTGCCGTTGATGACGTAGCCGCCGATCAGCGGCCGCTCCCGCTCCGGGTACATGGCGTCGATAGCTCTGGCAAGGAGGATGGAGACCATGGTGCCGGGGCTTGCGTCGTGCGCGGAGCTGAAGCGGACAAAGGCGCTCTCGGGTACTTCAAAGTCAATGATCGTCCATTCCGCGCTCGTCATGCCGCCGTCGGCGGTGAGAGAGAAGGCGCGCTCCCTCTGCTGCGCCTTCATGCCGGTCAGGTCGATCTGGGGCAGATCGTCTATCGGGTCATGGGTCTCCGCCGGGAGGATCGGGTCCTCCAGCGTGCGGATACCCGTGTGATCGCTCACGCCGTAGCGCTCGGCGCAGTAGTAATACAGCAGCGTGGCGAGCACCCGGTACATCCCGTTGCCGTCCGCGATGCCGTGGGAAAACTCCAGGCAGAGGACGTCCCCTTCATAGCTCACGCCCCAGACGTGGTAGTTGGATTCCGCCGTGTTCAGGCGCATGCGCGCGACACCGTGCTGTACCACGATCGGCGCGGGGTTATCCTCATAGAAATAGCTGTTCTCGTCCCGGCACAGACGGACGCTGAAATAGGGGTAGCGCCGCTGCGTTTTCTCCGCCGCGCGGCGCAGGATCTCGCCGTCCACCGCGTCCACAAGGCGCAGCTTGAGGCGCACCGTGTAGTCCAGGTGCGCGCCGAGAGGTCCCATCAGATGCAGGGCATCGCCCGCAGAAATCGAATAGCGCATATTTACAGCCCCTTAATCAGCGCGAGGTCGCCGTAGAGGATCGAATCGTCGCCCAGGGCGGCGATCTTGATGTCCACGGTGGAGCGGATCGCGGGCATGCAGTAGCGATCCACCTCTTTGAGCACCTTCTCCAAAAACAGCTCGCCCACGGCCTCGATCACGCCGCCGCCGTAGAGCACCAGGTCGGGCGAGAGGGTGTTGATGATGTTGCCGGTCGCCACCGCGAGATAGTGGCAGGCGCGATCCACCGCCTCCATCGCCACGGCGTCGTTGGCCTCCAGCGCCTTCTTGAGCCGCTTGGAGCGAAACACCCCGTCGGTCACGGCGTCCGCCATCAGGGTCTCCCGCCCGCGGGACACCTGCTGACGGATGTAGGCGCTCATGCCCTGCTTGCTGGAGAAGGCCTCGAGGCAGCCGCGCTGACCGCAGTTGCAGAGCGGTCCCTCGGGGTCGAGGATCATGTGGCCGTACTCAGCGGCCTTAAACTGGTTGCCGGTGAAGAGCTTGCCGTCCAGCACGAGGCCGCCGCCCATGCCGGTGCCGACAAAGAAGCCCGCGATGTTTTTGTAGCCCTTCGCCGCGCCGAACTTGTATTCGCCCAGCACGCCGAGGTTTACATCGTTGCCCACGTAGAAGGGCACGCCGAACTGCTTGCGCATCGCGCCCGCGAGATCGTAGTTGCGCCAGGGGAGATTCGGCGTAAAGAGCACGACGCCGGTATCCTGGTCGATGACGCCCGGCGCGCAGGAGGCGATGGCATTGAGTTTTTTCCGGTCGATGCCGGACTCCTTGATCATCTCCTCCACCACGTCGATGATGACCTTCTCCACGTCGGCCGCGCCCTCGCCGCCGCTCTTGGAGCGTTTTTTCAGGCGGTAGATGATCTCGTCCTTTTCGTTGAAGATGACGCCCAGCACCTTGGTGCCGCCCACGTCAAGACAAATGTTATACTTTTCAGCCACAGTCAGTTCCTCCATCCTCCATTATATATTATGAAAAAATTGATTTGAGCCAGGCGCGGATGCCGCCCCTGGGCTTCTCCGGCGTTTCGGGAAGCGCTTCTGTCTGCTGTGCGGGCGCCTTCGCCGTCTCGTCCTCCGCCGGCGAGACCTTGCGGGCGCTGAAGTAGCGATAGAGCGCCTCCTGCGAGCTTGTGCCCTCGCCGCCCTCCTCGCGGACGTATGTGCCGTCGGGAAGCATCCTGCGGGACTTCTCCCGGTCATTTCTCAGCGCCTCCAGCACGGCGTTGAGCTGCTCGCGCGTATCGGGTGTGACGGCCTCGATAAAGGCCTCCACGCGCCGCTCCAGATTGCGGTTGAGCATGTCGCCCGAGCCGATGAAGAGCCGCTGCTCCTCCCCCTCGCCGAAGCTGTAGATGCGCGAATGCTCCAGCCAGCGCCCCACCACGCTTCTGACCGTGACGTTATCGGTCATTCCGGGCACGCCCGGACGCAGCGAGCAGATGCCGCGGATGAAAAGCTCCACCTTCACGCCCGCCTGGGAGCACTCGATCAGCTTTTCCATCACGTCCACGTTGTTGAGCGCGTTTGCCTTGATGGCAACGCGCCCCCTTTCTCCCTTGGCGATCTCGCGGTCGAGCAACTGCATGAGCCTGGGCTTGAAGGTCAGCGGCGCGATCCAGAGGCTGTGTGCCTCGGGCGGGATCTCGCCGTTTGTGAGCGCGGCGAAGGCGGCCTCGGCGTCCAGCCCCGCCTCCTCGCGGGCGGTGATGAGGGAGAGGTCGGTATACTGCTCGCCGGTGACTTCGTTGTAGTTGCCGGTGCCGACCTGGGTGATGCGGGAGAAGTTGCCGCCGTGCTGTCGCGTGATGACGCAGAGCTTGCTGTGCACCTTGTGCTCAGGCAGGCCGTAGATCACGCGGCAGCCCGCGTCCTCGAGCATCTCGGAATAGTCGATGTTGTTCTGCTCGTCAAACCTTGCGCGCAGCTCCAGCAGGCAGAGCACGTCCTTCCCGCGATCCGCCGCGTAGGCCAGCGCCGCGGCGATCTTGCTGCTGCCGGACATGCGGTAGAGTGTGATCTTGATGGAGAGAACCTCGGGATCGTCCGCCGCCTCGTAGATGAGATCGACAAAGGGCATCATGCTCTGGAAGGGGAAGCTCATGAGCAGGTCATGTTTTTCGATATAGGAGAAGTATTCGCCCTTTTTCAGTCCGATGTCCCTTGCCGGGCGGCGTTCCTCATAGCGCAGGCTCGCAGACCCGCCGATGCAGGAGCGGAAGGACAGATCAAAGGGCACGTTCTGCGCAAAAACGCGATCCTCCGGCACGCGCAGCTTCTTGAGCAGCAGCGCCCTCGCGGTGTCTGAAAGCTTGCCGTAGATGCGCACGCGCACCGGCATCTCCCGCCGCCGCTTGGTCAGCATGGTGGAGACCTTGTGCCTCAGATCGTCGTCCGCGTGATCCTCCACATCGGAGAGGAAAACGTCCGCGTTGCGCGTGACCTCCACGATGGCCGACTGCAGAATGTTTTCCTTCTTCAGAAGGAGGGGCAGAAAATGCCGCACGAGCTGTGACGTCAGCACGATTTTCTGGCAGCCGTCGATCTCAAAGCTCAGATAGGCCGGGACGCGGTTGAGCGGCAGGATGCAGAGCTTTTGCTCTGCCGCGCGGCCGAGGAAGGCGATGATATAGGTCTCCCCGCTCCAGAGGAAGGGCAGATTTTCGTTTACGTCGATCAAACGCGGCTCGAGCAGGCCGCGGATGTCACCGAAGAGCTTCTTGCTCATCAGCTCGTCCACCTTGCTGATCTTCTTGAAGTCCAGCACGTCGGCCTTGTTGGCGCGCAGCTCCTCCCGGATGGCCTTCCAGATGCTCTCCATCATGCTCTGCTGTTCGCGGGTGACGCGCAGCACCTCGTTGATGACCGCGTCAGGCAGCATGCCGGAGAGCGGATCGGCCTTGTCCGGCGTCAGGATCGCCCGGTGTGTCAGGATGCCGATACGCACCCGGTAAAACTCCTCGAGGTTCGACTGGTAGATCATCAGGAACTTGAGCCGTTCCAGCAGCGGCACCGCGGGATCGGCCGCCTCCTGCAGCACGCGCAGGTTGAAGGCCAGCCAGCTCAGCTCGCGGTTGATATAGATGCTCTCCGGCTCCGCCGAGCCGGGGGCTCTCTTCTCTTTTTCTTTCGTCGCCATACCGTTTTCTCTTTACACAACCTATAATAAATTATAATTTTTCTTCGATTGCCTTTTCCAGCGCCTCGATCACGATTTTCAGGGTCTTGATGCGGGCATACTTCTTATCATTGGACTCGATGATGAACCAGGGCGCGTTCTCGGTGCTTGTCTTCTGGAGCATCTCGTCAACGGCCTGCTCATACAGCGGCCATTTCTCGCGGTTGCGCCAGTCTTCATCGGTGAGCTTCCACTGCTTCTCGGGGGTGTTCTGCCGGTCGGTAAAGCGGGCAAGCTGCGTGTCCTGGTCGATGTGGATCCAGAACTTGAGCACCACGGCGCCCCAGTCGGTGAGCTGGCGCTCAAACTCATTGATCTCGTTGTAGGCGCGCTTCCAGTCGTCCTCGGAGCAAAAGCCCTCCAGCCGCTCCACCATCACGCGGCCGTACCAGGTGCGGTCAAAAATGCAGATGTGCCCGCTTCTCGGAAGCCGCTTCCAGAAGCGCCAGAGATACTGCCGGTGCAGCTCATCCGGCGTGGGGGAGGCGATGGGCATCACGTCGAAGCCCCTGGGATCGAGCGGGCGCGCGATGCGGCGGATATTGCCGCCCTTGCCGGCCGCGTCCCAGCCCTCGTAGCAGAGGATCACAGGGATCTTCTTGCGGTAGATGACATTATGCAGCGCGCCAAGGCGCTTTTGCAGCTTCTTGAGCTCCTTCTTATAGTCCTCGTCGCTGATGGCAGGGGAAAGATCCACATCGGCGAGCTTCGGCAGCTTCTGCAGGGGGAAGTCCTCCTCGAAGGGCTTGCCCACATAGCGCCCCTCTTCCAGCGCCTTCTCCACCAATTCGATCAGCAGCGCGAGGGCGTTATGGGCGGCGTGGGTTTTCTTGTCGCCGTCCAGAACATGCCAGGGAATAAACTCCCCGGTCTTGTCCATAAAGTCCTCGTAGGCCTTGCCGAAGAGCTTGTACTCCCGGTGCTGCCAGAGATCCTCCTCGGTGACGCGCCAGGCGGTCTCGTAGTTGTCCCGCAGGGCGCGCAGGCGCTTATGCTGCTCTTCCTTGTCGATGTCAAGGAAGAGCTTCAGGATCAGATAGCCGCCGTCGCGCAGCTGCCGCTCGAACTCATTGACCGCGCGCAGACGCTTTTTATAGGTGTCCCAGGTGATCTCCCGGCGCAGGAGCTTGCGCACACAGTCCTCCATCCAGCCGGAGTCGTAGAACATGATCTTGCCGTTTTCCGGCATCGCCTTGGCATAGGGGTAGAGGAAGGGATAGCGCGCCTCCGCCTCCGGCGCGACCGCCGGGGAGAACACGTTATAGAAACGCGGGTCAAGCTCACTGATCAGCTCGTTTATCAGGCTGCCCTTGCCGGCGGCGGCCCAGCCCTCCACCAGCACGATGATCGGCAAGCCCTTTTCGCGGATCGTCTGCTGCAAGCCCGTCAAACGGGCGCGCATTTCCTTGATCTCTTCCTTGCAAAGCTCGTTTTCCTTGTCCTTCTCTTTTTTATTCTTTTTCATTTGGCACCTTCCTTTGTTTCTCTCTTCCCGTTTTCGGCAGGGAAGCCGCTGTCCGACTACCCTATATTTTATTATAGGGAATCGGCGAAGTCAACAGAAAGCATAGGAAAAAGCCGCCGCGCATACACTGGTGAAAAAACATGGAGGGGATCGTATGAGAACATTACGTGAGGGCAGCCGCGGCCCTGCCGTGCAGCTTTTACAGCTGGGACTGAACCGGGCGGGCGCATCCTTGCAGACCGACGGGCGCTTCGGCCCCGCCACGCGGCAGACGGTCGCCGCCTTTCAAAGCCGCATGGGCTTAAAGCCGGACGCGATTGTGGGCGCGCTGACCCATCGGGCGCTCCGCCCCTGGTACACGGGTTATCTGACCCATCGGGTACAGCGGGGCGAGAGCTTCTGGTCGATCGCTCAGCTCTATGGGACGCAGCTTGACGCCGTGATCGAGGCAAACCCCGCGCTCGCGCCGGAGAGCATCCCCCTCGGCGCAAATCTCACCGTGCCGCTGCCCTTTCCCGTGGTGCCCACCGACATCGACTACTGCGCGGAGTTGGTGGCCTGCTGTGTGGAGGGGCTTGCGGCGCGTTATCCTCTTCTGCGCGCCGGAGCTATCGGGCGCAGCGCCATGGGAAAGCCGCTCTGGAGCCTGCACATGGGTCAGGGAGCCAACCGGGTGCTCTATAACGCGGCGCACCACGCCAACGAATGGATCACCACGCCGGTGCTGCTGCGCTATGCCGAGGAGCTGGGAGAGGCGGCGGCAAAGGGCGGCTCGCTGATGGGCACCAAAGCCGCCGAAATCCTCGATTACGCCAGCGTCACGCTGATCCCCTGCGTCAATCCCGACGGCATGGATCTTGTGACCGGAGAGCTCTCGCAGGGGCGCGAATACGAGGAAGCCCGCCGCATCGCGGCGGATTACCCGCGTTTTCCCTTTCCCCGCGGCTGGAAGGCCAACCTGCGGGGCGTCGATCTCAATCTCCAGTACCCCGCGGGCTGGGAACAGGCGAGAAAAAACAAATTTGCTCTTGGCGTCATCTCCCCCGCGCCGGGAGATTTCGTGGGCGAAGCTCCGCTCACAGCGCCGGAGAGCCGCGCGCTGTACGACTATACCCGCGCCTTTGACCCCGCGCTGACGCTTTCGCTGCACACGCAGGGCGAGGTCATCTACTGGAAATACCTGGACGTGGAGGTGCCGGGCGCGCAGGAGATCGCGGCGCTTTTTGCCGATCTTTCGGGCTATACGGCGGAGGATACCCCCTTTGCCTCAGGCTTCGCGGGCTACAAGGACTGGTTCATCCAGGATTACCGCCGCCCCGGCTTCACGCTGGAGCTGGGGCGCGGCGTCAATCCCCTGCCGATCTCGGACTTTGACGCGGTCTACGAGCGGGTACGCGGCATCCTGATCCTCGGCGCGCTGCTGACCTAATACGATTTGCTTCAAAAAATCGGGAAAAATAAAGATTGACTTTGACCCAATCAAATGGTAATATTTCTAAGTACGCGCCCGCAGACTATGATTCGGGGTCATGCCGCCGCCGCGGTTGCCTTTCCGCCCGCTTCCTGGCTGCCGGGTATAGCAAAATTTGAAAGGAGTTTTCCCATGATTACGAAGGAAGTCAAGACCCAGGTCATCAACGCCAACGCCACCCACGAGGGCGACACCGGTTCCCCCGAGGTTCAGATCGCCATCCTCTCCCAGCGCATCCGCGAGCTGACCGAGCACCTCAAGAATCACCCCAACGACGACCACAGCCGTCTGGGCATGTACAAGATGGTCGGTAAGCGCCGCCGTCTGCTGGACTATCTGGCGAAGAAGGACATCGAGCGTTACCGCGCGATCATCGCCAAGCTGGGCATCCGCAAGTAAGCGCCTGCCTTTCCGAAGGGTATGAAGGTTTTTGCAGGGAGATAATTGAATAGATCTCCCTGCAATTTTTTACGCCGCAGGTTAGTATTTGGAGGAAAGCCGAGGCTCGGCTCTGCTCCAAGTGCTAAGCTGCGTGAACAACACAAAGGAGAATACAAATGATCATCACCAACAAGCAGTTCCCCAATTACAGGAAGTTTGAGATCGAGTACGAGGGCCGCCCCCTGTCCATGGAAGTGGGCAAGATGGCAGAGCTGTGCAACGCGGCCGTGCTCGTCAAGTACGGCGAGACCACCGTTCTCGTCACCTGCACCGCCTCCGCCCGTCCCAAGGACGGCATCGACTACTTCCCCCTCGCCGTGGACTTCAATGAGAAGCTCTACGCCGTCGGCCGCATCCCCGGCAGCTTCATGCGCCGCGAGGGCAAGCCCAGCCTTCCCGCCGTGCTGGCCTCCCGCCTCATTGACCGCCCCATGCGCCCCCTCTTCCCCTCCGACCTGCGCAATGACGTGGTCATCGCCTGCGAGGTGCTGAGTGTCGATCGCGACTGCTCCCCCGAAATCACCGCCATGATCGGCGCCTCCGCCGCCGTCTCCATTTCCGACGTGCCCTTCAACGGCCCCATCGCCGGCATCGTGCTCGGCTGGGACGGCAAGAAGTACCTCTTTAACCCCACCGAGGAGGAGCGCAAGCATAACCGCATGATCACCACCATCGCGGCGACCCACAAGAAGATCGTCATGATCGAGTCCGAGGCCGACCAGGTTCCCGACGAGGTCATGTACGAGGGCATCGTGCAGGCGCATGAGCACCTGCAGCCCGTGCTGGATCTCATCGACCGCATGGTCGCCGAGATCGGCAAGCCCAAGTTCAGCTACGAGCACGCCGCCTTTGACGAGGAGCTTTTCAACAAGCTCGTCGAAAACGAGTTTGCTTCCATGGAATACTGCATGGATACCGATGACAAGAACGTGCGCGAGGCGCGCGTGAACGAGTGGATCACCATGGTGCAGGGCAAGTACGAGGAAGAGCATCCCGAGCTCATGCAGTACATGGATGAGATCCTCTACAAGCTGCAGAAGAAGGTCGTCAAGAAGTGGCTGCTCGCCGGCAAGCGTGTCGACGGCCGCCAGATGAACGAGATCCGTCCCCTCGCCGCCGAAGTCGGCGTGATCCCCAGAGTGCACGGCTCCGGCCTGTTCACCCGTGGCCAGACCCAGGTGCTCTCCATCGCCACCCTCGCGACGCTCTCCGACTCCCAGAAGCTCGACACCATCTGGGAGGAGACCGAGAAGCGCTTCATGCACCACTACAACATGCCCTCCTACTCCACCGGTGAGGCGCGTGCCAGCCGCAGCACCAACCGCCGCGAATACGGCCACGGCGCGCTGGTCGAGAAGGCGCTCGAGAGCGTGATCCCCGACGTGGAGGACTTCCCCTACGCCATCCGTGTCGTCTCCGAGGTGCTCTCCTCCAACGGCTCCACCTCCCAGGGCTCCATCTGCGGCACCACGCTCGCCCTCATGGACGCGGGCGTGCCCCTCAAGGCTCCCGTTGCCGGCATCTCCTGCGGCCTGATCCAGGACGGCGACGACTTCACCACCTTCATCGACATTCAGGGTGTCGAGGACTTCCACGGCGAGATGGACTTCAAGGTGGCCGGCACCAAGGCCGGCATCACCGCCATCCAGATGGACCTCAAGAACGACGGCCTCAAGCATGAGATCGTCAAGGAGGCCTTCGCCATCACCAAGGAAGCCCGCTTCCAGATCCTGGACGCCATCCTGCTCAAGGCCATCCCCGAGCCCCGCAAGGAGCTTGCCAAGAGCGCGCCCAAGATGATCCAGATGAAGATCAACCCCGACAAGATCCGCGAGGTCATCGGCTCCGGCGGCAAGGTCATCCAGAAGATCACCGCCGACACCGGCTGCAAGATCGACATCAGCGACGACGGCTCCATCTTCATCGCCTCCTCCGATATCGAGGCCTGCCGTGCCGCCCGCAAGACCATTGAGGACATCGTTTTTGAGCCCGAGGTCGGCGCGCTGTACTACGGCGAGGTCAAGCGCGTGATCTCCAATCTCGGCGCCTTCGTGGAGCTGGCTCCCGGCAAGGACGCCATGTGCCACATCAAGGACCTTGAGTTCAAGCGCACCGAGAAGGTCGAGGACGTGCTGAATGTCGGCGACAAGACCTGGGTCAAGTTCACCGGCATCGACGAGAAGGGTCGCTGGAACATCTCCCGCAAGGACGCCCTGCGCGAGCGCGGCGAAGCGTAAGATCAGCGCATAGCCATTCGCAAATAGCAAAGAAACAGGGGCTGTGAAAACAGCCCCTGTACCAGTTTTCAGTATCCAGTTTTCAGTTTTCAGAGAAGAAAACGGAACATACCGCAATAAACTGCAGCGCTTTGCCCGAAATAAGAAAGGAACAGCCA
>CAJOCV010000057.1 GCA_905233785.1 uncultured Oscillospiraceae bacterium
GGTTTTTCCGGCGGGGTGGACTCCGCCGTATGCGCAAAGCTGCTCACGCAGCAGGGGCACGAGGTACACGGGCTGTACCTCGACAACGCGGGCGCGGAGGCGCTCGCCGACGCCGTCGGCGCGGCGAACTATCTCGGTATCCCGCTCACCGTGCTGGATGTGAAGCGGGAGCTGGAGGAAAAGGTCTGCCGCCCCTTCACGGAGGCCTATCTCCGGGGTGAGACGCCGAACCCCTGCGTGCTCTGCAATCCGGCGATGAAGTTCAAAAACCTGCTCGCCCTCGCGGACAAGCTGGGCGCGGAGGCGATCGCCACCGGGCACTACGCGCGGGCGGAGAACGGCGCGCTCTTCAAAGGCCAGCCCGCAAATGACCAGAGCTATATGCTCTGCCGCCTGACGCGCGAGCAGCTTCAGCGCCTGGTGCTGCCGCTGGGCGGCTACGAAAAGAAGCGGGTGCGCGCGCTGGCGGAGGACTTCGGCCTGCCGGTCGCCCACAAGCCGGACAGCATGGAGATCTGCTTTATCCCGGACAAGGACTACATCGGCTGGCTCTCCCGCCGTACCGAGCTCCCGCCGCCGGGGGACTTCGTGTTCCACGGGGAGGTGATCGGGCGGCACGAGGGTATCCACCGCTACACTGTGGGGCAGCGCCGACCGGGGCTTTATGACGGGCGCAAGCTCTATATCTCCCGCATCGACGCGAAAGCGAATCGCATCGAGCTTGCTTTCTGGGAGGAGCTTTTCAAAACGGAGGTCACGGCGCGGGACTTCAACTGGCTCGTGGATCCGCCCGAAGCGCCGATCCGCGCCACGGTGCGCGTGCGGCACACAAAGTGGGAAAACCCGCCCTGCACGGCGTACATTGAGGGTGATCGGGTAAAAATCCACTGTGACGAGCCGGTGCGCGCCCCGGCCGCGGGGCAGTCGGCGGTGCTCTACGACGGCGACCGCCTCCTCGGCGGCGGGTTTATCGTCAATGACAAATGATACACTGATCGTAGGGGCGACCGCAGGGGCGAAGCAGAGCGGAGGGCGCCCCTACGCCGCCGACCACTTCGATTTACCCTTGCGTTCCTTCGCTATCCTTGGTATAATATAATATGTCAGCAAACCCAAATAAAAAACACAGGAGGATAATCGCATGAAAAAACTGATCGCGCTTCTTCTGACCCTTGTCCTCGTCCTGTCGCTGGGCTGCACCGCCTTTGCCGAAGGCGAGGAGCCCGCGCTCACGAAGGATCTCGTCATCCTCTACACCAGCGACGTGCACTGCGGCATCGAACAGGGCTGGGGCTACGCCGGCCTGTACGCTGTCAAAGAGGCTCTGTCCAAGACGAAGAACGTCCTGCTCGTGGACGACGGCGACGCCATTCAGGGCGAGCCTGTCGGCACCATGACCCGCGGCGAGGCCATCATCAATATCATGAACACCGTCGGCTACGATGTGGCCATCCCCGGCAACCATGAGTTTGACTACGGCATGGATCGCTTCTTTGAGCTGGTCGAAATGGCCAACTTCCCCTACATCAGCGCAAACTTCAGCAAAGAGGGCACCCCTGTCTTTGACCCCTACATCATCAAAGAGGTCGAGGGCGTGAAGATCGCCTTCGTCGGCGTCACGACTCCCACCACCCCGCGCTCCTCCACGCCCCGTTACTTCATGAACGAGCAGGGCGAGTTCATCTACGGCTTCCTGCAGGACGAGACCGGTGAGGCCGTCTACAACGCCGTGCAGAAGGCGGTTGACGACGCCCGCGCCGAAGGCGCCAAGTACGTCATCGTCATGGGTCACCTGGGCGATGAGACCGAGTGCATCCCCTGGACCTATGCCGACGTGATCTCCCACACCAACGGTATCGACGCCTTCCTCGACGGCCACGCCCACGACACCGAGCAGGTCGTCATGAAGAACAAGGACGGCGAGGACGTTGTCCGCTCCGCCTGCGGCACCAAGCTCGCCAACATCGGCGCGCTGACCATCACCACCGACGGCAAGATTTCCTCCGAGCTCTACTCCTGGAACAGCAGCGTTGCCGCGCCCGAGCTCCTCGGCATTGACAACGTCGTGAGCGCCGCCGTCTCCGACGCGGCGGACGCCCTGAACGAAAAGCTCGCGCAGGTCGTGGCGCACACCGCTGTCGATCTCGTGATCTACGATCCTGAGGCCACCACCGACGACGGCAAGCCCATCCGCATCGTCCGCAGAACCGAGACCAACCTCGGCGACCTCTGCGCCGACGCTTACCTCGACCAGTCCGGCGAGGCTGACATCGCCTTCGTCAACGGCGGCGGCATCCGCGTTCCCATCGCCCAGGGCGACATCACCATGAACGACATTCTCAAGGTTCACCCCTTCGGCAACAGCCTGACCGTGATCGAGGTCACCGGCCAGCAGGTGCTGGACGCGCTGGAGTGGTCCGTGCATGCCGAGCCGGGCGAGTTCGGCGGCTTCAACCAGGTCGCGGGCATGACCTTCGAGTTCGACCCCAACATCCCCAGCCCCTGCACCTCTGACGACAACGGCTTCTTCACCGGCATCCCCGAGGGTGCGGAGCGCCGCGTGCGCAACGTCCTCGTCGCCGGTCAGCCCATCGACCCGAACGCCACCTACAAGCTCGCCTCCCATGACTACCAGCTTCTGGACAACGGCGACGGCTACACCATGTTCGACGGCGCCAAGGTTCTGCAGGAGTCTGTGAAGCTCGACAACCAGGTTCTGCTTGACTACATCGTGGATACCCTCGGCGGCGTGGTCGGCGAAGAGTACGCCGATCCCTACGGCCAGGGCCGCATCGTTGCCGTCGGCTGATGAATCAGAAAACGTGTAGAAGGAAGCCATCCAGACGACATCGCCATTCTTCCTTCTACACACTCCAAGCATAAAAAAGGGGATGTGAAAAAGTCTTTTTCACATCCCCTAAGTTTTCAGTATCCAGTTTTCAGTTTTCAGTAAAGAAAACGATCAAGATCGAAAAAATTATACTGCCCGTCATAAGAAGAACCAGCCGATCCTGCTGGCGCTTGTATGGAGTCTAACCCTTTTTTTAATCGTATAAATTGTGCAATATACTCCGGATTTCTGTCTGAAAACTAAATTCTGAAAACTGAAAACTGTGTTATGATACGATTCTTCAGCTGGCGGCGACCTTGTTCGCGCCGACGGCCTGGAAGACCACGACGGCGGCGAGCAGCACGACGCCTACCACGTCGGTCAGCGTGCTGGGATCCATCATCAGCAGACCGCCCACGCCGATCACCACGCGCAGCAGCGGGTGCAGCGGACGGCGGAGATAGCCGTTGAGGGCGGCGGCCACGCCGAAGACGCCCACGATGGAGGTGATGACCACGAGCACGACCTGGATGGGCGTGGTGTCGATGAGCAGCATGGCGGGGTTCAGCGCGAAGATGTAAGGCACCACGAAGGCGCCGATCGCGAGCTTTGAGGCGTTGAAGGCGGTCTTCATCGGCGGCGCCTTGGCGATGGCGGAGCCGGCGTAGGCGGCCAGCGCCACGGGCGGGGTGATGTCCGCCACGATGCCGAAATAGAAAACGAAGAAGTGCGCCGCTATCACGGGGACGCCGAGCTGAATCAGGATGGGCGCGCAGGTGGAGGCCATGATGCAGTAGTTTGCGGTGGTAGGGACGCCCATGCCCAGCACGATGCAGCAGAGCATCGTGAAGAACAGCGCAATCAGCACCGAGCCGTGAGAGAGCGTGATGATGGCGGTGATGATCTGGGAGGCAAGGCCGGTCACGGTGATGCAGCCGCCGATGATGCCCGCCACGCCGCAGGCCGCGCCCACGGAGATGGCGCTCTTGGCGCCGTTGGCCAGCGCGTCAAAGAACACGGCGGGGGTCATCACGGCGCCCTTGCGAAGCATGGCGATCGCGGCGCTCACGATGGCAATCAGCAGCAGCGGCAGCTCAATCCAGGAGGGAAGGCTCACGAACAGGTACATCAAAAGCGCCGCGATGCCGATCACGCCAAAGACCGGATCCTTGTGGGCGTTGGCGACCTGCACGGCGAAGAGGATCGCGACGGAGGCGGCGAAGGCCATGGTATTGCTGCCGGAGGAGACGAGGTATACGAGGATCACGAGCGGCAGCAGCAGGTAGCTGCGGCCGATGAGCTTTGTGAACACGGGCAGCATCTCGGGGGCAATGCCCTTGAGCCCCAGCTTTTTGGCCTCAAGGTGCACGGCGATGAAGATGCCTGTGAAGTACAGCACCGCGGGCAAAATCGCGCGGACGATGATGTTTGAGTACGGCACGCCCACATATTCTGCCATCAGGAAGGCCGCCGCGCCCATGATCGGCGGCATGATCTGGCCGCCGGTGGAGGCCGCCGCTTCGACCGCGCCGGCAAACTCAGCCTTGTAGCCGGTTTTTTTCATCATCGGGATGGTGACCGAGCCGGTGGTCACGGTGTTGCCCACCGAGGAGCCGGACACCATGCCGCAGAGCGCGGAGGAGATGACCGCGACCTTCGCCGGACCGCCGGAAAAGCGCCCGACGAAGGAGTTTGCCAGATCAATGAAGAACTGAGCGATGCCGGTTCGCTCCAGAAACGCGCCGAAGATGATGAACACCAGAATGAATTTCGCGCAGACCTGGATGGGGGTGCCGAGGATGCCGCCGCCCTGCACCTTGTAGAACAGGCTGATTGAAACATTGCGAATGGTGTTGTAGACCGTGAGGTGCTTGATGAAGGCGTAATAATAGAGAGTATAGCCCATGAACACGCCTGCCACACACAGGATGGGGATGCCTACAGCGCGGCGGCAGAGCTCGAGCAGGGAGAGGATGCCCACCACGCCGATCCAGATCTCGTAGGGTCTGACCTGGGACATGCCGAGGCGGACAGTCAGAGCCTTGGCGTTGATGACCACATAAAAGAAGGCCGCGGCACCGGCGAGCATAAGGATCCAGTCATACCAGGGGATGTAGTTGACCTTCTGCACACCCTTTTTGACGGGATAATTTAAGTAGCCGATCAGCAGGATGCCGCCCACAAAGGACGGGTAGCGGATCAGATCGAGCCAGGTGGCAAAGAGGGTGACGTAGATCACGAACAGGGAAAAGACCGCCATGATCGCATAGACCGCCCACTTCTGCCAGCCCTCCCAGACGCGGGTGTTGGACTCGCGGTCATACTTCTTCATGACCTCGTCCATCGCGGCCTGGTCGAACGCTGATTCGTCAGCCGGGTTGTGTGCTTTTTTCTTCCTGTCGTTCATGGTGATCCCTCCGAGATGTTAATAGATAAGAAACGCGGAGCGCCGTCAATCCCGGCACTCCGCGCTAAAGCCGTAAATCAGTCAACCGTGGCAACGGTGATGCCGTTCTCGGCGTAGAACCGGGCAGCGCCCTTGGCAAAGGGGACGGCGATGCCGTCGGTGGCAAAGTCAAGGCTGAGCTCCGCGCCCTTGGCGTGCAGCGCGGTGATGGCGTCGGCGTTGTTGTAGATGGTGGAGACGATGGCGTAAGCCACATCGTCACTGAGGTCGGCGCGGCAGACCAGCGTGGCCTTCACGGTGACGGTGACAGCGTCAGAATCAAAGCCGCTGTAGGTGCCGGCGGGGATGGTGTAGGAGGCGTACCAGGGGCAGTCGGCCAGGAGCTTTGCCATGTGCTCCTCGTCGATGGAGACGAGGTAGACGCTGTTGGAGGTGGCCAGATCCACAACGGCGGTGGTGGGAGCGCCGGCGGTGATGACGGCGGCGTCGATCTTGCCGTCCTTGAGGCTCTCGGTGGAGTCGCCGAAGGACTGGTACACCGGGGTGATGTCGTCGAGCGTCATGTCATAGGCGGCCAGAATGTCAACGGTGTTGAAGTAGGTGCCGGAGCCCACGTCGCCCACGCAGACGTTCTTGCCCTTGAGGTCGGCGACGGAAGTGATGTCGGGATTGCAGGTGACGATCTGCACGGTTTCGGCGTAGAGACCGCCCAGCACGCGGAAGCCGTCCATCTTGTTGTCGGTGAAGGAGTTGGTGCCGTTGTAGGCGTAGGTCATGACGTCAGACTGCACAGTGGCGAGGTCGTAGATGCCATCGACCACGATGCCGGTGATGTTCGCGGCGCTGCCGCCGGAAGAGACGACGTTGATGCTCACATCGGTGTTGGCGCCGACGTAGCTGCCCAGAACGCCGCCGAAGGCGTAATAGGTGCCGGCCTCACCGCCGGTGCCCATGGTGAGCTTGGCGGAAACAGCGGCGGGGGCGTCGGCAGCGGGGGCGTCAGCAGCAGGAGCCTCGGTCGCAGGAGCCTCGGTCGCGGCGGGGGCGGCGCTGTCACCGCAGGCGCAGAGCGCGAATACCATGCTCAGTGCAAGCAGAAGAGCAAAAATCTTTTTCATGTTGAAGTCCTCCTTAATTGTATACAAGTATACACCTATGCGGTGATGCCATGATACATGATTCCCCTGCGAATTGCAAGAGGAAAATGATATTTTTTGCCAAGCAGACAAATTTTATTTTTAACAGGCCGGTTTTTTATGCATGATCCACGAATTCCGCCCGGGCGGATCGGCGCGCGGCGCGTTTTTTTTCGCTGCGGAAAAAAGAATGCTTGCCAAATTCGCGCGGATGCGGCATAATACGAGCATGAAAAAGACACATTATTATAAGATCATCGCCTTCGACCTGGACGGAACCTTTCTAAACGACGACAAGAGCATCCCGCCCGCGAATCTGCGCGCCCTCGAAGCGGCGGCGGAACGGGGGATCGTCCCGGTGGTGGCTTCGGGGCGCATCTACCGCGGCGTGCCGGAGGCGCTCAAGGCGCTGCCCTTCCTGCGCTATTATATTCTCTCCAACGGCGCTGCGGTGTATGACAGCCGGGAGGACAGGCTCCTCTATCGGGGGGATGTGCCGCTGGAGCTGGCGCTTCGCTGCTACGAGTATATGGACACGCTGCCCGTCATTTACGACTGCTATCAGAACGAGCAGGGCTGGATGACGCGCGCGATGATGGACGCGGCGCCGCCCTATTTCGCGCTGGAGCCGGAGGTGCTCAAGCTGCTCTACGGCCTTCGCAAGCCCGTGGACGATCTCAAGGCGTTTCTGCGGCAGCGGGGCGAGGGGCTTCAGAAGCTGCAGATGTTCTTCAAGCCCGAGGACGAGGCGATACGGCAGCGTGTGCTCAGGGAGCTGCCGACGCTCTTTCCCGAGCTGGTGGCGACCACCTCGGTGAAGAACAATATCGAGGTCAACAGCGTAAACGCCGGCAAGGGCAAGGCGCTCATGGCGCTGTGTGAGGCGCTGGGGATCGACCCGGCGCGGACTGTGGCCTTTGGCGATGGCAGCAACGATGTGGAAATGCTCCGCATGGCGGGGCTGGGCGTCGCCATGGCCAATGCCTCCGCACAGGTCAAGGCCGCGGCGGACTGCGTAACCCTTGGGAACGAGGAAGCCGGCGTTGCGGCAAAAATCTATGAATTGTTGGAGGAGGGAGAGCGATGAACGAAGGCTTGCAGCAGGTGCTTTGCTGCATTTTGCTGGGTTATCTGCTGGGCAGCCTCAGCCCCTCCTTCCTGATCGGAAAGCTCCGCGGCTATGACGTGCGCAAGTCCGGCTCCGGCAACGCGGGCGCCTCCAATACAATCATCCTGGTGGGGAAGCTGGCTGGATTTATTGTGGCGCTGCTGGATATTCTGAAAGCCGCGTGCTCCTGGTGGCTCTGCGCGGCGATGTTTCCTCAGCTTCGGCTGGCGGGCTATGTCGCGGGTGTTTCCGCTATATTGGGGCATATGTTCCCGGTTTGGCTGCGCTTTCAGGGCGGCAAGGGGCTTGCCTGCCTGGGCGGCGTCGTGATCGCCTGCGACTGGCGCAGTGTGCTTTTGCTGCTGGCCATCGCCTTGGGCATCGCGCTGGTGACGCGCTATGTCGCCATTGCCACGGTGAGCATGTCGCTGATCTGGCCGGTCTATCACGGGCTGACAACGGGCTTCTGGCTGGGCGCGGCGGTGCTGCTGATCCCGGCGCTGCCGATCTTTTTGCGGCACGTTCCCAATTTCCGGCGCATCCGTCGGGGTGAGGAGCTGCGCATGAGCTTCCTCTGGGATAAGCAGAGCGAGCTTGACAGGATCGGCTATAAAGACAGTCAAGAGTGAATCGTTGTGGTGTTCGCCTGCGGCGAACGATTTGATTCGTCGCGCAGCGACACCATAACGATTCATTTTTCAGTTTTAAGTTTTCATTTACGGAGGAGCCTGAGATGGATATACAAGCGGAATACAGGCGCAAGCTTACCACGCCCGAGGAAGCCGTAAAGCTGGTCAAGTCGGGCGACTGGGTGGATTACAGCCAGGTCTGTTCTTTCCCGATCGCGCTGGATCGGGCGCTTGCGGCGCGAAAAGGGGAGCTGCGGGACGTGAAGGTACGCCACGCGATCTCGATGCGCCCGGTGCAGGTGGTGGAGCAGGATCCGGCGGGCGAGAGCTTTACTTACCACGTCTGGCACTGCTCGGGGCTTGACCGGAAGTACATCGACGCGGGCAGAGCCTATTTTTCCCCCATGCTCTTTCGCCATTGCGGCAGCTATTACGAGCGCGGCTATGCGCCGGTGAATGTCGCCATGGTGACCGTGGCGCCGATGGACAGCCACGGCTATTTCAGCTACGGCCTCACCAACTGCGCCCAGCAGGAGCTCATCGACGCGGCGGATACCGTGATCGTGGAGGTAAACCCCCACATGCCCTGGGTGCCGGGGCTGGAGAGTGACTGCATCCATGTCTCCCGGGTGGACGCGATCGTGGAATGTGACGAGCCCTTCGTCCACCCTGCGCAGCCGCGCGTGAGCGAGGTGGATCGGCAGATCGCGGCGAACATCTTCCCCTACCTGCGTGACGGGATCACGCTGCAGCTCGGCATCGGCGGGATGCCGAACGCGCTGGGCAGCCTGATCGCGGAGTCGGATCTGAAGGATCTCGGCATGCACACGGAGCTGATGAGCGACGGCTACCTGACGCTCTACCAGGCGGGAAAGATCACAAACACAAAAAAAGAGCGCAACCGGGGCAAGGGCGTGTTCGGTATCGCCAACGGCTCCCGGGCGCTGTATGAGTTTCTGGATCACAACCTCGGCGTCGTCTCCGCTCCCATGCGCTACATCAACGACCCGGCGGTGATCCGGCAGTTTGAAAACTTCGTGTCCATCAACGGCTGCATCGCCTTTGACCTTTACGGGCAGGTCTGCTCCGAGACGGCGGGGCTGCGCCAGATCAGCGGTACCGGCGGTCAGCTCGATTTCGTGGAAGGCGCGTATGAGGCAAAGCATGGTATGGCCTTTCTTGCCACCGCCTCCACCTTTACGGACAGGAGCGGAAAGCTGCACTCCAACATCCTGCCGCATTTTTCCGCGGGCGATGTAATCACCACGCCGCGGGCGATGGCGCCCTGGCTGGTGACGGAGTACGGCGCGAAGAATCTCGCCGGGCTTCCCACCTGGCAGCGGGCGGAGGCGGTCATTTCCCTGGCGCACCCGGATTTCCGTGAGGAACTGATCCGTGCGGCCGAGCGGCAGAAAATCTGGCGGCAGAGCAGCAAGCGATAGCCGACCGGCGGAGACGTGCGTTGTGACGCTGTGATATTTGGCAAGCAGGAGCGGGGCGGAGATCAAGCGTCCCGTTTGTGCGGCGACAGGAACGGAGGAAGGCGATGCTGCGGGCAAAGAACGCTTACCTGGAGTTGCCGACCGGCACACAGGACTATATCCGCTTTGGAAGCGGGCCGAAAACACTCGTCATGATCCCCGGCGTGGGCGATGGGCTGAAAACCGTGCGGGGCATGGCGTTGCCCTTTGCTTTTCTGTACCGGAGCCTTGCAAAGGATTTCACCGTCTATGTGTTCAGCAGACGGCGGGCTCTTTCTCCGGGAATGACGACGAGGGAGATGGCGGAGGATCTTAATCGCGCTATGGACGCCCTGGGGCTGGCCTCGGCTGCGCTGGTGGGCGTTTCCCAAGGCGGGATGATCTCCCAATGGCTGGCTGTCGATCACCCGGAAAAGGTGGCAAAGCTTGTGCTGGCCGTCACGCTGTGCCGTCCGAACGCGGTGGTACGGGATGTGGTCGCCCGTTGGATCGGGATGGCGGATCGCGGCGATTACAGGGGACTGCTGCTGGACACGGCGGAGCGTTCCTATTCCGAAAAGCGGCTGAAGCGGGCAAGGCTGGAAGCGCGGATGCTGGGAAGCATCGGAAGACCGAAGTCGTTTGAGCGTTTTCGGATTCAGGCGGCATCCTGCGCAGCGCATGACGCCTACGACGCCTTGGAACGCATCGCCTGTCCGACGCTTGTGATCGGAGGAAAAGAGGATAAGATCGTAACAAAGCAGGCCTCGGTGGATATTGCCGGGAGAATACCGGACTGCAAACTGTTCTTATATGACGGACTGGGGCACGGACTGTACGAGGAAGCGCCGGACTTTCTTGCGCGCGTGGCGGCTTTTTGCAGATGAACGAGATATAGAAGGAAGCGCTGATGTAATCGCCTTCGGCATCTTCCGGAACATTTGGGGCTTTGATAGGATTCTTCCATGAGGAGGCGCAGCGGCGGAAGTGAGACGATCCGGCGCCTTTTCCCTGCGCTCCGGCGCGTGGCCATAGTCGCCCGCGGCCTTGAACAGCGATGCCTCTCCCGCGCGGTTCAAGCGCGCTTTGTCGGCTGTATCAAATTTCCCGGGGCGGGAAATACTAACACCACTCTCTTTTGTGAAGGAGTGGTGTTTTATGATACAGGGAAAGGTTGAAATCTGCGGCGTGAACACGGCGGAGCTGCCGCGGCTCACAGGTGCCCAGATGCGCAGTCTTCTGGAGAAGGCCAGAGCGGGGGACAAAAACGCCCGCGAGGAGTTGATCTCCGGTAATCTGCGGCTCGTCCTGTCCGTGGTGCAGCGCTTCGCAGGGCGCGGAGAAAGCATGGACGATCTCTTCCAGGTCGGCTGCATCGGCCTTATTAAGGCCATCGACTGCTTCGACCTCGGCCAAAACGTGCAGTTTTCCACCTATGGCGTTCCCATGATCACGGGGGAGCTGAGGCGCTTTCTTCGCGACCGGAGCGCGGTACGGGTGTCGCGCTCAATGCGGGACACGGCCTACAAGGTGCTGCAGGTGAAGGAAAAGCTCACCGCCGAGACGGGGCGGGAGCCGGATGTGGAAACCATTGCCAAGGCTTTGGACATTCCCCGGCAGGAGGTGTGCTTCGCGCTGGAGGCCATCTGCGATCCCGTGAGCCTCTACGACCCGGTGTACAGCGAGGCGGGGGAGAGCGTCACCGTGATGGATCAGATCGGAGACGCGCGCAACACGGATGAGCATTGGCTGGAGCAGATCGCGCTCGAGGAAGCTATGCGCCGCCTGACGGATCGGGAAAAGCGCATCCTCGCCCTGCGCTTCTACGACGGGCGCACCCAGATGGAGGTGGCGCAGGCCGTTGGCATTTCCCAGGCGCAGGTCTCGCGGCTGGAGAAAAACGCCATCCGCCAGATCAAGAAAAACATCAGCGCGTAGCCCTGCTGAGCGTAAAAACCGGGGCTGTGAAAAAACTGCTTTTTTTCACAGCCCCCTTTGCTATATGCGATGCAGCTGGCTCATGACCGAGTGCGGCGATCCGTTTTCGTTATTCAGCCGAAATTGATCTGCAGTTTGGCGTAGAGATCCTCCAGATCCAGCCGTACATCCATCGTGTGATAGACCCGGATCTTCCGCGCGGAATCACCGGGAAGATAGCGCATATCCACGCCTATCCGGGGCGCGGGGAGCTCGGTATAGCCGCCGCGCCGCTCCCGATCCTCCAGCAGGGCGCAGATCACGCCCTCGTCGCCGAGGCACCAGGTTTCCCCGTGCGGCCAATGCGGCAGCTCGGCAAGTGCGTTATTGAGCGCTGCCATCTGGTCAAAGAGATACCGGCCGATTTTTCCCCAGGGGCGGACGCGAAGCTGCAGCTCGGCGAGCGAGACGGCAAACTGCTTATAGGTGCCGGTCGGCACCTGCCAGAGCGGCATGGAGGAGGAAAAGACCACATTGGCGGCGTTTATGTCGCTCATAAGATTGAATTCCTCGCCGCCCTCGGGATAATCCGCGCCGCCGATCCAGATACAGGTCATGCGCTCGCAGATGCGCGGCTCCATCAGGATCGCGCAGGCCAGATCGGTGATCGCACCCTGCATGCCGATATACAGCGGTCGTGGGTCGTCACGCATGGCCTCCTCCACGATGAAGCGGGCAGCCTCGGTGACGATAGGCGTTTTCTCATCGCTCATCCCGATCTCCGCGCCCTTGAACACGGGATAGCGTCCGCTCAAATCCATCAGATCGAGGATCTTGTTCACCTCGTCCAGGCTGGCCTGCGCCGTCTGGTGCTCCGGGTAGCGGCCGTGATTGCCCTCATCAAAATGTCCCGCAATAATGCCGCGCACGTCCAGCTTGTCCGTCATCAGGATGTGCGCCAGCGTGAACGGATCGTCCGCCTCGTTCTTGCAGTCGGTATGGACGATATAACGGAGTTTCTTCTGCTCAGGCACCTGAAAAGCATACTTCCACATTTGAAAAGCTCTCTTCCCTCGCTCAGATGTCCAGCGCGGCGTGGTGGCCCTGGTAGGTGGCCTTGGTGATGGTGCCGACCGCGTTGGCGTCGCCGATCACACGCACCCAGGGCGCACAGTCATAGAGCTCTTGGGCCACGTTCCAACGAGGACGCTGCCCCAGCGCGCAGATGATCGTCGTGCCGGGAACAAGAACCTTTTCGCCGTCCTTGGTCTGACACCAGATGCCCTCCTTCGTGACCTCCAGACCCTTGTAGCCGGTGTGCACGGTGACGAGCTTGTAGAGCTTCTCGAGCAGCAGAGGGCGCTGGCGGATCACGGAATCGAGCGCCACGTCGTCCCGCATCTCCACAAGATGTACTTGTTTGCCCTCCATGCCCATGTGGATCGCGCACTCCACGCCGGAGATGCCGCCGCCGAAGACGACCACGGAGTCGGTGATGGGCTTTTCGTGCTTGTACTGGTCGTTGACCAGAATCACATTCTCGCCGTCCAGACCCGGGATCGGCGGGCGCAGCGGAGAAGAACCGGCGGCAATGATGATGGCGTCGGGATTGTAGGATCCCGCAAACTCCTTCGTGACCTCCTGTCCGGTGACGATCTTCGCTCCGGCTTTTTCCGCGAGCAGCTTATAAGTTTC
>CAJOCV010000058.1 GCA_905233785.1 uncultured Oscillospiraceae bacterium
ATTAACCCCTTGCTCGAAAAGCAGTATGACATGCTCTACGGTCACTGGCCGGAAGCCTACAACGAGGTCGTGCTGGTGGTGGACGAGAACAACGAAATCTCCGACCTGGTGCTCTATTCGCTTGGCCTGAAGGAGAATGATGAAATCTCCAGCAACATGGAACTGCTCATGGCGCAGGAGAGCATGGAGACCGCGGAGGAGCATTGGAGCTACGAGGAAATCTGCAACATGAGCTTCCGCTACATCTTCCCGGCAGATAAGTATCAGCTCGACGAGCAGACGGGGGAGTACATTGACCTGACTGCCGAGGAGCTCGGATTGCGCACGCTGTACAACAACGGGCTTGAGATCAAAATCGTCGGTATCGTGCGGCAGAACTCCGACGCGCTCTCCGGGATGCTCTCCGGCGCGGTGGGCTATACCCACGCCCTCGTGGAGGAGATCATGGCGACAGCGGAGACGAAAGACCTGGTAAAGCGCCAGCTCGAGGATCCGGAGCACGAGGTCTTCAACGGCCTGCCCTTCCTCGATAAGGAAGACGAGAGCTCAAGCAAAAACCGGAAAATCAACGCCGCAAAGAATTATGTCGCGGCGGCGGACGATGCGACCATCGCCGAGCTCTATGTTAAATATATGAGCGAGCCGGAGGACTCTTATGTGCAGGAGCTGATCGACGAGCAGATGCAGGGCACTACCCGCGAGGACATCGAGAAGCTGGTAACGGATTATTATCCCGAGTATGCCTCTATGCTCGGCCAGATGGATGATGAGACGCTCAATAACTACATGAGTCAGATGATCGCCCAGCAGGTGAAGGAGCAGTATGCCGTCCAGATGAAGCAGCTTTATGAGGCGCTGCCGGACAGCGAGCTCGTGGAAAACTTCGCCATGCTCTCGCTGGACGATGACGATTATCTCTGGATCTACAACAACGCCATGCCGCCGGTTTACTCCACCACAACGCTGAGAGATACGCTCAAGAAGCTCGGCTATGTGGATTTGGAAAGCCCCAGCACGATCAGCATCTATGCTTCCACCTTTGAAAACAAGGACGCGATCGCCGACGCGATTCAGGTTTACAACGATTCGGTGGACGAGGAGGATCAAATCAGCTATACCGACATGGTGGCGCTGCTGATGAGCTCCATTACCTCCATCATCAACGTCATCAGCTATGTGCTGATCGCGTTTGTCGCGATTTCCCTGGTGGTGTCGTCTATCATGATCGGGATCATCACCTATATCAGCGTCCTGGAGCGCACCAAGGAGATCGGCATCCTCCGCGCCATCGGCGCTTCGAAGAAGGACGTGTCCCGCGTCTTTAACGCCGAGACCTTCATCATCGGCTTTACCGCCGGCGCCATCGGCATCGGGATCACGCTGCTGCTCAATATCCCCATCAACGTCATTGTCCACGATCTGACCGGCATCATGGCGCTCAACGCCTCGCTCCCGTGGGCGGGCGCGGCCGGATTGGTGCTCATCAGCGTCCTGCTGACCTTTATCGCGGGTCTGATCCCCTCGGGTCTCGCCGCGAAGAAAGACCCCGTGGAGGCGCTGAGAACCGAATAGTTTTCAGAATTCAGCTTTCAGTTTTCAGAAAAGAAAACGAACAATACCGAAACAAGATGGATACGATTAGCCCGGCATAAGAACGAACAGACGATTATGTTGGCAATTGATTGCAGGCTAACGCTTATCTTGATCTTTTACTTGTATAAGAAAGTTCCAGGTTTCTTTCTGAAAACTGAATTCTGAAAACTGAAAACTAAAACTCCGGGCTATGAAAAACAGGTTTTTCATAGCCCGGAGTTTTATAAAGCTTCGATTTCCTTGATGTTGTATTCGTTTCCCGTGAGGAGGAAGGTGTTGCCGCTCTGGCAGTAGGGGCAGATTTTCTTATAAACCATGGTGGGATAGGTCTTGCCGCAGTCCTGGCAGTAGGTGACGGCGGAGAGCATCTCGATCTTGAGCTCCGTGTTCTGAAAATGCTCGGTCTTGGCGCGGGCATATTGCCAGAAATCCTGGAGATATTCCGGGATGATGCCGCTGACCTCGCCGACCTCCAGCGTGATGGAGCCGACCTGCTTGAGATCATTTTCCACCATCAGCTTCTCCACGGTGTCGATCACATAGTAAATGGTTCCAAGCTCGTGCATGCTTAACCCTTGCGAATGATGTTCACAGCCTTCTTGCCCACGTTCTTGAGCAGGGCGCCGACCTTGTCCTCGCTGCGGATCATGTTGGAGGCCTCGGGCACGTCGCGCTCGAGGTGGATGGCGTCGAACATGCACTTGGTGGTGCACAGGCCGCAGCCGATGCACTTGTTCTGGTCCACAACGCTCACGCCGCAGCCGAGGCAGCGGGAGGCTTCTGTTTTGACCTGCTCCTCGGTGAAGGTGAGCCGGTCATGCTCAAAGCTCTTGGCCTTGGCGGGATCGTGCACGATCTGCTGGCGGGCGGGACGGTCGAAGCTGTCCACGTCGAGGACGAGGTTGTTCTTATCCAGCTCGTAGAACTCGCGCAGGTTGCGCCCGATCGTCAGACTCTGGCCGTCCTGTACGAAGCGGTGCAGGGACTCTGCGCCTTCCCGGCCGGCGGCAATCGCGTCAATGGCGAACTTCGGCCCGGTGTACACATCACCGCCGACGAAGATGTCATGCTGCGCGGTCTGATAGGTGACGGGATCGGCGACGGCAAAGCCCTGCTTGCCGACCTGGAGCGCGCCGATGTCCAGCTTGCCCCATTCGATGGTCTGTCCGACGGCGGCAAGCACGGAATCGACCTCAATGGTTTCAAACTTGCCGGTGCTGACGGGCTTGCGGCGACCCTTCTCGTCGGGCTCGCCCAACTCCATAAGCTCCACCTTGATGCCGCAGACCTTGCCGTCCACGCCGAGGATCTCCACAGGGGCGCTCAGGAAGCAGAACTTCACGCCCTCGGCCTTGGCCTCGGCGACCTCTTCCTTGTCGGCAGGCATCTCGTCCTCGCTGCGGCGGTAGATCACATAGGTCTCCGCGCCGAGGCGCACGGCAGTACGGCACACGTCCATCGCGACGTTGCCGCCGCCGATGACCGCGCACTTCTTGCCGATCTCGGGGCTGTTCCCCAGGTTCACTTCCCGCAGGAACTGCACGCCGCCGTACACGCCCGCGAGCTGCTCGCCGGGGATGTTGAGCTTGGCGCTGTTCTGCGCGCCGATGGCGACGTAGAAGCCCTTGTAGCCCTGAGCGCGAAGCTCTTCGATGGTAAGGTCCTTGCCGACCTCGGTGTTCATCTGGAAATGTACGCCCATCTTCTCAAGGATCTCGATCTCGCCCTTGAGCGCGCTGCGATCCAGACGGTAGCTGGGGATGCCCATGACCAGCATGCCGCCGGGGGCGGGATTGCGGTCAAAGACGGTGACGTTCACATAGCCCATGCGGGCAAGGTAGTAGGCACAGCTCAGGCCAGCGGGGCCTGCGCCGATGATAGCGATTTTCTCCTCGTAGTCCTTGTCGATGGGACGGCGGCGGATCTTCTCGGGGACATAACGCTCCTCACTCTTGAGATCCTGCTCGGCGATGAACTTCTTGATCTCGTCGATGGCGAGCGCCTTATCGAGCGCGCCGCGGGTGCAGGCGTCTTCGCAGCGGCGGTTGCAGACGTAGCCGCAGACGGAGGGGAAGGGGTTATCCTGCTTGATGAGCTTGAGCGCGTCCAGATAGCGGCCTTCCTTGGCAAGCTTGATGTAGCCCTGGATGGCAATGTGCGCGGGACACGCGGTCTTGCAGGGCGCGGTGCCGCTCTCATGGCAGTTCTTGCGGTTATCCGCGACATAGTTGCGGTTCCACTTGTCCTCGCCCCACTTGAAGCCGGTGGGCAGCTCCTGCTTGGGATATTCGACCTCGCCCTGCTTGGTGCAGAGCTTCTGCCCCAGCTTCACGGCGCCGGCGGGACATACCTCGACACACTTGCCGCAGGCGACACAGTTTTCCTTGTTGACGTGGGCGCGATAGGCGGAGGCGGACAGGTTCGGGGTGTTGAAAAGCTGGCTCGTGCGCAGCGCGAAGCAGACGCCGAGATCGCAGTTACAGAGGCCGAAGACCTTGTTCACGCCGTCGATATTCGTCACCTGATGGACGTAGCCGTTGTCCTCGGCGCGCTGGCAGATCTGCAGCGCTTCCTCCTTGGTGATGTAGCGGCCCTTGCCGGTCTCAACGAGATAGGTGGCAAAGTCGCCCAGGCCGATGCAGCAGTCGTCCTGGATCTCGCCCGAGCCCTCGCCCTTGGCGCGCCGGGCGTTGCGGCAGGAGCAGTAGCCGACAGAGTACTTGCCCTCGTACTTGTCCAGCCAGTGGGAGATATGCTCGATCGGCAGGCTCTCGCGCTCCATGGAAATGGCCTTCTCCACGGGGATGACGTGCATGCCGACGCCTGCGCCGCCGGGAGGGATCAGATGCGTCTTGCCGGCGAGGGGCAGATAGGTCATCAGATCAAACTGCTCGCCGATTTCGGGGTGCTCATCGAACTGCCAACGTACCATGTTCGTCATTTCCGCGATGCCGGGGACGAACTGCTGTACATAATAGGTTTTTTTGTGCTCCGGATTCTCCCAGTGGTATTCCACCGCGCCGGTAGCGGCGGCCTTCTCCAGCAGCTCTTCCACATGCTTGGGATCCTTGCCGGTGAGCTGGGCGATCTCCTCGATCGTCTTGGGTTGGCGGCGACCCATCTTGAGCATGATCTCCGCCTGCTCGTCACTCTCCAGCGAAACGTCAAGCAGGATGTATTCGGGGTCGGTCTCCGTCAGTTTCTTGAAGCCGTACTTGTAGGGGAGGCGGTCGGTGATCATTTTGCCGAGTTCAAACAGAATCTCTCTTGCCATAAACTGTCTCCTTTCGGTATCGTATATGTTCGTTCCTTCAATGGAATCGCGCACAGATACAGGTTAATTTTATCACATGCTATTTCAAAAGTCACTATACAATTGCTGACATTTTGCCGAATTTTGCCTGTTCTGCCGCCATGGCTTCCCTGCTTGACGCGGAGGCGCGAGTGCGGTATAGTAGACGGCGATAGAAATTGCAAATTGAGGAAGTATATGGAAGACATCATCAGACAGTTATCGGAAGAACTCGGGCAGAAGCCGGAATATATTGAGAATGTGATCCGCCTGCTGGAGGAAGGGAATACCATCCCCTTCATTGCCCGCTACCGCAAGGAGCTGCACGGTTCCATGGACGATACCACCCTGCGCGAGCTTGAGACGAGGCTTCAGTATCTGCGCGGCCTGCAGGAGCGGCGGGAAAGCATCCTCGGCTCCATCGAGGAGCAGGGTAAGCTTACGGAGGAGCTGAAGGCTTCGATCATGGCAGCCAAGACCCTGGCGGAGCTGGAGGATCTCTACCGCCCGTATAAGCAGAAGCGCCGCACCAGAGCCACGATCGCAAAAGAGAAGGGCTTGGAAGGCCTTGCGGAGACGCTTTTTGCACAGAGGCGGGATTGCCCCGCGCCGGAGGAAGAGGCGCAGAAATACCTTGACCCCGAGAAGGGCGTCGGCAGCGTGGAGGAAGCCCTCGCCGGCGCAAGCGACATCCTTGCCGAGCGCATCAGCGACGACGCCGCGATCCGCGCAAGCCTGCGCAAGCTTATCGAGCGCGTCGGCGAGATCCGCTCTGTTGCCGCGACGGAAGAGGATTCCGTCTATCGGCTGTACTATGATTTTGCGCAAAAGGTATCAAAGCTCCAGGGGCACCAGATCCTCGCCATCAATCGAGGCGAAAAGGAAAAGCTCCTGAAGGTATCGCTGGAGCTTGACCATGAGCTTGCCATGCAGAGCGTCTATCGCGCGGTGGTGATCCCCGGCTCGAAGGCCATGCAGTTTGTGAAGGACGCGGCGCTGGACGCTTACGACCGGCTGATCTTCCCCTCGGTGGAGCGGGAGACGCGCAGCAGCCTCACGGACTTTGCCTGTGAGGGGGCGATCGGACAGTTTGCGCTGAACCTGCGCCCGCTGCTGATGCAGCCGCCGGTAAAGGGGAAGGTCACCATGGGGCTCGACCCCGGCTATCGCATGGGCTGCAAGGTCGCGGTGGTGGACGGCACGGGCAGAGTGCTCGACACGGCGGTGGTCTATCCCACCTACGGTGAGCGGCAGAAGGAGGAAGCCATCGCCAAGCTCTCGACCCTCGTTCATAAGTACGGCGTGGAGCATATCGCCATCGGCAACGGCACCGCGAGCCGCGAGACCGAACAGATGGCGGTGGAGCTGATTTCCCGGGAGCGGGAAAAGGGGAGAGCCCTCAGCTATATGATCGTCTCCGAGGCGGGGGCTTCGGTCTACTCCGCGAGCAAGCTCGGCGCGGAGGAGTTTCCGCAGTATGACGTGAACCTGCGTTCGGCGGTTTCCATCGCGCGGCGGATGCAGGATCCGCTGGCGGAGCTTGTGAAGATCGAGCCGAAGGCCATCGGCGTCGGGCAGTACCAGCACGATATGCCGGAAAAGGAGCTGGATCGGGCGCTCGACGCCGTGGTAGAGGACTGCGTGAACGCCGTGGGCGTGGACGTAAACACCGCGTCCCCTTCACTGCTCAAACGCGTGTCCGGTCTGACCGCGACGACGGCGAAGAACATTGTGCTCTACCGCGAGGAAAACGGCGCGTTTTCCAGCCGCAGCCAGCTTCAGAAGGTGCCGAAGCTGGGGCCGAAGGCCTTCCAGCAGGCGGCGGGCTTCCTGCGTGTGCCGGAGAGCAAGAACGTGCTCGATAATACGGCGGTACACCCGGAATCCTACACGGCGGCCAAAAAGCTGCTCGCGCTGCTGGGCTATGTGGAAGCGGACTTGAAGGCCGGAAGGCTTAACGACCTGCCCGCAAGGCTCAAGGCTCACGGGGCGGAGAAGGCCGCGGCGGAGCTGGAGATCGGCCTTCCCACGCTGCGTGACGTCGCCGCAGAGCTCCAGAAGCCCGGACGGGACATCCGCGATTCTCTGCCCCAGCCCATTTTACGCACAGACGTTCTCTCCGTCAGCGACCTAAAGCCCGGCATGATCCTGAGCGGCACCGTGCGCAACGTCATCGACTTCGGCGCTTTTGTGGACATCGGCGTCCACCAGGACGGACTTGTCCACCTCTCACAGATCAGCGATCGTTACATCAGGCACCCCTCCGAAGTGCTCTCCGTGGGGGATGTGGTACAGGTGAAGGTGCTGGAGGTGGACGAGAAAAAGAAACGGATCAGCCTGTCGATCAAACAGGCAAAGCAATAAGGAGGAAGACAACATGCCCTGCACCACCGTACTGGTCGGCAAAAAGGCCAGCAATGACAACTCTACCATGATCGCCCGCACCGACGACGGGCATTTTGACGTCAAGAAGCTGATCGTCGTCGAACCCAAGGATCAGCCCCGCAAGTATAAGGCCGTGATCTCCCACTGTGAGATTGCGCTGCCGGATACCCCCATGCGCTACACCGCCTGCCCGAGTGTGGACGCTTCCCAGGGCGTCTGGGCGGCGACCGGCATCAACGCCGCAAACGTCGGCATGACCGCCACCGAGACCATCACCTCCAACCCCCGCGTCCTCGCGGCAGACCCGCTGGTTCGCTATGAGAAGGCGAAGAGCCGCCGGGAAAAGGACGTGATCGGCGGCATCGGTGAGGAGGACTTCGTCGTTCTCGTGCTGCCCTACATCCACTCCGCCCGCGAGGGCGTGGAGCGCCTGGGCGCGCTTTTGGAGCAGTACGGCACTTATGAATCCAACGGCATTGCCTTCAACGACGAAAACGAGGTCTGGTGGCTCGAGACCATCGGAGGTCACCACTGGATGGCGCGCCGCGTGCCGGAGGATCGTGTGGTCATCAACCCCAACCAGTTCGGTATGGACGGCTTTGACCTGGAGGACGCCTTCGGCGAGAAGCGGGAAAACCTCTGCTCCGCCGATCTGCGTGAGTTCATCGCGGACAATCACCTTGACCTCAACCGGAACGGCGCCTTCAATCCCCGCGCCGTGTTCGGCTCCCGCAGGGATATGGATCATATTTACAACACGCCCCGCGCCTGGTTCATGGCGCGCTATCTGCTGCCCACAAGCTATCGCTGGGACGGCGAGAACGCGGACTTTACGCCGGAGAGCGACAACCTCCCCTGGTCGATGGTGCCTGAGCGCAAGGTGGCGGTGGAGGATGTGAAGTACCTGCTCTCCTCCCACTATCAGGGCACGCCCTATAACCCCTACACCAATCAGAACACGGGTAAGCGCGGCATGTACCGCTCCATCGGCATCAACCGCACCGGCGTGACCTCCGTCTGCCAGATCCGCAGCGACGCGCCCGAGAAGCTCAAGGGTCTCGAATGGATCTGCTTCGGCTCCACGACCTTTGACGCGCTGCTGCCGGTCTACCCCTGCGTGCCGAAGATGCCCAGGTATCTGAGCGAGGTAACATTGGACGCTTCCACCGAAAACTTTTACTGGGCAAGCCGCCTGATTGGGGCGCTGGCCGATGCAAGCTACGCTGCAAGCGTCCAGCACATCGAGCGCTATCAGCTCGCCGTGATGACAAGAGGCCGCCAGCTCGTGCGCGAGTATGACAGCAAATTTGCCGAGAGCGGGGACGAAAAGCTGATCCTCGAGGCAAACGAGAAGCTTGCCGCTATGGCGAAGGAAGAGAGCACCAATACCCTGAACAAGGTGCTGCTCGCCGCCAGCGAAAAAATGAAGAACGGATACAATCTCGCGGATAACTGATTTCACACCGGCAAGGATACAATCGCGGACCGAGCGCTTGAAAAAAGCGATGCCGCACAGTATAATGGAGAAAAGAAGCTCGAAAGGCGGACAGACCATGCTGCAGCTTGCGTTTACCTGGACACGACAGCCGAAGGCGTACAGCCTGGAGGCGGACAGGATCTCGATCACGACCGAGCCGCACACCGATCTCTGGCAGCGAACCTATTACCATTTTCGCAATGACAACGCCCCGGTTTTGCAGATAGAGACAGAGGAGAAGTTTTTCTCCTTTCTCGTGAAAACGGATTTCACCGGCGCGCATCAGCGCTTTGACCAGTGCGGGATCGTCATGTATCTGGATTCCGAGAACTGGCTCAAGGCCTCGGTGGAATATGAAAACGAGCGTTTCCAGCATCTGGGCTCTGTTGTCACGAATCACGGCTATTCCGACTGGGCGACCACGGTCATTCCCGCCGCTGTGAAAACCATGTGGTACCGCTTCAGCCGCCGGGAGGACGATTACTGTGTCGAATGCTCCGATGACGGCGAACACTTTTCTCAGATGCGCGTCTGCCACATGCACGAGGGCGCGGGGAAGATCCGCTTCGGCGTCTACGCCTGCAGCCCGGAGGATTCGAGCTTCACGGCTGTATTCACCGATCTGCGCGTCACGGAATGTGCCTGGAAAGCCCATGACGGCCAGCAGCCGGACGCGAACGAATAAGGCGGAGGTTTCCATGAATATTCAAATCTGGGGCAAAGCAAAATGCTTTGACACCAAAAAGGCAGAACGCTATTTCAAAGAACGCCGCATCAAGTACCAGTATATCGACCTTCTGAAATACGGCATCAGCAGGGGAGAGCTCACGAGCGTCAAAAACGCGGTGGGGCTTGAGAAGCTTCCCGACCCCAAGGATCAGGATTACCCCCTCTTTCAGTATCTCGCGGGCAGCGATGCGAAGCTGGAAAAGCTCCTGGAGGTTCCGGAGATGCTGCGTACCCCCATCGTCCGCAACGGGAAAAAAGCCACGGTCGGCTACTGCCCGGAGATTTGGAAGGACTGGGAATAGGGACGATGATTGCCAATAAGAAGCACCCCCGCTCGATTGGGCGGGGGTCGTAAAACAGTTTTATAGTGTTTTGCAGGGAGGGGCTGTCTCAAAAGGCAGCCCCGAAAAAAGAGTAAAATAACGGCAGCCGTCCCTTGAAAGAGGGACGGCTGTCGGCATATAATTTGGTTGTGAATTAAAACCATACGCAGGTAGATTTTACGGAGAACTATCAGGCCGTTTCTCCCGTTTCGCATAAGGGTCGGGATTGCAGAAATACAGCTCCGGGATCAGGTCTTCTCCATTGCCCTCGTCATCCTC
>CAJOCV010000059.1 GCA_905233785.1 uncultured Oscillospiraceae bacterium
AAAATAATATTCACGACTCCGCATGTTTTGAGACATCCCCTTCTTTTTTGCCCTGCGAACTCATAGCCTTGTACCAAAGGAGTGAGGATGATGAGGAAGGGAAACAGACAGCTTTTGTTTTTGCTTACGCTGCTGCTGTTTGCGCTTGCGGCGAGATTCATGTATCCGGCGGGCCGTATGGCGCTGCGACAGCGGGGGGCAGAGGTGTTTGCCGCCGATGCGCGGAAGCTGGAGCTGGTAGAGGCCATGGGACGCGCCGTCTCCGGCTCGGATGAGCGGATCGCGGCGCTGAAGGGGGGAGGCGGGACCAAGGCGGCATGAGCGAGCGCTTTTCCTTTGAGCCGCTGGCGCTTCTCCCGGCGGCGATGCTTTTGTATCTGGGGAGCTTTGGGGAGATCGCGGCGGTGCTGCTGCCGGTGCTGGTTCACGAGCTGGGACATGTGGCGGCGTTCACACTGCTGGGGCTTCGTATCCGCTGTGTGCGCCTGGAGCTGCGGGGGCTCTGCATCGAATACTATGGAGCCTGCGGCGCGGCGGGACACGCGCTTGCCGCCGTCGCAGGACCCGTGGCGGGCGTTGTCTGGGCGTTCGCCGCGTCTTTCTGGGCAAAACAGGTGGACTGGCTCTATCTGTCCGCGGGGGTCAGCCTGCTGCTGAGTCTTTTCAATCTCCTGCCCGCTCTCCCGCTTGACGGAGGGCGCATCCTGCTCGCCCTTTCCTGCGCCTTTGCGGGAGAGCGGAACGGAGCGCGGCTGACCGAGGCTGTAAGCCTCTTCGTCGGGGCGGGGCTTCTGGCCTGCGGCGTGTGGCTGCTGCTGCGGGGCGAGGGGATCGCGGTTTTGACGGCCTCCGTCTGGCTTTTGTGCTGGCAGGAGAGCGGCTCGGGGCTTGTCAAGCGGCCGGAAATGATATAGAATATGCCTATTCATGAAATGAACAGGAGAACAGTATGGATAAACGCTTGGAGCGCATCCTGCCGCGGGTGCAGAAGCCCGCGCGCTACACGGGCGGAGAATACAATCAGATCATCAAGGACAAGGGCAAGGTGGACATTCGTCTCGCCTTCTGCTTTCCCGATACCTACGAGATCGGGATGTCGAATCTCGGCATGAGCATCTTGTATCACACCATGAACAGCCTGGACTTTGTCTGGTGTGAGCGCTGCTTTGCCCCCTGGGGGGATATGTACGAGGAAATGAAGAAGGCCGAGATCCCGCTCTACGCGCTGGAAAGCGGCGATCCGCTGAGCTCTTTCGATTCGCTGGCCTTCTCCGTGGGCTATGAGATGGCCTATACCACGGTGCTCGATATGCTCGACATGGCGGGGCTGCCGCTCCGGTCGAAGGATCGCACGGAGCTGCTGCCCATCGTGTGGGCGGGCGGCACCTCGGCGGTGAACGCCGAGCCTATGGCGGCATTTATCGACCTCTTCGTCCTCGGCGAGGGGGAGGAGATGAACAATGAGCTGCTGACGCTCTTGCGGCAGGCAAAGCTTGAAGGCTGGTCGAAGCACGCGTTTCTGGTCAAAGCAGCACAGATCCCCGGCGTCTACGTCCCCTCGCTCTATGAGGTGGCGTATCACGAAGACGGCAGCATCGCCTCCGTCACGCCCACCGAGGGTGCGCCGGCGAAGGTCACCAAGCGCATCATCTCCGATCTCGACAAGGTGGCGTATCCGACGAATCCGATCGTCCCCTCCACCGAGGTGGTGCATGACCGGGTGAATCTGGAGCTGTTCCGCGGCTGTGTGCGCGGCTGCCGCTTTTGCCAGGCGGGCTACGTCTACCGCCCCATCCGCGCCAAAAAGCCCGAGACCCTGGTACGCCAGGGGATCGAGACGCTGAAAAACACCGGGCATGAGGATGTGACGCTCCTCTCCCTCTCGACGAGCGATTACCGGGCGCTTCCCCAGCTCTGCGATGGGCTGCTCGACTACTGCGAGCCGAGGAGCATCGGCCTTGCTCTGCCCTCCCTGCGGGCGGACAACTTCTCCATGGACATTATGGAGCGGCTGCAGAAGGTGCGCAAGAGCGGCCTGACCTTCGCCGTGGAGGGCGGCAGCCAGCGTCTGCGCGACGCGATCAACAAAAACGTCACCGAGGAGGATCTGCTCAACACCTGCAGGATCGCCTTCTCCGGCGGCTGGAATTCGGTCAAGCTCTACTATATGCTCGGCCTTCCCACCGAGACGGATGAGGACATCCTCGGCATTGCCGAGATGGCAAACCAGGTGCTGCACTGCTGGCGCGAAAACGCGAAGAACAAAAACCGCGGCGTGAAGATCACGATCTCCACCTCGCTCTTCATCCCCAAGCCCCACAGCCCCTTCCAGTGGGAGGCCATGATCACGATCCCGGAATATCTGCGCCGGGTCAATCTGCTGCGAAACGCGATCACCGCGCGAAACGTCACCTACAACTGGCACGACGCGGCGACAAGCCTCATCGAAGCCGTGCTCTCCAAGGGCGACCGCCGCGTGGCGGACGTGATCGAGGAGGTCTGGCGGCAGGGCGGCAGGCTGGACGCCTGGACGGATTATTTCGATCTCGACCGCTGGATGAAGGCCTTTGAGACCTGCAAGGTCGATCCCGCCTTCTATGCGCACCGCGAGATCCCGACAGACGCGGTGCTGCCCTGGGATCACATCGATATGGGCGTGCGCAAGAGCCATCTGCTCCATGAGCGGGAGATGGCCTACAAGAGTCAGCTCTCGCCCGACTGCCGCCACCAATGCGCCGCCTGCGGCGCGGCAAGACTGCTGGAAGGAGGCGTCCGCTGCGATGGATAAGCTGAGACTGCGTTTTGAGAAGACCGGGCGGGCAATCTACATCTCCCACCTCGACCTGATGCACACGATGCAGCGTGCGTTTTCCCGCGCGGGCTACGCGCTCAAATACTCCGAGGGCTTTAATCCCCACCCGCAGATCTCCATCGCGCTGCCCCTGTCCGTGGGGGCGGCGAGCCAATGCGAGCTCATGGATTTTAAATTGAAGGAAGACCCGATCCTGTCAGAGCTTCCCGCGAAGCTCACGGCGGTGCTGCCCGAGGGCATCCGCGTGCTCGAGGCCTATGAGCCTGAGCGCAAGATCGCTCAGCTTAAATGGCTGTCGGTCGAGGGCGTCATGGAATATGACGAGCGGGACGCAAAGGAGATGGCAGAGGCGCTGACCGATTTCTACGCCGCCGATTCCGTCGTCATCACCAAGAAGACCAAGCGCGGCATGGGCGAGACGGACATCCGCCCCGGCATCCGCGAGATCGCCTTTGAGGCGGGGGAGAAACAAGTGCGTGTCAAGGCCGTCCTCTCCGCCCAGGAGCCGACCATCAATCCCGAGCTTTTGGCGGAGGCGCTGCGGCAGCGAAAGCCCGAGATCGCGCCGGACTTTGCCAAATTCACCCGCGTCGAGACCTTTGACGCCGACGGGAAGGTGTTTCGGTGAGCCATGAAGCACATTGCCATTTTTCAGCGGGATCTGCAGGTGGGCGGCATCCAGCGCGCGCTGGTGAACATCCTGGAGAATCTGGACTACAGCCGCTATTGCGTAGACCTCTACGTTTTTGACGATCAGCCCTTCTATGCGCTCAAAGAGCATCCGGGGCTTCGCATCCTTTCCGGCAGAGCCTGGCCGTACGGAAGCCGCTTTGTGCCCTTCGCCCTTGCCCGAAGGCTGTTTCCGCTCCCGGGCTTTGACAGGGACTACGACGTGGCGGTGGACTTTAACAGCTACAGCCAGGAGTGCGCCGCCGGGGCGCTTGCGGTGAAGGCGAAAAAGCGCGTGATGTGGATACACAACGATATGCGCGTTAAATACGCCGAGGAACCCAAGTATCGTCTGCTCTGGCATTTTTTCAAGGGGAAATTCCGCTGTTTTGACGGCTTTGCCGCCGTCTCCGGCGGGATCGTGGAGGGCTTTCGGCAGATGACCGGGCTGCGGGATGTGCCGGTCGCGGTGGTACCGAATGTCGTGGACACGGCGGCGATTTTCCGCAAGGCGGAGGAGCCATGCCTCCTGACGGCGGATGAGACAAAGTACAATCTTTGCAGCATGGGCAGGCTTGTGCACCAGAAGGGCTTTGACCTGCTGCTGGAGGATTTTGCAAAAGTACACGCGCAGCGTCCCGATATGCACCTGACCCTCATCGGAGACGGGCCGGAGCGTTCGGCGCTGGAAGCGCAGAGCGAGCGCCTGGGACTGCGTGACTGCGTGCGCTTCACAGGAAACCTGCAAAACCCCTTCCCGCTTTTAAAGCAGATGGACGGCTTTGCGCTCGAGAGCCGCTATGAGGGGCAGGGGATCGTGCTCTGGGAGGCCAAATGCCTGGGGCTCGCGCTTTTCATGCACAAGCGGCTGGAGCCCTATAATCCGGGGCTGCAGGGCGTGGAGAATATGGTGTCGGCGCTCTGCGCCGCGCGGAAACGGGAGAAACGCCTTGACGATCTGCGTGAGTACAACGAAGGGGTGCTTCACGCGCTGGACGAAGTGCTTTCCTGAATGGGTACGAAAAAAGTGCTTGCATTCCTTGAAAACCTATGGTAGAATACCATAGCTTGTGCAGGTGTGCACAGCATAGAAAGGTGGTCCGCTGCCGCGGCTGAGCCCTCCGGTATGAACATCTATATGAAAGAGGATCGAAAAATGGATCTGGTTAAAGTTCTCAGCGAGCGTTACATGAAGCCCGAGCTGCCCGAGATGAACGTCGGTGACACCGTGCGTGTCCTCGTCCGCGTCAAGGAAGGCAACCGTGAGCGTACCCAGGCTTTCGAAGGCACCATCATTGCCAAGAAGCATGGCGGCATCAACGAGACCATCACCGTGCGCCGCATCTCCTACGGCGTCGGCTGCGAGAAGGTTTTTCCCGTGCATTCTCCTTCCATCGTCTCCGTGACCACCACCCGCAAGGGCAAGGTTCGCCGTGCGAAGCTCTACTACCTGCGTGACCGCGTGGGCAGGAAGGCCAAGGTCAAAGAGCGTCTGTAATCGTTCCCATTGTTTTATGGCGTCTTCCGGCGGAAGGCGCCATAAAACTTTATGAATAACTTCTTCAAACGCAACTGGCTCACGCTGCTGATCGCGGCGCAGCCGCTGCTCGACGTGCTGGCCTACTTCAACCAGGACGAGGTGGCGACCGTCGCGGGCTATCTGCGCCTTGTGATCCTGCTGGCGCTGCCGCTGGCGGTGCTGCTGAAGCGGCGGGCGACGAAGGGCTTCTGGATCGCCATAGGCGTCATGGGCTTTTTTTCCTTCCTGCATATTTTAAACGGCTTTCGCAACGGCTATATCAGCCTGTATTTTGATGTGGCCTATCTGGTGAAGGTGTTGCAGATGCCGGTGATGGCGGTGTGTTTTTTTCACCTGATCCGGGATGAACAGACAAAGCATCAGGCCTTTCGCGGGCTCTGGATCGCGGCGGGGCTGCTCGCGGTCATCCTGCTTGCGGCATATCTTAGCGGCACCGGCAACAGCACCTATGGCGAAGGGCTGGGCTATTCCGGCTGGGTCACGAACGATAACCGCAACGCCCACAGCATCATCCTTGTGACGCTTTCGGTCTATGCCGTATGTCTTGCGGTGCTGAACGGACGGAAATTCTGGGCGATCCTGATCCCTGCTGCCGTGACGGCGGCCTTCCTCACCAACGGCACCAAGGGATGCTACTATGCGCTGTTTGCCATTCTGGGCGGCTACCTTGTCTTTCTGCTGCTGGATGCGATCGTTGACCGCAAACGCCTCATGCGGCGTATGACGCTGGTGCTTGCGGCGATGATGATCCTCTCGGTGGTGGTTTACCCCTACACGCCGCGCGCCAGGGTCAGCGCCGCCCAGGCCAATGCCGCAAGCGGCGGGGAGATCGAGGCGACTTTGCTGCAGAAGGGCATCGACGTGACAGCGATGACGCCCGAGCAGCGCTTTCAGGATCCCCAGGTGCGCGAGGTGTTTGAATACTACTATTTCCGCTATATGGTGGGGACGATCCCCGACCTCTTCGATCGCTTCGGTATGGAGCGGGTGCTTCTGTGGTTCAATATGAGCACCGATGCCGCCCGCCTGATCGACACCCGGCAGATCAAGCTCTGCTACGCGGGGCTTTTGTGGCAGGAGTGCGATCTGCAGACCAGGCTCGTGGGCTTTGAGGTCTCCGAGCTGGGCTTTGACGGTATCCGTGACCTGGAAAACGACTGGCCGGCCATCTACTACTATTACGGTTATGCGGGCATTGCGCTCTATGCCGCCCTCGTGCTGTATGTGCTGTTTCGGATGCTGAAAAAGCTGCTGTTTGACTTTAAGGGAAGCCTCACGGCGGAGAATTTTGCCCTGGCGCTGAGCCTGGGGCTTCTGCTGGGGCTTGCGCAGTTCTCCGGCGCGGTGCTGCGGCGGCCCAACGTATCGGTCTATCTGGCGCTGGTGCTGGGGCTCATCTGGTATGAAACCGGCGTGACATCGAAGGGAGGGCTCCATGATGCTGAGTATCATCGTTCCGGCCTATAAGGCGGAGAACTACCTGCGCCGCTGTGTGGAATCGCTCCTGCGGCAGACGGTGAACGAACTGGAAGTGATTCTGGTGGACGACGGTTCGCCGGACGCCTCCGGCGCGATTTGCGAGGAGTACGCCGCCGCGTATCCCGAGCGCGTCCGCTGTCTGCACCTTGACAACGGCGGTCAGGGCAGAGCGCGCAATCACGGCCTCGCCATCGCAGAAGGGGAGTACATCGGCTTTGTGGACAGCGACGACTGGGTGGAGCCCGATATGTATGAAAAGCTCCTTGCCGCCGCCGAGAATGCGGGGGCGGACCTCGCAGTGTGCGGGATACGCACGGTGCATGAGAGCGGAGAGACGGCTTCTTTACCGGTCGGGCAGCCGGAAAAGCCCCTTGCCGCCGCGGGTTCGGTCTGCAACAAGCTGTTCCGGCGCGAACTGATCGGGGAGCTTCGCTTTCCCGAGGGGCTTTGGTATGAGGATTTCGCGTTCTCCGCCATGCTGCTGATGCGCGCGAAGAAAACGGTTTTTGTGCAGCAGGATCTGTACGACTACCGCGTGGGGCAGGTCTCCACCATGAATAACGAGAACGCCCGCAAAAACCTCGACATTCTGGAGATCATGGAGCTGCTGCGGGAGTTTACCGAGCGGGAGGGAAAACGGGAGGACTATGAGTACCTGCTCATAAACCATGTGCTTCTGGACGGGATCAAACGGCTCTCGCTGTTGTCGGGCGCTGAAAAGCGCGAGGTGCTCTGGCTCCTGCGCGCCTATGTGCATGAGCATATCCCGAAGCTCTCAGACTGTGCCGCCTGGAAGCAGGAAACGCGCAACCGACGCATGATCATGATGCTCAATTATCTCGGGCTTGAGGAGCTCTCGAAGCTGATCTTGAAGATCAAAAAAGCGATATAATGGGGATGTGAAAAACTGTGTTTTTCACATCCCCATTATCTTCTTAAAAGTCGGTTGGCCGACATGATGAGATGCACAAGGCCGTACCGCCTTCGCGCGATCAGCTCTGCCAGCAGGCGGTGCTTTTTCGGCCAGCGGCGGATATAGGGGTTTTGCCGCCAGGCGGGAAAACGCGCGAGAAAATCCTCCCGCAGCGCGTCCTGCACCGGGCTTTTCGGGTCAAGGAGGTTGACGCGGGTGCTGCTGGTCAAAAGCTCGTGATAGGCCGCCATAGCCTCCAGCTCGTCGTGGTATGGCGCGGTCTTTCCCTGAAGGCGGTAGTCGTCCCACACGGCGGCGACGGCGGAGAGCATTTCCCGGTTGCGCTCGATCCCGGCGCTGTTGGTGATAGAGCCGGGGCGGCGCAGATAGCGATACCAGGCGCGGGGAAGATAGCGGATCGTTTCCGCGCGCAGGTAGAGCCGGGGGATGGTGGCGAGATCCTCAAACCACGCCCGATCCGGAAAGCGGACGCCGCTTTGCGTGAAGAGCGCGCGGCGCCAGAGCTTGTTGACCGCGTTCGGCGGCGAGAGCAGCAGGGCGGGAAAATTCTCAAAGCGGAAGCTGCCTTCCTCCCGCTCACAGCCTTTGTCATAGCGCAGCTCCCTGCCCCCGGGACTTACGGTAACAAAGTCGAAAACACCGACGTCAAAGCTTCCGTCCAGAAGCCCCAGCATCTCCTCCACTGCGCCGGGCGAGAGCGTGTCGTCGCTGTCGAGAAAAAGGAGATAGTCACCGGCGGCAAGCTCGATCCCGGTGTTTCGCGCGTGCCCGAGGCCGCCGTTTTCGGTATTCACGGCTCGGATCAGCTTCGGATAGCGTGCGGCGTACTCGGCGAGGATCGCGCCGGAGGAATCGCTTGAGCCGTCGTTTACGCCGATGATCTCATAGTCTCTCCGCCCCGGCAAAATCACCGAATCGAGACAGGCGGCGAGATAGTCTTCCACATTATAGATCGGTATGATGACGCTCAGCTTCATTCGTCCGGACTCCCTTTACGTGATAGCCGCATTATACACCTATCCGGAATCAGGAGCAAATAAAACTTGCGTGACGGAAGGGTTTGGGTATATAATATCTTGAAAATCTGTGTTTGCTGTGAGGCATTGACATGAGCGAAAAGAAAAAATCAAAAAGACAGCTGGAAAAGGAAGCCTACGAGCGCCTGTCGCCCGGCGAGAAACTGCGCAAGGACAGCTATGACTGGATCATGAGCCTGCTGATCGCGCTGGTGGTCAGCGTGTCGCTGTTCGTGTTTTTCGTGCGCATCATCGACGTGTCGGGCACCTCCATGGTGCCGACGCTGCACAATGAGGACAAGATGTTTGTCTCCAACCTCTTTTATACCCCCCAGGCCGGGGATGTGGTGGTGTTCAAGACCGACAGCTACGACCCCAACAAGGCGCTGGTCAAGCGCGTGATCGCCACCGAGGGGCAGACCGTGAACATCGACTTTGATAACGGCATCGTGTACATTGACGGCGTACCCATTCAGGAGGATTACATTGCCGAGGTGACTACGACAAAGCTGGACTTTATCGGCCCGAAGAAGGTGCCGGAGGGCTGCGTGTTCGTCATGGGCGATAACCGCAACATGTCCACCGACAGCCGCAAGGCGGAGATCGGCATGGTCGATCATCGCATGATCCTGGGGCGTGCCTACGCGATCATTTTCCCGATCACGGAAATCGGCTGGATTTACTGAGCCCTCTTCGGCCTTCGGCCACCTCTCCCAGAGGGAGAGCTTATAAGGAAATTGGATTATGAATTATGAAAAAATGAACATCCAATGGTTCCCCGGCCATATGACCAAGGCGCAGCGGATGATCGAGGACAACATCAAACAGGTGGACGCGGTGTGCGAGATCCTGGACGCGCGCATCCCGCGCTCGAGCCGCAACCCGGACATTGACCGCCTCGCGGGCGATAAGCCCAGGCTTGTGATCCTGAACCGCTGCGATCTGGCGGATCCCAAGGCTACCGCCGCCTGGCGCAGGAAGCTGGAGCAGCAGGGGCTTGCCGTTTTGGAAACGGACGCCAAAAGCGGCAAGGGCGTGAAGGAGTTTACGCCCGCCGTCAGGCGGCTGCTCGCGGACAAGCTCGCGGAGTACGAGGCCAAGGGGCAAGGCGGCAGACCCCTTCGCGTGATGATCCTGGGCATTCCCAACGTGGGAAAATCCACCTTCATCAACAAGGTTGCCGGGCGCAAGGCCGCCATCGCCGGGGACAAGCCCGGCGTCACGCGCGGCAAACAGTGGATCAGCATCGACCGAGGGCTTGACCTTCTGGATACCCCGGGCATCCTCTGGCCGAAGTTTGAGAGCCAACAGGTGGGGGAGATGCTGGCCATCACCAATGCCATCAAGGCCGATGTGCTGGATAAGGAGACGCTGGGGGCAAACTTCATGCTCCGATTGCGGGAGCATTATCCGGAGGCCATCCGGGAGCGATACAGGTTTGAGCCACGGGCCGAGGCAAACGGCTATGAGCTTCTGGAGGAGGCCGCGAAAAAGCGGGGCTTTCTTGTCTCCCGCGGGGAGTACGACATCGAGCGCATGGCCAATACGCTTCTCGGCGAGTACCACGACGGGAAGCTGGGAAGACTGACCCTGGAATATCCGGATGAATAAGATGGATCTTTGGGAACTGGAAAACGCGATCTATGACGAGGGCTATACGCTGCTTTGCGGTGTGGACGAGGCCGGGCGCGGCCCGCTGGCCGGGCCTGTGTACGCCGCGGCGGTGATCCTGCCGCGAAACCTCGTGATCGAGGGCTTAAACGACTCGAAGAAGCTCACGGAGAAAAAGCGCGAGGCGCTCTTTGCCGTGATCTGCGAAAAAGCGCTCAGCTTCGGCGTCGCCCGCGCGGAGGTGGAGGAGATCGAGCGCCTCAACATCTTAAACGCCACCTACCTCGCCATGAACCGGGCGATCGCGCAGCTCAGCCCACAGCCGGCGCTCGCGCTCATCGACGGCAACCGCGATACCGGCATTGAGCTTGCAAGCCGCCCGATCGTCAAGGGCGACAGCAAGTGCGCCGAGATCGCGGCGGCCTCGGTGCTTGCCAAGGTGAGCCGTGACCGCTATATGCTCAAAATGGCGGAAGCCTACCCGGAATATCACTTCGAAGCCCACAAGGGCTACGGCACCGCCGCGCACTATGCCGCCCTGCGGGAGTTCGGGCCTTCCCCGATCCACCGCATGAGCTTTCTGAAGAAGCTGCACTGATGGATAACAGAACAAAAGGAAGCTGGGGCGAGGAGCGGGCGGCGCGCTATCTGCGGCTTCGCGGCTGGCGGATTCTGGAGCGAAACTACCGCTGCCGCTTCGGGGAGATCGACCTGATCGCCCGGCGCGGCGGTACGCTTGCCTTTGTGGAGGTGAAGCTGCGCAGGGATGATCGCTTTGCCGAGGCGCGGGAATTCGTCGGTCGGCAGAAGCAGGAGCGCATCCTGCGCACGGCGCAGCTTTACCTGCTGCAGCACACGACAGAGCTGCAGCCCCGCTTTGACGTGATCGAGATTTATGCGCCTGACGGAGAACGCGGGCGCGTGCGTGTGAACCATATCGAAAACGCGTTTATGTAGTGAAAAGAGAATAGTGAAAAGTGAAAAGTTATGGTGTCCCCTGCGGGGACATATTATAATTATGTCGCGAAGCGACACCTTAACTATTCACTCTTCTCTATTCACTCTTCACTTTCCTCAGCTTCTCCCTCTCGGGCAGAAGGTGGAGCAGTAGGTTTCTCCCTTGCTGGCGGCCTTCTCATTCTGGACGCTGATGCGGCTTGCGCTGCAGCGGCAGTCGATGGTGTTGTACTTGCAGGCTGTCACGTCGCAGCCGACGCCGGGGTTGGGCTCATAGGCTTTGTTCGGCATATTGGCACCTCGTTTCATTTGAAATTCGTTGATAGTTTCTGCGCTCCGGCGCGGTTTATACAGGGATTTTATGTTATACGCAATCGGAGACCTGCACCTGTCCTTCTCCAACGACAAGCCCATGGACGTGTTCGGAGAGGTCTGGCGGGATCACGCGGAAAAGTTAAAACAGGGCTTCGCCTCGCTCGGCGAGGACGATGTGACCGTGCTCTGCGGCGATCTGAGCTGGGCGATGGGTTTGAACGAGGCGCTTGCGGATTTTCGCTTCATTGACGCGCTGCCGGGGAAAAAGATCGTCCTCAAGGGCAATCACGACTATTGGTGGAGCACCGCCGCCAAGGCCAAAAAGCTCTTTGCGGAAAACGGCCTTGCAAGCATCGACATCCTCCATAATAACGCCCTCTTTTACGGCGACTATGCCCTCTGCGGCACGCGCGGCTGGTTTTATGAGGAGGAGCGCGGCGTGGAGCATGACAAAAAGATCATGCGCCGCGAGATCATGCGTCTGGAGACTTCGCTGCGGGCGGCGGGGGAGCGGGAAAAGCTCGTCTTTCTCCACTATCCGCCGATCTATCAGAAGTACGAGTGCCCCGAGATCCTGGAGCTTCTGGAGCGCTACGGCGTGAAAAAATGCTTCTACGGGCACATCCACGGCAAGGGCATCCCCGCCGCCTTCAACGGCTGGCGCGGGCAGACAAAGTTTCAGCTCGTCTCCGCCGACGCGGTAAATTTTACGCCCGTGCCGGTATTGCCGTAAAGTTTGCGATTTCTGTAAAGTTTGCGATTTCGTTATTGATTTTACAAAATATTTCTGATATAGTATTCGGGCATTAACAGAGGAGGATGTCATAACATGATTTTCAAGAATGCAGAGAAAAAAGAAAACAATATCGCCCTGTTTACGGTCGAGGCCGACGCCGCTGAGTTTGAGAAGGCGGTCAACGGCGCTTACCTGAAGAACAAGAGCAGCATATATATTCCCGGCTTCCGTAAGGGCAAGGCTCCCCGCGCCGTTGTGGAGGGCATGTATGGCGCCGAGGTTTTTTACCAGGACGCGCTGGACGCGCTGGCTCCCGAGGCTTTTGAGCTTGGCCTCAAGGAATCCGGCCTGCGCATGGTCGGCTCTCCCTCCGTCAGCGACGTGAAGGTCAACGACGACAAGAGCGCTTCCTTCACCTTTGAAATCACCCTCTACCCCGAGGTCACGCTGGGCGAGTACAAGGGGCTGAGCGCTGAGAAGCCCGCCGTCTCCGTGGACGAGGCCGAGGTCGAGCATGAGGTTGATAAACAGCGCAAGCAGAACGCCCGCCAGATCTCCGTCGAGGATCGCGCCGCCGAGATGGGCGACACCGTGAACATCGACTTTGACGGCTTCCTGAACGGCGAGCGCTTTGACGGCGGCAAGGCCGAGGGCTACAGCCTCGAGCTGGGCTCTCACTCCTTCGTCCCCGGCTTTGAAGAGCAAATCGTCGGCATGACGATCGGCGAGGAGAAGGAACTGCCCATCACCTTCCCCGAGGACTATGCGGAAGGTCTCGCCGGCAAGGACGTGATCTTCAAGGTCAAGCTCAACAGCATCTCCGTTTCCGAGCTGCCCGAGGCGGATGACGAGTTTGCCAAGGACGTTTCCGAGTTCGATACCCTCGAGGAGTACAAGAACGACCTGCGCGAGAAGATGAAGAAGAACTTCGAGGAGCAGGCGGAGAGCTCCTTCCGCAACCTCATCATGAAGAAGGCCACCGACAACATGACCGTTACCGTGCCCGACGTGATGATCAAGGAGAAGGCCGAGGAGATCATCCGCAACTACGCGGCAAACTTCGGTCTGACCGACCGCAGCATGCCCATTGAGAAGCTTTCCGAGATGATGGGTATTGACAGCGAGCTCATGAACCAGAGCATCCTGCCCTCCGCCGAGTTCCAGGTGCGCAGCGACATGCTGCTTGAGGCCGTCGTGGAGAACGAAAAGCTCGAGGCCGCCGAGGACGAGATCGAGGCTTACGCCAAGAAGGTCTCCGAGAGCGTGGGCGCCACGGTTGAGCAGATCAAGACCTACTTTGGCGACGCGATGCTGAAGGCCGAGCTTCTCAAGGAGAAGGCGCAGGAGCTGATCTTCGGTTCCGCCGTCGTGGAAGAGCCCAAGGAAGAGAACGAAGATAAGGCCGAATAAGATTCCCAAGATAAGGATATGCTCTCTTGGATAAGGACAATTGCAAAGGAGAGTTTCATACAATGAGTTTGGTTCCCTATGTTGTAGAGCAGACCAGCCGCGGCGAACGGTCGTATGACATTTTTTCCCGGCTGCTCAATGACCGCATCGTGATGCTGTCCGAGGAGGTCAACGATACCACCGCGAGCCTCATCGTGGCGCAGCTATTGTACCTCGAGGCGCAGGATCCCGACAAGGACATTCAGTTTTACATCAACAGCCCCGGCGGCAGCGTCTCCGCCGGCATGGCGATCTATGACACCATGCAGTACATCAAGCCCGACGTCTCCACCATCTGCGTGGGTATGGCGGCTTCGATGGGTGCCTTCCTGCTCTCGTCCGGCGCCAAGGGCAAGCGCATCGCGCTTCCCAACGCCGAGATCATGATCCACCAGCCCTCCGCCGGTACGCAGGGCAAGGTCACGGATATGGAGATCGACGTGGAGCACTTCCTCAAGATCAAGGAACGGCTCAACAAAATCCTCGCCGAGAACACCGGCAAAACGCCGGAGCAGGTCAAGGCCGACTCCGAGCGCGACCGCTGGCTCACCGCCGAGGAGGCGCAGGAATACGGGCTGATCGACAAGGTCATCTACAAGAGATAACAAGGCTGGATGGGGGAACGATTCTGTTCCCCCATTTTGAAGATTGGAGAACTACATGGCAAAAAATGACGAGCGGAGAAGCATCCGCTGCTCCTTCTGCGGCAAACCCCAGAGCCTGGTCAACCGCATGATCGCCGGCAACGGCAGCTATATCTGCGACGAGTGCGTGCGCATGTGCATGTCCATCGTGGACGATCTGCCCGCGCCCGCCCCGACGGTGAACGGCTATGACGGGCTGCCGCTTCAGTTTGAGAAGCTGCCGAAGCCCATGCAGATCAAGGCCGGGCTGGACGAATACGTCATCGGCCAGGATCGCGCGAAGAAGGTGCTGGCGGTGGCGGTCTACAACCATTATAAGCGCATCCTGCACGCGAGCAAGGACGATGTGGAGCTGCAAAAGAGCAACATCCTGCTCATCGGCCCCACCGGCAGCGGCAAGACCCTCTTTGCCCAGACCATGGCCAAGATGCTGGACGTTCCCTTCGCCATCGCCGACGCCACCACGCTGACCGAGGCCGGCTATGTCGGCGAGGACGTGGAGAACGTGATCTTAAAGCTGTTGCAGGCGGCGGATTTTGATGTGGAGCGCGCCCAGCGCGGCATCATCTACATTGACGAGATCGACAAGATCGCCCGCAAGAGCGAGAACACCTCCATCACCCGCGACGTGTCCGGCGAGGGGGTGCAGCAGGCGCTCTTAAAGCTCCTCGAGGGCACGATCGCAAACGTCCCGCCACAGGGCGGCAGAAAGCACCCAAACCAGGAGTTTATCCATGTGGATACCACAAATATCCTCTTTATCTGCGGCGGCGCCTTCGACGGGCTGGATAAGATCATCGAAAAGCGCAGCAGCAAGAAGACCATGGGCTTCGGCGCCGAG
>CAJOCV010000060.1 GCA_905233785.1 uncultured Oscillospiraceae bacterium
AAGATGCCCGTACAGGTTTCAGCAGATTCGCCGTCCCAGACAAGACCGAAGCTGCCACGCATGATATGCGGCAATTCATCCGGCGGAAAAGCGCCAAAATAGCGGCTTCCTGCCGGCAATTGACCCGAAAAGTCCACACCGTATAGATTGAAGCCGCAGTTTGAGGGCAGATTGTAGGCGTAGGTGGATTTATGTCGGCGGAGGTTGGAGGCAATGATGACAGGCTTATCCTTACCGAGCTTGCCCTTTCGCTCCATCGGGTCGTAGTCCGGAATCAGATAATCGAAAATATCCATTGTGATGAGCTTGTCGCTCCGGACTCCCTTGTCAATCAGAGTCTGAACCATAGGCGGATTGTGCAGAATGATTCGAGAGGCGCGCTTCATGGTCTCAAGTTCGGTGATCGTTGTCTTCACTTTTCTCACCAGCGAAGTAGAGACACGCTTCCCGTGACGCACGGACTCAAGGTCGTGAAGCAGAATGACATAGCGGATGTTGTTTTTCTCCAGATGATGAAACAGCTGATGACACAGGACAGTCGTCTGCTGAAACGGGAACTGTATAAACAGCACATCCCCATCCTTCAGCTTGGAAAAGCCTGCCTTCATACTCTCATAGATATGGATCTGGCGCGAGAGCCTGTCCATGCCGTCTAAATTCCCATAGGCGACGGTGAGCGCCTGAAAGCCAAGCTCATCCCAGATCTGCTCAAAATCTGCGCGCGCCTTCTCCCCACCGGTATTGATGGAGCCTTTGTTGACGTTGAGCTCTTTCAAATAATAATACATGCTATCTATCCCTCCAGTTTGGAAAAGAAAATGAACAAGCTGATGAAACGATTCCTCCACAGACCGCTATGAAGCTTTCCGGTCAGGTTTGTGCCATGCTTTGTGATCGCCTTTGACAATACCCAAAGGATTGCCGGCAGGCGCTGCTTCGTCCGAGTCATATCTGCCTCGAAATCTTACAAAGCCCCTTCTTGAAGAATCGTATCAAGGCCGGTTTCCCACAGAACATGCGTGGGCATAGAAGATATATCGGCCGGGAAGTCTCTGATGTTATTCAATGATATTATAACAATTCAGAAGATAAAGTCAACGAATTACACAAAAAATTTTAACTATGGCTCTCGACGGCAAAACAAAGGGGGCTGTGAAAAAACCGAAGTTTTTTCACAGCCCCCTTCGCTTTCAAACGATTCTGCAATGAGGCGTAAGCTTTTTACGACCGTTTCGCGCTTCAGACGGCTGGAAAAGCACATCAGAAGAGAGATTTCTCGCTCTCCGAAACGATCATCTTACGCTGAACAAAATCTCGCCATAGCCGGGATAGGGCCAAAAATCGGAGGCGGTGCCGGTCTCCAGTTCATCCACGACTGTGCGCAGCTCGTTCATGGCGGTAAAGATTTCGTCTCGATAATAACGGGCGAGGCTCAGGGAATCGGCGCGTTTTTTGACATCCGCGACCGCGAATTCCAACTCCTGTGCCTTGGCAACTGCCGAGGCTGTGAGAGCGCTGAGCTTCTGCACCTGTGATGTCTCAAAACGGCAGTCGATCTCGGGGCTCAGCGCTTTCTTGGAGACTGCCGCATCTGCAAGCGCCTTGGTATAGGCGCTGACAGCGGGGAGAATGTCCTTCCATACCATATCGAGCATGGTGAGGGCTTCAATGTGCAAAACCTTACTGTAATTGTCCAGCTTGATCTCATAGCGCGCCCGGATCTCCGTCTCGGTATAAACCCGGTGCCTGGCAAAAAGCTCAATATTCTTTTGCGCAAGATAGCAGGGCACAGCGTCCGGAGTGGAGCAAAGATTCAGCAGTCCCCTGCTCTCGGCCTCCTTGATCCATGCCTCGTCATAGCCGTTGCCGTTGAAAATGATGCGTTTGTGCTTGCGGATCACATCCCGGATCAGGTCGTGCAGTGCTTTTTCGAAATCCTCCGCGCTCTCGAGAGCGTCCGCATACTGGCGCAAAGATTCCGCGACAGCGGTATTGAGCACTACGTTGGGGCCGGAAATGGACTGAGAAGATCCAAGCATACGGAATTCAAACTTGTTGCCTGTGAACGCGAAGGGCGAGGTGCGGTTTCGATCCGTGGTGTCTCGCGGAAACTTTGGCAGGACATGAACGCCGACCTTGATAAGCTCCTTCTCCCTGCTGCCATAGGGTTCATCGCGTTCGATAGCGGAGAGGATCCCCTCCAGCTCATCGCCGAGAAAGACGGACACGACCGCGGGAGGCGCTTCCCCCGCGCCGAGACGGTGGTCGTTGCCGGCGGAGGCCACGCAGAGGCGCAGCATATCCTGATAATCGTCCACCGCCTGCAGCACCGCACAGACAAAAAGCAGAAACTGCGCGTTCTGATACGGCGTTTCGCCCGGCTCCAGCAGATTTACGCCGGTGTTGGTGCAGATCGACCAGTTGTTGTGCTTGCCGCTGCCGTTGACGCCGGCGAAGGGTTTTTCGTGCAGCAGGCAGACCATCCCGTGCTTTTTGGCGATCTTCTGCATCAGCTCCATGGTGAGCTGATTGTGGTCGGCGGCGATATTGGTGGTCGTATAGATCGGCGCAAGCTCATGCTGCCCGGGAGCTGCCTCGTTGTGCTCGGTCTTGGCCATGACGCCAAGCTTCCAGAGCTCCTCGTCCAGTTCCTTCATAAAGGCCGAAACGCGGGGCTTGATCGCGCCGAAATAGTGATCCTCCAGCTCCTGCCCCTTGGGCGGCTTTGCGCCAAAGAGAGTGCGACCGGTAAACTGAAGATCCTTCCGCTTTTCAAATACGGCACGGTCGATCAGGAAATACTCCTGCTCCGGACCGACGGTGGTTTTGATCGAAGTCACGTCCGCATTGCCGAAGAGCTTGATGATGCGCATGCCCTCGCGGTTGATGGCTTCCATAGAGCGGAGAAGCGGCGTCTTCTTATCGAGCGCCTCCCCGCCATAGGAGCAGAAAGCCGTTGGGATGCAGAGCACGTTGTCCTTGATAAACGCGTAGGAGGTAGGATCCCAGGCTGTGTAGCCCCGCGCTTCAAAGGTGGCGCGCAAGCCCCCGGAGGGAAAGCTGGAGGCGTCCGGTTCCCCCTGAATAAGCTCCTTGCCAGAAAACTCCATAATAACCCGTCCGCCCTCGACCGGAGAGAGAAAGCTGTCATGCTTCTCTGCGGTGATGCCGGTCATCGGCTGAAACCAATGGGTAAAATGGGTCGCGCCCTTTTCAATGGCCCAGTCTTTCATAGCGTTGGCCACTACGACGGCGGCACTGCTGTCAAGGCGGCGCCCGTCCTTCATGGAACGCTGAACCTGCCTGAACACTTCCTTGGGAAGACGCTGGCGCATCACGGAGTCGTTAAAGACCATGGAGCCAAATTGTTCAATCACTGTGTTCATAGCAAATCCCTCTTTCCGCTTCAATGAAAGGGCGACAAAGAAAACATACGCCGGTACGCCGCCTCTGCCGCCCAAGAAAATTTTATGACAGGATGCACAATTTGTCAACCTGTATTTTGTGAAAATCGGAGACGCGAACTCTTGCGTCTCCGATCATTCATGATAAGAAATAAGAAGATTGCGATTTACGAGATGGATTTGCGACGTATGAGGCGCTTTCTGCCGCGAACAACAGGCAGAAGCGTTTCTCAGGCAAACATTGCCTCGATGGAAGCCTTGGGCTGTACGCCAACGGAAGCCTTCACTACCTCGCCGCCCCGGAAAACCATCAGCGTGGGAATGCTGGCAATACCGTACTTGGCGGCAATCTCCGGCTCCTCATCCACGTCCAGCTTGCAGACCTTGACCTTGCCCTCCTGCTCTTCGGCAATCTTGGCGATGGTGGGAGCCAGCATACGGCAGGGACCACACCAGGTCGCCCAGAAATCCACCAGGACGGGGATTTCCGATTTCAGAACTTCCTGCTCAAAATTGTCTTCACTCAAAATGATTTCAGCCATGACGAATCTTCCTTTCTTTGTCCTTTGCAAATAGATTGCATGCAACCAATGACGGCATCAGTATAGCAGATCTATGGAATAAGTCAAGTCTTGACCTGTTAATCTTCTGCAAATCGGAAAAGATTATTCCTGTATCGCTTTCAGCAGCGCTTCCACCTTGTCGGTCTTCTCCCAGCAAACGCCAAGGTCTTCCCTGCCCATGTGACCGTAGGCGGCGAGAGCACGGTAAATGGGCTTTCTCAGTTGAAGATCACGAATGATCGCGGCCGGGCGGAAATCAAAAACCCGCTTCACAGCCGCTTCTATCGTTTCATCGGGCACAGTACCGGTGCCGAAGGTCTCCACCAGCACGGAGACCGGCTCCGCTATGCCGATCGCGTAAGCAAGCTGGATCTGACAGCGACGGGCAAGCCCGGCAGCCACAACGTTCTTCGCAGCCCAGCGAGCGGCATAAGCAGCGGAACGATCAACCTTTGTCGGATCCTTTCCGGAGAAAGCGCCGCCGCCGTGGGGCGCGCTGCCGCCATAGGTATCGACGATGATTTTGCGCCCGGTAAGGCCCGAGTCCCCTTGCGGCCCGCCGATCACAAAACGGCCGGTTGGGTTTACATAATATTTCGTATTCCTATCCAGCAGTTCTGCTGGGATCACAGGCTTGATGACAAGCTCGATCATATCCTCACGAATCTGCTCCAGAGCAACCTCCGGTGAGTGCTGCGCGGAGATAACCACGGTGTCCACGCGCACAGGATGACGCTGCTCGTCATATTCCACTGTGACCTGGGTCTTGCCGTCGGGACGCAGGTATTTGACAACACCCTCCTTACGGATCGCAGTGAGACGCTTGGCAAGCTTGTGGGACAGCGAAATGGGAAGGGGCATTTTTTCCGGCGTTTCGTCGCAGGCATAGCCGAACATCATGCCCTGATCCCCCGCGCCTCCAACCTCATCATTGGTGCCGAGCGCGATGTCGCCGGACTGTTCATCAATGTTCACGATGATACCGCAGGTATCGCAGTCAAAGCCGTATTTGGCGCGGTCATAGCCGATGTCGCGGATCACGCCGCGCGCGATCTTCTGAATGTCCACGTAGCAGCTTGTGCTGATTTCTCCCATGATATGCACAAGGCCGGTGGAGCAGGTTGTCTCACAGGCAACGCGGCCGTCGGGATCCTCGGCTAAAATCGCGTCCAGCACCGCGTCTGAAATCTGGTCACAGATCTTATCGGGATGCCCTTCGGTGACGGATTCGGATGTAAACAGAAAATGGCTCATATCTTTAACCCTCCTAAAAGAATACAAAAAAACGCCCCGCTCGGCGGGGCGCAATCAAGTCTTCTGGAAAAGCCTCATCTTTCGTCTCACCGCCGGATTTGGCACCTTGCGAAAACGCAGGTTGCCGGGCTTCACAGGGCCGTTCCCTCCACCACTCTTGATAAGGTGTTCAATTGTCGAAAACATTATAGCAGATGATCGGAAGCTTTGCAAGTTTTTTATAGTCGGCAGCGTTGTTTTCTGGCAAGCAAGCACCTTCAGGTGCCGGAAAAGCTTTCCGAGGAAGATTTGCGTCAGGCGAGGCGGTGCCTGCCGACAATCCTTTGTGTATTGGCAAAGGCAGCCACGAAGCATGGCGCAAATCTGACCGGAAAGCTTCCCTCCGATTTTACAATATTATACCGCTGTTTCCGCGCATTCCTCCATGCTCTTACGGGCGGCGGAGAGCATGAGCTTAATGCGGTTGAGCTGGTTGACTTCACTTGCGCCAGGGTCATAGTCAACGGCGGCAATATTGGCCTGCGGGTAAGCGCTGCGCAGGGCTTTAATCACACCCTTGCCAACGACGTGGTTGGGCAGACAGGCAAAGGGCTGAATACAGACGATATTCGGTACGCCGCTCAGCAGCAGCTCCACCATCTCTCCGGTCAAAAACCAGCCCTCGCCGTACTGGTTGCCGATAGAGAGGAAGGGCTTTGCAAGCGCCGCAATCTCCTCAATTTTCATGGGCAGTTCAAAGCGTCTGCTTTTTGCGAGGGCGTTCAGGGCGGGCTTGCGCAGGGCGCGGATCGCGTCCACACCGATTTTTGCGGTTGCGGCCGCTGTCCAGCTCGCGCCGAGGAACTCATGCTGATAGTCGTTGTTGTAGACGCAGTAGTTAAGAAAATCCATCAGGTCAGGCACCACGGCCTCCGCGCCCTCGCTCTCCAGCAGCTCGACCAGATGATTGTTGGCAAGGGGCATATATTTGACCAGGATTTCTCCCACCACGCCGACGCGCGGCTTGCGCAGCGCTTCATCAATGGGAAAGGTATCGAAGGCCTCTACGATCCGCTCACACAGCGCCTTGTACTGTCTCTTGCTCTGATTGCTCATCAGCGAGTCAATGCACATCTGGCGCAGGTCTTCATACAGGGCGTTTGCGGTTCCGGGAGTACGTTCGTACGGCCTCACCCGGTAGAGGCAGCGCATGAAGAGGTCGCCATAGACGATGGCGCGTCCCGCGTCCATCAGCATGGACGGCGTAATGTGAAAGCCTGCGTTCTTCTCCATGCCGTTGGCGTTCAGGGAAATGACCGGGATATGGGACAGATTCGCTTTGTCCAAGGCGCGGCGAATAAAGCTCACATAATTGCTCGCGCGGCAGCAGCCGCCGGTCTGGGTCATCATAATGGCAAGCCTGTCCGTATCGTACCGTCCGGAGGTCACGGCCTCCATGATCTGGCCGACGGCGGTCATGGCAGGGAAGCAGGCGTCGTTGTTGACAAAGCGCAGGCCGGTGTCGATGGCGACGCGATTGTCATTGGAGAGGATTTGCATATGATAGCCGTACTTTCGGAAAACCGGCTCAAGCAAGGAGAAATGGATCGGGCTCATCTGGGGGGCGAGAATCGTCCACCCCTGCTTGTACATCTCCTCCGTAAACTCCGTGCGGTGATAGGAAGCGGAGACCGGCTTTGCGGCGATGTGCTTTTCCCGGCGCATATTCATCGCGGCAATCAGACTGCGGACACGGATGCGAGCTGCGCCGAGGTTGCTGACCTCGTCAATCTTGAGCACGGTATAAAGCTTGTTGCTGGCCTCCAGAATCTCGGCCACCTGATCGGTGGTCACGGCGTCCAGACCGCAGCCGAAGGAGTTGAGCTGAACAAGCTCCAGATCATCCCGACGGCTGACAAACTCCGCCGCAGTATAGAGGCGGGAGTGATAGACCCACTGATCGTTTACGCGTACGGGTCTTCCCGGTTCAAAGTCCACAGGCAGACTGTCCTCGGTGAAAACCGTGAAGCCGTAGGAGGCAATCAGCTCTGGGATACCGTGATTGATCTCCGGATCAATGTGATAGGGGCGCCCGGCGAGCACGATGCCGCGCCCGCCCTTTGCCTCCATTTCCCGGAGCAGCCTTGCGCCTTCCTCGCGAATATCCAGCTTTGCCTTGTGCTGTGCCTCCCAGGCAAGGCGCACGGCTACACGCACCTCGTGCTCCGAGATCCCCCACTCCTCTTCACAGAGCCGTGCGAGGCGATCCCCCGCCGTCTTTTCATTCGTGAAGGCGATGAAGGGACGGATGTAATGCAGCTCTCCGCGCGCGACGGCTTCCACATTGTTTTTGAGGTTCTCCGGGTAGGAGGTGACGATGGGGCAGTTGTAATGGTTCTGCGCGCCGCCGGTCTCCTGAAACTCATAGAACACGCAGGGATGAAAGACGGTCTTTACGCCGTGGTTGATGAGCCACTGCACATGGCCATGGGCAAGCTTCGCGGGGTAGCACTCGGATTCCGAGGGAATGGATTCCATGCCGAGCTCATAGATTTTGCGCGTAGAGAAGGGCGAAAGCTCCACCCGGAAGCCAAGCGCCTTGAAAAAGGTCGCCCAGAAGGGAAAGTTTTCATACAGATTCAGGACACGGGGAATGCCGATCACGCCGCGCGGCGCGTTTTCCAGCGGCGGATACGCAAAGAGACGCTGCTTTTTATACTCCACCATATTGGGCGCGCGTTCCGCAGAGACGGCGCCCAAGCCGCGCTCGCAGCGGTTTCCCGTGACATGCCGCCTTCCGCCGGGAAACCTGTTTACCGTGAGCAGGCAGTTGTTCTGACATCTGCCGCAACGCGCGGTCGCGGTGGTGTAGGTGAGATGGAGGATGTCCTTTAGGGAAAGCATCGTCGTGGCCTGCCCTCTATAGCGCTGCCGCGCGATCAAGGCCGCGCCGAAAGCGCCCATAATGCCCGAAATGTCCGGGCAGGTGACCTCCACGCCCGAGATCTGCTCAAAGGCGCGCAGAACGGCCTTGTTGTAAAAGGTGCCGCCCTGGACGACGATATGGCTGCCAAGCTCGGCGGGATCGGTGAGCTTAATGACTTTGAAGAGAGCGTTTTTGATAACGGAATAAGCCAGTCCGGCGGAAATGTCGGAAACCTTTGCGCCCTCCTTCTGCGCCTGCTTGACGTTGGAGTTCATGAACACCGTACAGCGGGTACCGAGATCAACGGGGTTATCCGCGTACAGAGCCTCCTGCGCAAACTCCTCCGCGGTAAAGCCCAGAGAGTTTGCAAAGTTTTCAATGAAGGAACCGCAGCCGGAGGAGCAGGCTTCATTCAGAAGCACCGTGTCCACCGAGTGATGGCGCAGCTTGATGCACTTCATGTCCTGTCCGCCAATATCGAGAACGCAGTCCACCTGTGGGTCGAAAAATTCCGCCGCTGTGCAATGGGCGATGGTCTCGACCTCGCCCTCGTCCAGCGCGAAGGCAGATTTAAGCAGCGTCTCGCCATAGCCCGTGGAGCACGAGCGCACGATTTTCGCGCTATCGGGCAGCACACGGTTTAGCTCCTCCATGGCGCGTATGGCGGTTTTGACGGGGTTGCCTTGATTAGCGGAATAGAAGGAGAACAGCAACTCCCCTTTCTCACCGATCAGGGCAAGCTTCGTCGTGGTAGAGCCGGCGTCAATACCGAGAAAACAACTCCCGGAATACGCGGCAACGTCCCCCTTTTCAACGACCGCCAGGGCATGTCGGTGGCAAAATTCGTCGTAAGCCGCTTCGTCCTCAAACAGCGCGGGCAGTCGCTTTAATTCAAAAGCCATGGAAACACCGCCGCGCAGGCGTCCGATCAGCGTGTCGATGTGTTTTTCCTCAGCGTCCTTTGCTTCCAATGCCGCGCCGAGCGCGGCGAAGAGGTGGGAATTTTGTGGATCGACCACCTCCTCCGGCGCTAAGTGAAGCGTCCGGATAAAGGCGTTTTTCAGCTCCGGCAGGAAGTGCAGCGGTCCGCCCAGGAAAGCCACGCAGCCTCGAATCGGCTTTCCGCAGGCGAGGCCGGAGATCGTCTGATTCACCACAGCCTGAAAAATCGAGGCGGCAAGGTCGGCCTTTGTCGCGCCTTCGTTAATCAGGGGTTGAATATCGCTCTTGGCAAACACGCCGCAGCGGGCCGCAATGGGATAAATCTGCTCGTATTGCTCCGCTTCCTCATTGAGGCCGGTGGCGTCGGTCTGCAGAAGCGCCGCCATCTGATCAATAAAGGAACCGGTTCCCCCTGCGCAGACGCCGTTCATGCGCTCCTCCATCCCGCCGGTAAAGTAGATGATTTTCGCGTCCTCTCCGCCAAGCTCAATGGCCACATCCGTCTGGGGCGCGACATACCGGAGCGCTGAGGCAACCGCGACGACCTCCTGAACAAAAGGAATCTCCAACGCCTTGCCAAGATTGATCGAACCGGAGCCTGTGATAGCGGCGCGGAGAGAGATCTCGCCCAACCGCTCTTTCGCGTCCTCCAGCAGCTGCGCAAGCGTCTCCTGCGTGTGGGCGCGATGACGCCGATAGTCCTGGAAGAGAATTTCCCCCTGGTTATCCACGATCAAAAGCTTTACTGTGGTGGAGCCGATGTCGATACCGGCACGGTAACTGCGCATGATGATTCCCCTTTATGCGATCGAATTTGACAAATTATCTTATCATTCTACTTCAATTATTTCAAGTAAAATTTCCGTTCTTAACAGATTGTTAACGTAGTCTTCCATTTCTCATGGTACGCTGTGGCGCCTGGAGATTTCGCATGATAAATATGAGGGCTGTGATGTCTCAAGGAACAAAAGCTCACATAGAATTTAGTCAGCCCGCGTTACCCGCGCGCTGATGCGAACATATCATCTCGGCATAATCCCTGATCGAAGAGACCGTGCGCAGCTCCCGGACACTTAAGGTTATTTTGAAGTGCTTTTCAAGTCTGGATTGAATCATCATCATTTCCAGAGAGGATATGCCGATCTCCCCAAGAGAAACATCTTCGTCAAGCTCCTCTGGTGCAAGCCCTGTCACTTGACAAATGATTTCCTTGAGCGTGTTCAAAACGGATAGCTGTTCCATAAATATTTCCCTCCGTTCATTGGAATGGCTTTGCGTTCATCTTGTGAATAGCCGCGGTCATGCGCGCAGTCGTCTTTGCTTTCCGATCGCGACAAGCAGATAGGTGATTGAAATGCACAATATGGTTCGTGAGAGAAAATAAACGGCGTCCTGCCACATAGAATCCTTCAAAACGCGCGCGAGGAGCGTTCGCAGGGGAAGCGCATTGCCTTCGACCTGATGGACGCAGCATAGAAGGAACGAATATTGCCCAAGCCAACAGAGCCCGTCAAAAAAGCGACCCTTGGGCTGATCCAGATAAGATGCATAATATAGCAGGATATAACTGAGAAAGCAGACCGCAACGATGGTTGCCAATCCGTTGGGAAACCAACTATAGGAAACGACGATGCGATGAGACTTTTTGAGACAGAGAAGCAAACAGAGAAGGAGCGCGCCTGCCGTGTAATACCAGGGGAGCTTCTTCTCCAGCAGTTTCAACTGACGAATCTGATAGCCCAGATACAGAAAGCTGCAACAGATGCAGCTCTGCGAGATGCAGAACGGTGGGGGAAAATCACGCAGGTAAAGTCCCAGCCAGCAGAGTACCAGACAGACAACGCCCTGCTTCCACTGCTCTTTGATCTGCAGGATCAGATTGAGCATAAGGGAAGTGAAAGCCAATGTGCATAAAAACCATATTGGGCCGATGTTCTCCACGGTGCATCCGAAGTATGTCGTACCCGGAATAACCATCAGAACATAGCAGAGAATACGGGGAAGAAGTGACGGCAGGACATCCCGCCCCACGACGAACGAGCGCAGCGCGTGAATGACCAGGATGATGACGGAAGTGATAAGATAAGCTCTCAGAATGGGGAGCACGGTATTCTGCATCAAAATGCGCAATGGCTTTTTTCGGAAGCCATAGCCACAGACCATGAAGAAGCAGGGGATACAGGTGAAAGAAGCGAAATCATACAGGAATCTGAAAAGTCCGGACAAAGGATTTACCGGCAAGGAAAACTCCGGAATGTAAAACGAATGACTGAAAATGATCAGCAGCATCAGGATACCCTTGAGCGGCTGGAACATGGTATAGTGATTTTTCATGTCAATCCTCTCATTCGCCTTGTTCCCGCAGCCGTTCTGCGACCAATTCCTTCAAGCGGAGTTGATCGACCTTCCCGTTGGTATTCAGCGGAAAGGCAGGGAAAGCAAGAATATGGCTGGGAACCTTGAAGGGGCTCAGACGCTTTCGGAGGAAGGCGCGCAGTCGCTGCTCATTTAGTTCGCCGTCGCGCAGCACAACACAGGCCTCTACACTCTCGCCGAGGATTGGATGCTCAAGCCCGATCACCTTCGCGTCACAGATGGACGATTCCTCCAGCAACGCCTCCTCGATCTCCGCCGGGGCGATGTTTTCACCGGCTCTCTTAATCAGTGTTTTCAGCCTGCCCCTGAGCTGGAGCAGTCCATCCTCCGTGATGAGTCCGAGATCGCCGGTGTGCAGCCAGCCATTTTTGTCGATCGGCTGCTCTTCAGTCGGAAGTCCAAAATATCCGTTCATAAGGCAAGGACCATGAATGATGATTTCGCCAAGCTCGCCCTGGGGCAGAAAACCGCGATCCTCCGCCCAGATGCGTACATCCAGATTGGGAAGCGGACGCCCCACTGTGACCGCCCTGCGTTCCGGCGGGATACCGCTTTCGCTAATGGAAACAGCGGCGGCACATTCGCTGAGCCCATAGCAGGGCAAAATCTGCGCGCCCCCAAGGCATTGCTGCAGCCGCTCCATATCAGCGGGGGTCATCCCAGAAGCCGACCAGATGCAGCTTTTGATCTTGCCCTTGCCCTTCTCGTGGAATTCCGGAAGCTCGATCAGCATTCTGTAGATCGTGCCGACCGAGAAGAGCGTATCCGCGTGTCGCTTGTCGATCTGCTCCAGCACAGCCTGCGGCGTAAGCTCCCGCGTCAGACAGAGAACAGCACCGACATCGAAGAGCATCATCATCACGATCATTCCGAAGGCGTGAAACAGCGGCAGCGGCGGGCATCCGATTTTACCGACGTCATTTGCGATGAGCTCCACAAATCCGTATGTATTCGTTAAAATCGCCTCAGAGGAAAGCGCAACCGCCTTCGGTATGGCAGTAGAGCCGGAGGTAAAGAGAATGACCTGGGTGTCCCTGGGGCTGATCCCCTCGGTGAGCAGGCGCAGCTCGGACTCGTCAACGCTTGTTTTCAGCGCGTCGCTATACAACTCCCGGCAGGACAGAATCCGGTTAGCGGGGATGCCGCCGTCACAGAGCGCCTGTGCCGCACGCTGTTCGGCATACGCATCCTCCGGTCCCAGGATCGCCCACCCGGCGCCAACCAGGCGGGTAATCGTTATGGTATCTTCCCGGTTCAAGCGGTAATTCGCCGACGCGGCGACGCCGCCCGCCAGAAGGATTCCAAAAAAACTTACGATCCAGTCTACTCCGTTCACGGCTGACAGAATAACACGATCCCCCTTTTGCAGTCCCTGCCGCCTGAGCTTCAAGGCGCAGCCTCGGCTGGCCTGCACCAGCTCTGAATAGCACAGCGCATCCTCATCGCAGGTTACAGCAAGCCGTTCGCCATAGTCCCGCGCAAGCAGCTCCAGCCAGTTATGAAAGAGATTGGGGCTTTCTCTGTTTCTGTTCAATTTATTTATATCTCCTTGGCCATAATATCTGCGCGTCCGGAATAGCATCACAGCCATTCGATGTCAAGATACCGGGAGAGCCGACCCGCATTATACGAAACACATAGAACTATTTTTGTACTCTACGCTTTGTTCCTCAGATTGTCAAGTAAAACGTTACAATCTGTGCTCTCCTCTCAAAGCTCTTGCCTTGCGGCAATCCCTGAAGATTATTCGCCCTCCATCAGATACGAGAAAATCAGAAACGCGGTCTTCATGGCGTTGTGACGGATTTTTCCGTCCTCAATGCAGAAGATGTTGTCCTGGATGATACGGGCGCCCATCTTAACGATCCGCTCTGTATCGAGCGGAACGATGCGTTTATTCTCGGTGGTAATATATTTTTCCGTAATCACAGGGTCGATCTCGGAATTGTTGGCAACCACAAGATCAATTTTGCGGTTTTGCAGGTACTTGTTGAGCTTTCGCAGATGATCGCCCACGGTATAGCCGTCCGTTTCCCCCGGCTGGGTAACAAGATTGGAGACATACATCAAAGGCGCTTTGGCCTCAGCCAGCGCTTCACAAATTTCCCGCGCGAGCAGATGCGGCAGGATGCTGGTGTAGAGGCTTCCGGGGCTGAAAATAATCAATTCCGCTTCTTCGATTTTTTCCTTGATCTCATCCACCACATGGATGCTGTGGTCATAGGTAAGCTTTCGGATATGGCGCACGTTGGCGCTGACCTCCTCCTCCCCGAAAAATTCCTTTCCCCGGCTCTTGCCGACAAGCTCAACCTTTTCCTCGGTCAGTGGAAGGACCGTGCCCTGAATATTCAAAAGCCGAGCCATGTAACGGGTTGCTTCGGTCAGATTTCCCTTTATATCAATCAGCGCCGCAAGGAGAATATTTCGAACCGGGTGGTTATAGAGGCTCCCCTCTTTGCTGAAGCGATAACGCAATAGGGTGACAAAGTCATCGTCCACATTCGCCATGGACAAGAGCACCTTTCCCACATCGCCCACGGCGGGAATGTCCAGTTCCTTCTTCAGTACGCCGGTGCTGCTGCCGTTATCGCTGACGGTAATGACGGCGGTCACATCCACCGGAAACAGCTTCAAGCCGGACAGCAGGCAGGAAATCCCCGTCCCGCCGCCAAAAACCACAACTTTTTTCATAGAAACACCTCGGTTTCATTGGCTTTTCCTATAAAATAGCATAAATACGCTCTGACTGCAAGTTACAATCCGGTGGCATCCCCGACCTGTATAGCGAAAAACGAAGGAAATGTGCAAAATACTTGCGCTGTTTACCGTAAAATGATACAATGTATATACGCTATTTAGAACGGAGAGAGAGCTATGGATGAGAAAAAAATTACCAGGCGTAACCTCGTCATGTTCCCGCTCGGCACTGTCGGACGGGACATGATGTACAATCTGGTCAACAGCTACCTGCTGACCTTCGTGCTCTTTACGCGTGAGCTCAACGCGGCTCAGCTCGGCGCAATCACCGCTATTATGGTGGCGGCGCGTGTCTTCGATGCCCTGAACGATCCCATCATGGGCAATATCATCGAACGTACTCGCACCCGCTGGGGAAAGTTCAAACCCTGGCTCGTCATCGGCATCTTAACCACGTCGCTGGTCATCTACGCGGCCTTTAACACCAAACTGCAGGGCTGGGGCTTCGTAGCCTTCTTCGGGCTGGTATATCTGCTGTACTCCATCACCTATACCATGCACGACATCTCCTACTGGGGCATGGTGCCCGCGCTGAGCTCCGACGCCAACACCCGCAATCAGCTCACCTCCCGCGCAACGCTCTTCGCCGGTATCGGGGGTATGCTCGCAGCCTCTCTGGTTCCGGCGCTGACCGCCGGCAGCTCCGCCATCGGCGGCGACGCGGTCACCGCCTACGGGCGTGTGGCGCTCATCATCGCGCTGCTCGGCCCGGCGTTCCTGGCTTTTACGGTATTCGGCGTCAAGGAAGTGCGCAATTATAACGACGAGCCCGCGCCCCCCGTGAGCTTTAAAAAAATCATTTCCACCATCACCGGCAACGACCAGCTCATGTGGATCGCCCTCATCTTCCTGCTTCAGCAGGTGGGCAACGGCATTGTACTTTCCGGCGTCGGCATGAACTATATCTATCTGGAATTCGGCTACTCCGGCGGCCTGTTCGGTACCTTTCAGATGCTCGGCATGATGGTAACGGGTTTGTTGATGCTCTTCTATCCCATGATTTCCCGTCACCTCAGCCGCAAAAAGCTCATGGATGTGCTCATGCTGGTCTCTGCCGTGGGCTATGGCATCATGCTGGGCACAGGGCTTCTTCTCAAGTCCGGCAGCGTCGTGGCTGCCGGGATGGATCTCAAGTTCCTGCTCGTCACTGTGGGCTATATGCTGGCAAACTTCGGTCAGTACGGCTTCTACCTCATCATGATGATCTCCATTATGAACACCGTGGAGTACAACGAATATAAGCACGGAACCCGTGACGAAGGTATTGTCTCGTCTCTGCGTCCCTTCCTGACAAAGCTTGCCTCCGCGCTGAACGCGGCCATCGCATACATTGCCTACCTTGTTTTCAACGTACTCTCCTTCACCAACGGAATCGCGGGCTTCGAACAGCTCACCAACCGCGGGGAAATGAGCGCAGAGGCGAAGACCGCCGCGATCGAAGAACTGCTGCAAGGGGTGCATCCCGGTCAGTCCATCGGTCTGCTCGCTGTGATGACCGTTCTTCCCTGCCTGCTCATGTTCCTTTCCTATATTCTTTATAAGAAACGCTACACGCTGGACGAGGCTGAGTACGACCGTATCTGCGCCGCACTCAAGGCGCACAAATGAGCCTTACGCGTCTGATTTTGCGCATGGCAGCGCCGCTGCCGAAGCTTGAACGCTTCGACCGATACCTGTTCATCGGCCCGCACCCGGACGATATTGAGATCGGCGCAGGCGCGACGGCGGCAAAGCTTGCCGGCGCGGGAAAGGATGTCTGCTTTCTGATTTGCACCGACGGGCGTTTCGGTACCGACCGCGCTCCCGCCGGGATGAGCGGAGAGCTTCTTGCGGCGCTTCGGAAACGCGAGGCGGAGGCTTCGGCTTCCCTGCTCGGCGTGAAGATGATACGCTTCCTCCCCTTCTGCGACGGCGGCTTTTACAACGAAGATGCGCTCATGCGCGCAATCGCGAGGGTGATTTCTGATTTCAAGCCTGATGTGATCTTCGCCCCCGACCCCTGTGTCACGAGCGAGTGCCATCCGGATCACCTCAATGTGGGGGAGGCTGTACGGCGTCTGGCTTGCTTTGCGCCAAATCCCGGCATCATGGAAGCCATGGGACTGGAAGCGACGGAATTGAAGGCCTTGGCCTTCTACATGACGGCAAAACCCAACCAATTCGTAAACACCACCGGCTACCTGGAAAACCAACTCCGTAGTATCTATGACTGCCACAAAAGCCAGTTTCCCGAACGGGATGCGATTGCGCTTTACCTGAGGCTCCGCGCCGCGGATTTTGGGCTTCGCTCCTTCTGCCTCAGCGCGGAAGGATTTCGGGTCCTGGGGCAAACTCAAATGCACTGCCTCCCTGAGGCGGGGCGATAACATCTGGATGTGAAGAAAGTCCCCTGAACTCATAAGGGCGGCTATCAGCCGCTCACAGATTTGCGGTATCATCACGGCGTTATCGTACGGTACAAGCGAATAACCCGTAAGACCTTCGGGCGAAGACGTATAGCCAACGTCTTCGCCCGATTTCTATGCAACATGTAAAATTGTACCGCGCGAGCGGCTGCTAACCGCCCTTACGGGCTTGGTACGAGTCTGCGGCGATTCGCCTGATGGAAGAATCGTATAGGCAACACCGCACAATACGCCTGCGGCATCTTCCGGAAAAACCGCGCCCTGAGTTCGTCACTTTTTCTTGCAATACACAAAGTATTCCTGCGAAAAAGCGCCATCATCAGAACTCGGTTTTTCTCGGAATCTGCTCTTGCCGCATTATGCGGTATTGCCTTAATGATTTTGTATTACTTTTTGGCTTCGCCCTCGGGGAAGATGATCTTGTTGACGAAGAAGAAGATCACCATGGAGATGCCGCCGTTGAGGACGACGGTGACGATGTTGTACACCCAGTCGGGTACGAACAGGCCGCCGACCGCCACCCAGATGCAGTTGATGGAGTTGACGATGCAGGTGATGACGACGAAGGCGATGAAGTACCACAGGATCTGGTACCAGACGTTCCCCTTGCTGCGGAAGACGAGGTTGCGCTGCAGCGGGAAATTCGCCGCCTCGCCGATGAACATCGCGATCAGGTAGGCGAAGAAGTAGCGCATGCCGCCGTGCGCCGCGTCATAGCCCAGGATATTCCACTGAAAATCCACCGCGTGTCCCGCCACGTTCCCGTGCAGCGGGATCGCCGGCCAGCCGAAATCCGTCTCCGGCAGGGCGGCGAAGGCCTTGGGCAGAAACTGCAGGATCAGGTACTTGAACACCGTGATCACATTGCTCACGATCACGAACAATCCGCCCTCGCGCACCCACTTGGCGAGCTTGGGGTTTTTCTCTTCAAAGCTTTTCCAGAAACTCATGCGCGTCCCCCGTTATGTATTCGGTTTGAGAGCGAGCACCGCATCTGCCGCGAAGTCCAGCGTGATGATGGCAAAGACGATGCCCCAGAAGATATGACCGCCGCTGAAAAACACGAAGGTCAGCACGCAGACCAGTACGGTCAGCAGGATCGCCACGATGGGATTGATACCGTTTGCGTTGTTTTTCATGTCTCCGCCTCCTTATTCGAGCGACTTCTGCTTCTTGCTCACGCCCATCTGCTTGAAGAAGCCGCCGACGATTTTACCAAGCCCCTTGCAGAAGGCGATGCCGTGACCGTTGATAATATCCAGAATACCGTCGCACATCTCCTGCGAGCACATGCCGCCCGCCATCTTGCCGATCGCGCGGATAGGCATGTTGTAGATGAAGGTGATGTTTAAGTCGGGTTCGCCCTTGTCGATGCTCTTTTGCAGCATGGAATCCATGACCTTCCAGACCAGGCGCGCCTTGAGGCTCTTGGCGTAGTAGAGCTGGGCGATGGCGTCGTTGGGCTGGATGGTGCCCGCCCAGTGCCCGTCGGGAATGTCATGCCCGAGGAGCTGTTCAAACTCCGCGTCGGAGACGTTCTTGATATTGCCGCTGACGTAGCTCGGCAGCTTCTTGAGATTCTCGCACGCCGGGGCGTTCGTGCCCTTGACGTTCACCATGCCGGAGAGCTTCACGTCCTCCACGTTGGCGCAAATCTGGATCTCATACGCGCCGCCGTCGATCTCGAACCTGCCGGTCTTGTCGTTCCAGTAGCGGAAGGCTTTGTCGTCAAGCTTGATGGTGACGGTTTTGCTCTCGCCCGCCTTGAGGAAGACCTTGGCAAAGCCCTTGAGCTCCTTGTTCGGGCGGTAGACCGAGGGCTTCACCGCGTGGACATAGAGCTGCGCGACCTCCGCGCCGTCCACCTTGCCGGTGTTCGTGAGCGTGAAGGTAGCTTCCTTCTCGCTGAGCTTGAGGTCTGAGTATTCAAACGTAGTATAGCTCAGGCCGAAGCCGAAGGGGAAGAGCACGGGCACCTTCGCGGTGTCGTAGTAGCGGTAGCCGACGTACAGCCCCTCACGATACTCCACCGTGCGCTCCCTGGCCGGGAAATAGGGGGCGGAGGAGCAGTCCTCGTACTTGAAGGGGTAGCTCTCGCTCAGCTTGCCGGAGGGGTTTACATCACCGAGGATGACCTTGAGCACAGCGCTCGCGCCGGCCTGCCCGCAGAGGTAGCCGTGTACCATGGCCTTGCAGCGGTCGATCCAGGGCATCTCCACGCTCGAGCCCGCGGACATGACGATGATGACATTGGGATTGGCGTCCGATACGGCCTTGAGCGTCTCGATCTGGCAGTCGGGGATCGCGAGGGTGGAGCGGTCAAGCCCCTCGCTCTCGCTGATCTCGTCGAGACCGAGATAGAGCAGCACATAATCTGCCTTTTTGGCAAGCTCGGCGGCCTTTTGTATCATGGCAGAGTCGGGCGCGCCGTGGCGGGGATAGCCCGCCTCAAAGCCCACGACATTGAGATCGAACTTGCCGATCACGTCCATCGTGTGGTCAAGCTTGGTGCAGTTGACGACGGAAGAGCCCGCGCCCTGGTATCTGGCCTTCCGGGCAAACTCGCCGATGACCGCGACCTTGCTGCCCTTCTTGAGCGGCAGGATG
>CAJOCV010000061.1 GCA_905233785.1 uncultured Oscillospiraceae bacterium
ATCGGCGAGCTGCACGGGGTGCGCTTCATCGAAAACGTCTTCGCCCCGGTGCTGGGCGGCAACGACTACCAGAACAAGGCCAATACCAAGACCTACGCCAGCTACTTCTTCGGCAAGGACGCCTTCGGCATCATCGACCCCGAGGGCGGCGCGCTCGAAATGATCATCCATGACAAGGGCGAGATCGGCGGCCCGCTGAACCAGTTTTCCACCATCGGCTACAAGTTTGAGACCAACGGCGCGACCATCCTCTATCCCGAGCGTCTGCTGCGCGTGATGAGCTGCTCCAGCTTCTCCGCGACCGACGAAGTGAACTGAGAAAGCAGGGGGCGGAGAAATAGACCCCTCCGCCCCTTTCAGGGGAGGCATTTCGGAAAGGAGATTGGAAATGAACGAGAATCGCATCGAAGTCTCCGTCCCCAGAGGGGCGGAGCGGGAAGACCCCAACCTGTTCGTGGGCATCAACGGCATGAGCTATCTGCTGCCCAAGGGGAAAAAGTCCAGCGTACCGGCCGAAGTGGCCTGGGAGATCGCACGCAGCGACCGTGCCCGCGACGCCCTGGATGTGACGATGGACAGCCTGCAGAGGGCACGGGCATGACGGCGGGCGAGCTGATCGCGCAGGTAGACACGCTGCGCCCCAACCAGTATTCCGCGGCGCAGAAGCTGCAGTGGCTGCAGCGGCTCGACGGACAGATCCGGCTGGAGCTGGAGGAGACACATATATCGGACAGCGAGGAGACGCCGCAGACAGCTTACACCGTGGAGAGCGAGCTGCGGGTGGCTTTTCCCTACGATACGGAGCTGTACACAGCCTATCTCTTCTGCCAGATCGACCTGCACAACGGCGAAATCGGCCGCTATAACCAGTCCCTCGCGCTGCTGGCCGCCGCCTGGCGGCAGGTCGCCGACAGCATCAACCGCAAACGTATGCCGAAGGGCTGCGGTGGGTGGAAGATGTGAAAGAAGCGGGAGGAGAAGCCCTCCGCCTCCCGCAGAGCAGAAAGGAGTTGAGATATGCATTTTCCGGCATTGACCCCTTCACGCCAGACAAGGATCATCACCGACGTCTTTACAGGCTATGACCACCGCCCTCGCGTGCCGGACGGCGCCTTCTATGAAACCGAAAACCTGTCTTCCCGGCAGTATCCGCTGCTCTGCACAAGACCGCGGCGGGGCAAGGTGAAAACCTTGCAGAGCCCCGGCGGACTGCTCGGAAAGGACAGCCTGTGCTGGGTGGAGGAGGGGACGCTTTATGTAAACCATCTCGCCACACCGGTGACCAATCTGAGCGCCGGGGAAAAGCAGCTTGTGAGCATGGGAGCCTATGTGCTCATCTTCCCGGATAAACGCTACTACAACACAGAGGATCCATCGGATTTCGGCGCTATGGAAGCCGATCTCACGGTGACAGGCGAGATCGGCTACCGTCTCTGTGACGGAGAGGGCGCGGAGCTCGGCGATCCCAGCGTGGGCGCGACAGAACCGGAGAGCCCTGTCAACGCGATGCTGTGGCTTGATACCTCCGGCGGCGCGAGAGTGCTGCGGCAATACTCCCAGGCGCAGCGGAGCTGGGTGGAGTTGGAGCGTGTCTATACCAAGCTGATCTTTCCGACACTCGGACAGGTGCCGGCGCTGTTTCGGCGCTTCGACGGCGTGGAGATCAGCGGCGCGGCGGAGGCGGATTTAAACGGCGAGAAAATCCTCTATGCCGTGGGCGGAGGGGAAAACGAAAGCGATTTTATTGTGCTTGTCGGGCTCATCGCGCAGGGCTTCAGCGCCCAGGGCAGCATCCGACTGCGGCGGAGACTGCCGGAGATGGACTTCGTTTGTGAGGCGCAAAACCGCCTCTGGGGCTGCCGCTACGGCAACGATGGGGAGCGAAACATCAATGAGATTTACGCCTCGGCGCTGGGGGACTTCAAGAATTTCCGACAGTTCCTGGGACTCTCCACCGACTCCTGGACAGCCTCCGTCGGCTCGGACGGACAGTGGACCGGCGCGATCAACTACCTGGGGCGGCCAACCTTCTTCAAGGAAAACCGCATCCACCAGGTCAGCGTTTCCCCCACGGGCGGACACAGGCTGGACGAAACCGTGTGCCGCGGGGTACAGCAGGGCTGCCACAAGAGCCTGCAGGTGGTGGGCGAGAGCCTGTACTACAAGAGCAGGAGCGACGTATGCGTGTGGCAGGGAGGCTTTCCCCAGTCCGTCAGCGCGGCTTTGGGCGAGACGGCTTACGACAGCGCCGCAGGCGGCAGCGTGGACGGGCGCTATTATCTGTCCATGCGGGAGAGCGCGGGAGGGAATTGGAGCCTCTTTTGCTTCGATACCGAACGCGGACTTTGGTACCGGGAGGATGCGCTGCACGCGCGCTGCTTTGCGCAGGCGGGCGGAGAGCTGTACGCTGTGGACGCCGGGAACGATGCGCTGCTGGCAATGAAGGGCAGCGTCGGCGCAAGGGAAGCAAGCCTTCCCTGGATGGCGGAGACGGGGCTGCTCGATTACCAGACGCCGGACCGTAAATACGTCTCCCGCTATACGCTGACGCTGCGGATGGAGAGCGGTTCCAGACTCACAATCTGGCTGCGCTATGATTCGACGGGTGACTGGATCAAAAGCGGAGAGGTGGAGCTTTTCGGCAACGGCACGGTCTCGCTCCCAATCCGGCCGAGGCGCTGCGATCATCTGCAAATGCGCATTCAGGGCGAGGGCGAGGCGAAAATCTGCGCGCTGAGCCGCATCCTGGAGACGGGCAGCGAGCTTTAGGAGGGAAACATGTACGAGTATCCACCGATTTTGACAGGCAGCGAGCAGCAGCAGCTCCAAGCCATCCGCGATTATCTGGTCAGGCTCGCGAGAAGCCTGGATGAGGCGGCGCTTGCCGCCGAACCGAAGAGCCCGCAGAGCACGGAACAAAAGGAGGAGAGCATCGCCGCCATCCGGCAGAATGCCGCCAATCTGCGCGCGCTGGTCGTGAAAACCGCCCAAGAGGCGGAGACGGTTGCCCAGGAGCTTGGAGAGACGCGGCATGAGCTGGAGAGCAGTTACCTCGCCAAATCCGACTTCGGCGCGTATATGGAGCAGGCGCAGACAAGCTTCGCCGCCACGGCGCGCGGCGTGGTGGACAGCTACGATTTTCAGGCGCTCATCGACGCCGTTTCCGCACATTCGGCAGAGCTTGACAGCTATCTCACCTCGATCCGCGGCGAGATCCGGCGCGGTATCATCACCGATCCCGGCACCGGAGAGCAGGCGCTCGGGATTGCCATCGCGGAGAATCTGCAGTTTACCGGCGCGGTGCACCGAGAGGACGGGTTGGACTACTACGAGCTGGCGCCGGGGCAGACGCTCGGCCTGTATACCGCGACCGGCTGGCAATTCTGGGTCAACGGTTCCAAGCGCGGGTGGTTTGCCGCCGCCGACGGCAGCCTGCACGTCGTAAGCGAGGTCGTGGAGGATAAGCTTCAGATCGGCTCGGACTGGCTGCTCAGCGCCGTCGGCGGGCTGGGAATCAAGTATGTGGGAGGCTGAGGATGAACACAACGGCGACATGGTTTCGAAACAGCAGCGCAAGCCCATGGTCAGGACAGGTCGGCTATGACGGCGGCGCGCTGGTTGGACGCTTTGCCTTCACCGCCGGCGCCGCCGGCGCGTCCGCAATCTCCTGGGTCTCCGCCACACTTCAACCCAGGGAGAGCACAAGCTGGTCGCAGAGCGAAAAGGCGGGGCACTTCCGCTGGGCTGTCACCGCCGACGCCGCGGCTTACATCGGCACCGTGTCCACCGGAGCGGGCTACGGCGTCGGTTCGGATTGGGACGGCGACCCCGTGATGACGAGCGCAGGCAGCAAGAGCGTACAGCTTATGCCGAACACCACCTATTACCTCTGGGTTTTTCCGTCGGACAGCGCCTACAATCACTGGCTGATCACGGACATAAGCGTCACACTCTCCGGCGCTTACGGCAATCCGGCCAGCCCGGCAGCCGCGGGCGGAACATTCGGCAGCCCGGTCGGCATCACGCTCTCCGGCGGCAGCAGCGGCGCAAGCTACACGGTGACGGCCTCCTGCGCGGGCAGGACAGAGCTGCTTGAGACAAGAGGAACCGACACCTATCTGAGCTGGACGCCCGCAATTGCGGATTTTGCGCCGCTGCTGCCAAACACCGCCAGCGCCGCGGCCAGTATTACGGTGGAGACCTTTTACGGCTCGGCAAGCATCGGTACACGCAGCGTCGGCATCACGCTGAGCCTGCGCGGGGAGGATGTTTCGCCGACCGTGAGCGACGGCTGGTACCGCCACGCGCCGTTCAACGAGGCAAAGGGCGGCGACATCGCAAGGTATATCGCCGGAATCAGCAGGGCGCGGGTCACCTTCGACGCGAGCAGGATCGCGACTCGCTACGGGGCGAGTATCGTTTCCTACAGCGTAAGCGGCGGCGGAGAGACAGCGGTCACCGCGCCATATCAGACCGCGATCCTCACGGCGGAGACCAGCGTCACGGTGACGGTCACCGATTCCCGGGGCTTTACGGCGAGCGAGAGCTTTTCCGTCGTGCCGTTCGGCTATGCCCCGCCGAGACTCGGACAGGTGAGCGTCTTCCGCTGCGGTCAAGGCGGAGACGCCGAAGAAGACGGGCGATACTGGGCCGCTCTGGCCACGGCGGTATACAGCAGCGTGGACGGACAGAACACCGCGGCGATCCGGCTCTATCTCAAGACAGCCGCGGGAAGCTACGGCAGCGCGGAACAGCTCCCGTCCGGCGTGAAGACGATCCTCGGACCCATCGACCCGGACACAATCTACGACGTGAAAATCGAGATCAGCGATACGGTGGGCAATACCGGTACCGTCACGCGCCGCCTCGTGGGACGCAGCTGGACCATGCGCTTTCGCGCAAACGGACAGGGCGTCGCCTTCGGAATGTCCCCACAGGCGGATCGGCGGCTGGAGCTGCCGTCAGGCTGGGAAGTACGCATCGGGGACGAAAGGCTCGGAGCCTACGCGGTGGGCGATATTTTTATCACCACACGAAGCGGCGACCCCGCCCAACTGCTGGGCTACGGCACATGGACACAGATCAAGGACCGCTTCCTGCTCGCGGCCGGCGACGCCTATGCCCAGGGCAGCAGCGGCGGCGAGGCGGCGCACACATTGACCGTGCAGGAGATGCCAAGCCACGATCACCAGCTCGAATCGACCGGAGACGCGCAATTCGCATGGTCGTCTACAGGCTTGTGGGGCTGCTATTCCGTCAGCGGCTACAGCAAGCCGGTGTCAAGCACCGGCGGCGGACAGGCACACAACAATATGCCGCCGTATCTGGCGGTGTATATGTGGCTGAGAACAGCCTGAAGCGAGGAAAAACCCCGCCATTTGTTTGCCGTCCGCGGTGAAAAATCAGAGGCGTTCCCTTTCCGCTCCCCGGTGGGCGGGGACAGACGGATGGATTGCGCCGCAGTGTAAAAGGAGGAAGTATGGAAAAGGTTCAGACAGGCAGCGAGCTCGATCGGGAGCTCGAAGCGCTGTATCAGGCGCTGATGGGAAGACAGAGCTTTCTCTATCATGCCGCAGACGATCCCCTGTACCGCAGCTATGCCGACCGCTATGTGCAAGATGGCAGGCTCGCCATGCGCGACAGCATGGGCGCAGCCGCCGCACTGACCGGCGGCTATGGCTCCAGCTACGCACAGACGGTGGGACAGCAGCAGTTCGACGAGTATCTGCGAAAGCTCAGTGAGGCGCTGCCTGAACTCTATGGGATGGCTTATCAGCAGTATCTCGATGAGGGAGACACCCTGCGCGGTCAGTATGACCTGGCTTATCAGCGGCTCGAAGGACAACGGGCGCAGGAGGCCGCCGCACAGGCAGCGGAGTACCAGCGCCAGCGCGACGCCCTTGCCGACGAGCGCTATCGGCAGGAGCAGGAGGCAAAGGCCGCTCAGCAGAGTTATAAACAGCAACAGGACAGCTACCAGAATCTGGTCAAGCTGATCTCGGCTTCCGGTTACAGCCCCAGCGACGCGGAGTTGACCGCCGCGGGGCTGAGCCGCGCCTCCGCCGAGGCGCTGCGCAGAGAGTTCGAGCGCACGAGGCAGCCGGTGGTCAGGACGGTCTATTACCGGACGGAGAGCCCCGATTCCAGCAGCACGCGCAAGAGCAGCGGCAGCAGCACCGTTACGGGACGAAGCGGCAGCAGCTCGTCCTCGGGCACCTACAAGAGCGGACTGAGCCAGCGCTGAGGTGACAGACATGACGGAAAACGAACTGAGAGAAAAGGTATGCGCCGCGGCGCGTGAATGGCTTGGCCGCCGGGAGAGCAACGGAAGCCATCGGGAAATCATCGACGTTTACAACAGCATCCGTCCTCTGCCGCGGGGTTATCGCATGACATATCAAGACCCCTGGTGCGCGGCCTTCGTCTCCGCGGTGGGGAAGAAGGCCGGGCTGGAGACGATCCTCTTCGCCGAGTGTGCGTGCGACCCGATGATCGCGCTCTATCAGAAGGCAGGACGCTTTGAAGAGCGGGATTTCGCCGTACCTCGCCCGGGCGATGTGATCTTTTACGACTGGGAGGATGCCGGCGCCGGAGATTGCCGGGGCTCGAGCGACCATGTGGGGCTCGTGCTCGGTGTGGACGGAGACCGGATCCGGGTCATCGAGGGCAACAAGTCCGACGCGGTGGGGCTGCGGGAGCTGCACATTGACGGGCGGTTCATCCGCGGCTACGGCAAGCCCGATTATCTTGGGCTTGCCGACGCGCCGGAACGTCGGGAGCGGGAGAACGAACGCGAGGAAAGCCCGCTGTGCCCCGCGGAGGAGAAACGCTGTACGCTGACTCTGCCGTATCTGCGGCAGGGCGATACGGGCGAATGCGTCCGGTCGCTGCAGGCGCTGCTGATCGGACGCGGCTATCGCTGCGGCCCCTGGGGCGCGGACGGAGACTTCGGCCCGGCAACCTACGGCGCGCTCTACCGCTTCCAAAGGGCGCGGCAGATTGAAATCGACGGCGTCGCCGGGCCGGATACCTGGCAGAAGCTGCTTCTGGGATGAAAGGAGAAAGGATAGATGAAAGATACGATTTTGACGATCGTCGGAATCCTTGGCGCTGTTGCCGCCCATCTTTTCGGCGGCTGGGACGCCGCGATGGGGACACTGCTTCTTGCGATGGGCATTGATTTTCTGTCCGGCCTTGTTGTTGCCGGCGTCTTCCATGTCTCCCCCAAGAGTAAGGGCGGCGCGCTGGAGAGCAAGGCCGCCGGAAAAGGACTGATCCGCAAGGGCATGGCGCTGCTGGTGGTGCTGATCGGCGCAAGGCTGGATCTGATGCTCGGCACGGATTACATCCGGGATGGAATTGTGATCGCCTTTGTGGTCGAAGAGCTCTTGAGCATCGTGGAGAACATGGGGCTCATGGGCGTGCCTTTTCCCGCGCCGATCATGAACGCGATCGAAATGCTCAAGGATAAGGCAGACGGGAACAAAAGCTGAAACGCTTGCTTTTTCAGTAATAGTAAGCTAAAATAAGCGGGTAATTCCAAAAGGAGATACCCGCTTATGATTTTTGCGTTTTTGTTCCCGCTCGGCGCGCTCGCGGCGGCCTGGGCGATCGTCGCGCGAAGCGGCGCGCACTGGCTGCTGGGCGTGCCGGTATTTCTGCTGGTCTTGACGCTGCTGCTTTTGCTGTATGTGACATTCTGGTGGCTGATGGCGCTGCCGGTAGACCGGACAAAGCCCATCGAAAAGCAAAACCCAAGAGCCAGGGCGGGCTGCTACAGTATCGCGGGCTTCCTCTGCGTCCTCGCAGGGATAAAGCCCCATATCAGCGGGGAGAAGAAGCTGCCGACCGACAGCCGTTTTCTCTTCGTGTGCAATCACCGCTCCATGTTCGACCCGCTGACGGTCATTCGTTTCCTGCACAGATGGAATATCGCCTTTGTCTCCAAGCCCTCGAATCTTCGAATCCCTATGATCGGAGATCTTGCCTACAGCGCGGGGTATCTTGCCATCGACCGGGAAAATGACCGCGCGGCGCTCAGAACCATCCTGACCGCCGCGGATTACATGAAGCGGGATCTCTGCTCCATCGGCATTTATCCCGAGGGCACCCGCAGCAGATCCGGAGAGCTGCTGCCCTTTCACGCGGGCTCCTTCAAGACCGCCCAGCGGGCAAACGTGCCGCTGGCGATCGCCTGCGTGCGCGGCACCGAAAAGGTCAAAAAACGCCTGTTTCTGCGGCCTACCGATGTGTATCTGGACATTCTGGAGGTGATCCCGGCGGAAAAAGTCAAGGCCATGAGCACCGTGGAGCTCTCCGATAACGCCCGCAGATTGATCGAGGAGGGATTGAAGCGATGAAAAAAGTGGCGCTTGTAACAGGCTCCTCCCGCGGCATCGGCGCCGCCATCGCGGCGGCGCTGAGCCGGAAGGGTTACGCCGTGTGCATCAACTACATCGAGCGCGCCGACAAGGCCGGGGAGCTGGCCGAACGGCTCAGAGCCGAGGGCGGCGAGGTCATCACCCAGCAGTGCGACGTGGCCGACCGCGAGGCCGTTTGGTCCATGGTCCGGCGCATCGAGCGGGAGCTTGGGCCGGTGACGCTGCTTGTAAACAACGCGGGCATCGCCAAACAGCAGCAGTTTCAGGACATCACGGAGGAAACCTGGCAGCGGCTCTACGCCGTGAACGTGGGCGGCTGCTTTCATTGCAGTCAGGCCGTGCTGCAAAATATGCTGCATGAACACGCCGGCTGCATCGTGAACATCTCCTCCATCTGGGGCAGCCACGGCGCAAGCTGCGAGGCCGCCTATTCCTCCACCAAGCACGCCATCATCGGCCTGACGCGCTCCCTCTCGGCGGAGCTTGCGCTCTCCGGCATTCGCGTCAACTGCGTGGCGCCCGGCGTCATCGACACCGATATGGTGCAGGTGCTGGGGAAGGAGACGCTCGAGGAGCTGGCACGCGAGATCCCGCTGGGGAGACTCGGCAGAAGCGAGGAGATCGCGCAGATGGTGCTGGCCGTGGCGGAAAACCCCTATATCACGGGGCAGGTCATCACCGTGGACGGCGGCTTTTTAAATTGATCTATTTTCCTCTTACCCCTTGATTTTCCCGGGATTTGCTGTAAAATAAAAAAGTCAAAAACTGTGTAATTTCTGGAGGAGTGAAACAATGACTTACGAAATGGACATTGCCGGCTTAAAGCGTCAGCTCCCTCTCTGCAAGGTGACCGATGATTTGTACATCGGGGCGTTCGTAATGTTCGGCGATGTGGAACTGACGGTGCACTGCGCGGCGGAGCTGTTAAAGCGCGCACCGGAGTATGACTACTTGCTGGCTCCCGAGGCCAAGTCCATCCCCCTGATCTACGAGATGGCGCGGCAGAGCGGTGCGGACGAGTATTTTGTGGCGCGCAAAGGCCCCAAAGCCTACATGTCCGGGACGTTTGAGGTCAATGTGACCTCCATCACCACCAAAGGTGTGCAGAAGCTCGTGCTCGATAAGAAGGACGCGGAGAAGCTTTGCGGCAAGCGCATCCTGATTATTGATGATGTGATCTCCACCGGCGAGTCCCTGCGGGCGACAGAGGAGCTGGTGAAGAAGGCCGGCGGCATCATTGCCGGCAGAGCGTCTGTTCTCGCCGAGGGTGAAGCCTATGAGCGGGACGATCTGATCTGCCTGGGGCGTCTGCCGCTGTTCAACGCCGACGGAACGGTGAAAGCCTGAACACATAACACTGAGGGGCTGCCTTTTGAGACAGCCCCTTTTTCTTGGTCCGAGTGACTGGATTTGAACCAGCGGCCTGTGCGGCGATGGACGCCGCCCAGGCCGCTTCGCGGCCGTTTATTGAATTGCAAGAGTCAGTAGAGAAAGAAATAAAGCAGACCGTCAGAAGACGATCTGCTTTATTTGGTCCGAGTGACTGGATTTGAACCAGCGGCCTCTTGAACCCCATTGAGCGTTTTACAACTTTTTGCGGTATAAAAGATCGCGAAACAGTGAAATTCAAATCATTTCGAGCACAAATATTAATGATCAGAACATTGCGTTTCTTCTCCATTCCAGTCATTTTTACAGTCAGGTATATCGATGCCCAAAATAGAGTTTAGATGCCATTCACAGCCTTCTGAAATCCGACTGGAATCATTCAACAGGCGACATATACAGCCAGGACAGAATTGAATCCCAAGTTTTAATTCAAGAGGCGGGCCGTTTTGATTCAAGAGGCGACTGTAATTGCCCAATAAAAACAAAAAGGAGAAGAAAAATGACCATCCAATACCATAAATTTGGGGATTATTCTCTCCCCAATCTTGTAATAGAAGACACCGAAGTGAACCCCGTCGGCAAGTATGGCCGGATGCGAAAGCGCTATCTGAAAGAATATCGGCCGGTGCTGTACACCAATCTGCTAACGACCGGCAAGCTGAGTCTGCACCTGGCCGAGATTGACGAAACCTGCGAGGAGCACATGGAACTACTCACTCGCCAGATGGCCGAGCAAGAAGGCGTGACCGAGGCGCTCAAGGCTGCTAATCAGATGGAGTGGGTACGCCGCATGAACAGCATCCGAAACCGGGCGGAAGAGATCGTCCTGCACGAGCTCGTCTACTGCTGAGGAGGTGTCGAGATGCTGATTCTGGAAGACCTTTATCTCGGTGATGTTCGCCCCAGCGAGCGCAGCTTCAAGCGCAACAGCCAGTACGCGAAAGCTCTGGATGAAGTCGTCCGAGCCGGGGACGCGCTGACCGACACTCTCACCGAAAAGCAAAAGGAAATGTTCGAGGACTACATGACCGCCCAGCGGGAAGTCAATGTGCTCACGGATTGTGAGACCTTCATCTACGCGTTCCGCCTGGCGGCCAAGATTATAATCGACATACTGACGGACGGAACAATGAAAGAAATATAAACAGATGACGACAGGCAGGGGCATAAAACGCTCCTGCCTGTTTCTTCGCTTGTGGTGAGATGGGATGCGATTCCGCTTGTCTGTTTAATGAGAGTCAGCGATTCTTCTCCACGTCCTGCCAATTGGCGTTGTGGAGGATCTCCGCGTTTTCCCCGAGGAAGACTGTTCCGACCTCCTCATCGCCGGTGAGTTGGTACAGCATCCAGGCGGTCATGTAGCCGTCCGAGCGCATCAGCATCTGCTCATGCTCGGCCCCGACTGCCCGTGCCCGGAGCTTTGGCACTTCGTCC